>CAXUBE010000267.1:0-3462 GCA_964249215.1 uncultured Rhodopseudomonas sp. | reverse complement strand
GCTCGTCGCTGTCATGCTCGTCGTCGATTTCGCCGACGATCTGCTCGACGATGTCCTCGATCGACACCAGCCCGTCGGTGCCGCCATATTCGTCGACCACCAGCGCCAGGTGAATCCGCGACGCCTGCATCTGCGCCAGCAGGTCGATCGCGCGCATCGACGGCGGCACGTAGATCAGCTTGCGGATGATGTTGGCGTCCGACAGCGACATCGTCAGGTCGACCGACCGCAGATCGAGCCCGGCGGGCTGGGTTTTCTTGCGCTTGGCGGCGCCGGGCGCCGGCAGCCTCGCCTTCGAGGTCATGAAGGCGAGCAGGTCGCGGATGTGGACGATGCCGACCGGATCGTCGAGCGTCTCGTCATAGACCACGAGGCGCGAATGCGCCGCGCTCTCGAACAGGCCCATCAGCTCGCCGAGCGGAATGTCGCGCTTGATCGCGACGATATCCGCGCGATGCACCATGACGTCGGCGATCCGCCGCTCGTGCAGGCCGAGGATGTTGCGCAGCATGGTGCGCTCGATCGCCGAGAAGCCGGTGTCGTCGGGCGGGCTGGCGTCGAGCACGACCTGCAGATCGTCGCGCACCGAGCCGGGCTTCCAGCCGAACAGCGTGCGGATCGCGCGGGTCAGCCAGTTGTCGGCCGCGGCGGGACGCAACACTTCGCCTTCATGGATCACCGCCGGCAGATTGGCGGTGCCGCGCGCGCCGTCTTTAGCCGAAGGATCGCTGGGATCGCCGTCCGGCATGTCAGTTCACCCGATCCTGATCCGCGTAGGGATCCGGAATGCCGAGGCCGGCGAGGATGCGGCGCTCGACACCTTCCATCGCCTCGGCCTCGCCGTCCCTGTCGTGGCCGTAGCCGACCAGATGCAGGAAGCCGTGGATCGCGAGATGGCTGAGATGATGCGCGAACGGCTTCCGCTCGTCGTCGGCCTCGCGCCGCACCGTCTCGTAGGCGATCGCGATGTCGCCGAGCATGCGCGGCGCGTCGTCGAACTCCTTGCCGCCGGGGGGCTGCAGCGCGGGAAACGACAGCACGTTGGTCGGCTTGTCGATGCCGCGCCAGTTGGCGTTCAACGTGCGGATGCCGGCATCGTCGGTCAGCATCACGGCAAGCTCGGCGTCGCCGGTCTCGGCGTCGACCGATTCGGCCGCGGCTTCGATCGCGCGCAGCACGACGGCCTCGGCGTCGCCCTCAGCCTGCCAGCAGGCGGCGACGACCATAACCTCGGTTGCGGGTACGGCAAGGCGCGTCATCGGCCGCTCGCTGTCTTCCGGCGCCGGCCCGCCGGCACCGGGCGCGTGTCGCGATTGCTGTGCCGCATCAGCGCAGGCCGCTCGCGGGCTTTTGCGGCAATCCCTCATAGGCGGCGACGATCCGCGCCACCAATTCGTGACGGATCACGTCCTCCGCGGTGAAGCGCACCTGGGCGATGCCCTCGACGCCGTCGAGCAACCGCGTGGCTTCCGCCAACCCCGAGGTCTGGCCGTTCGGCAGGTCGACCTGGCTCGGGTCGCCGGTGATGATCATCCGGCTGTTCTCGCCGAGCCGCGTCAGGAACATCTTCATCTGCATCGAGGTGGTGTTCTGCGCCTCGTCGAGAATGATCACGGCGTTGGTCAGCGTGCGTCCGCGCATGAAGGCGAGCGGCGCGATCTCGATCTCGCCGCTCTGCAGCGCGCGCTCGACGATGCGCGAATCCATCAGGTCGTACAGCGCGTCGTAGATCGGGCGCAGATACGGATCGACCTTCTCGCGCAGATCGCCGGGCAGGAATCCGAGCCGCTCGCCGGCTTCCACCGCGGGACGCGACAGGACGATGCGGTCGACCTCCTTGCGCTCGAACAATTGCGCGGCCTGGGCCACCGCCAGCCAGGTCTTGCCGGTGCCGGCCGGGCCGATGCCGAACACCAGTTCGTGGCGCTTCAGCGCGCGGATGTAGGAATCCTGCGCGGCGGTGCGCGCGCGCACCGGACGCTTGCGCAGGTTGATCGATTCGAACGACGACGCCGACGATTTGGGGTCGAATTCGAACAGCGAGCCCTGCGCGATCACCGCGCGGATCGCGCCCTCGACGTCGCCCTGCGCCAGCTCGGCGCCCTGCATCGCCTGCGCGTACAGCGTCTCCAGCACGCGGCGCGCGGCGTCGCAGCCTTCGCGCGAGCCCGCGATGGTGATGTGATTGCCGCGCGAATCGACCACCACCGCGAGCCGGCGTTCGACGATCGCGAGATTCTGTCCATAGGGGCCGACCAGCGCGGACGCGGCGCGGTTGTCGTCGAACGCCACGACCACCTGGGTCTCGGGCGCGGCCTGGATATCGCGGTCCGGTTTGCGGCGTGGAGCGAGCGACGGCAGATCCGAAACGCTTTTGGGCAAGGGTTCAGGCTCCGATCGGGACGGGAGATTCGGGAATCGACGCACCGGGGCGCGCCGGCCCCGCGAGTTCGCCGAGCAGGCTGTAGCGCGCGAGGCTTGCAATCGTCACCGGCAGGATCTTGCCGACGATGTCGTCCGGCGCCATCACATGGGCGGGCTGCAGATAGGCGGTGCGGCCGACGACCTGGCCTGCGTTGCGCGCGCCGCGCTCGAACAGCACGTCCACGGTCCGGCCGATCGCGGCGCGGTTGAAGGCCGATTGCTGGCTGTCGATCAATTGCTGAAGTCGCTGCAACCGTTCTTCCATCGCCGCCGCCGGCACCATCTCCCGCATTTCGGCCGCCGGCGTGCCGGGCCGCGCCGAATATTTGAACGAGTAGGCGCAAGCGTAGCCGATTTGCGTGACAAGCGCGAGCGTCGCGGCGAAATCTCGTTCGCTCTCGCCGGGAAAGCCGACGATGAAATCCGATGAAAATGCAATGTCTTGCCGCGCGGCGCGAAAGCGCTCGACGACGCGGCGGTAATCGTCCGCGGTATGCCTGCGGTTCATCGCGGCGAGAATCGCGTCCGAGCCCGACTGCACCGGCAGATGCACCAGCGGCATCAGCGCCGGCAGATCGCGATGCGCTTCGATCAGCGCGTCGTCGACGTCGCGCGGATGGCTGGTGGAATAGCGCATCCGCAATACGCCCGGAATCGCGGCGAGGCGTTCCAGCAATCGGCCGAGCGGCCATGCGCGCCCGTCCGGGCCGTCGCCGTGATAGGCGTTGACGTTCTGGCCGATCAGCGTGATTTCGCGCACGCCATGGTCGATCAGGCGCTTGACGTCGTCGACGATCTTCGCCGCCGGCCGCGAGGCTTCGGCGCCGCGCGTATAGGGCACCACGCAGAAGGTGCAGAACTTGTCGCAGCCTTCCTGCACGGTGACGAACGCGGAAACGCCGCGGGCGCGGATCGCGTCCGGCCGCGGCGGCGGCAGCACGCTGAACTTGTCCGCGACCGGAAATTCGGTTTCCAGCGCGCGGCCGTCGCGGCGCGCGCGCGCCAGCAATTGCGGCAGATGATGATAGCTCTGCGGGC
>CAXUBE010000266.1:0-3797 GCA_964249215.1 uncultured Rhodopseudomonas sp. | reverse complement strand
CTCGCCAACCGGGTCAGGTCCGGAAGGAAGCAGCCCTAACGAGGTCCGGATCGGGTCGCTCGTCAGTCTCCTACCTGTTCTGGCGCGGCGCTGCGCCGGTCGATCGGCAACGCCGCGGCCATGCCGGCAGTGCAAGGCTTTAGCAGTGCAAGCGTTCCGGCTGCGATGCCAAACTGTTCCGCAATCCGGTTTCGAGAGACGTGCAATTGCGGACCGATCGATGAACGACGCTGGCCCCTCCGCAGTGCCTCCCGCTTCGCGCGACGCCGGCCAGTCCGGCTTCGATCTCGGCGGCGCGCCGGCCATCGGCCGGCACTACCGCGTGCTGGCGCGCAAATACCGCCCGAACAGTTTCGACGACCTGATCGGCCAGCAGCCGATGGTCCGTACCGTCTCCAACGCGTTCGAGACCGGGCGGATTCCGCAGGCCTGGATCCTCACCGGCGTGCGCGGCGTCGGCAAGACCACCACCGCGCGGATTCTCGCGCGCGCGCTGAACTACGAGATGGCGGACGGTTCGGTGAAAGGCCCGGCCATCCATATGCCGGTGCCGGGCGTGCATTGCCAGGCGATCATGGAAAGCCGCCACATGGACGTGCTGGAGATGGACGCCGCCTCGCATACCGGCGTCGACGACGTGCGCCAGATCAACGACAGCGTGCGCTACGCGCCGGCGAGCGCGCGCTACAAGGTCTACATCATCGACGAAGTGCACATGTTGTCGACCGCGGCGTTCAATGCGTTCCTGAAGACGCTGGAAGAGCCGCCGGAGCACGCCAAATTCGTGTTCGCGACCACGGAAATCCGCAAGGTGCCGGTGACGGTGCTGTCGCGCTGCCAGCGCTTCGACCTGCGCCGGGTCGATGCCGACGTGCTGATGGCGCATCTCGCGGGCATCGCCGATAAGGAAAATGTCGAGGCCGAGCCCGAAGCGCTCGGCATCATCGCCCGCGCCGCCGAAGGCTCGGTGCGCGATTCGCTGTCGCTGTTCGATCAGGCGATCGCCCACGCCGCGGGTCCGGTGCGCGCCGATGCGGTGCGGCAGATGCTGGGGCTTGCCGACCGCACCCGGGTGATCGAACTGTTCGACGCGCTGGCGCGCGGCGACATCGCCGCGGGCTTTGCGGAATTCCGCGAGCAGTACGACACCGGCGCCGATCCGATCGTGATCCTGAGCGACCTCGCCGAATTCGTGAACTTCGTCACCCGCGTCAAGATCGTCCCGGCGACCGCCGACAACGTCGCGTTCGGCGAGACCGAGCGCGTGCACGCGCGGGCGTTCGCCGCGCAGATGTCGATGCGCGTGCTGTCGCGGATGTGGCAGATGCTGCTGAAGGGCATCACCGAGGTGCAGGGCGCGACGCGGCCGGCCGCGGCCGCCGAGATGGTGCTGGTGCGGATCGCCTATGTCGCGGACCTGCCGACGCCGGACGAGGCGATCCGGATGCTCGGGCAAAACGGCGGCGCGTCTGCCTCGGCGCAGGCCGTGAGCCATACGCGCGGAGCCTCGGCCTCGGCATCCGCGCAGTCTTCATCCGCCACGCCGTCGTCGCCGCCGCGCCACGCGCCGATGACGCGCGGCAATGCCGAATCCGCAACGCGCCCGCAGATGAGCGCGCCCGCCGCGCAACCGGCTCCCGCAGCGTTGCGGATCGCGACCTTTCCCGAACTCGTGGCGCTCGCCGCCGAGAAACGCGACGTGATGACCCGCGCGGCGCTGGAAGCCGACGTGCGGCTGGTGCGGATCGAGGACGGCCGGCTTGAGCTCGCGCTGGAGCGCAGCGCCTCGCGGATGCTGATCAACGATCTGTCGCGCAAGCTCGAGCAATGGACCGGACGGCGCTGGACCGTGATCGTTTCCAATGAACCCGGCCAGCCGACCTTACGCGCGCAGGGCGAGGCGCAGAAGAACCAGCGCGAGCGCGCCGCGGAATCCGATCCGCGGGTGCAGGAGGTGCTGGCGCGATTTCCGGGCGCCAAGGTCGTCGAGGTGCGCAAGCTCGCCTCCGAACCGCCGGTAGCCGCGGCCGGTGGCGACGATCCCGCCGAACCGGTCGACGACGAATAAAGGAACGAGGCATGGCTGATTTTCTCGGCATGATGAAGCAGGCTGCGCAATTGCAGTCGAAGATGAAGGCGATGCAGGAAGAGCTCGACCACGTCGAGGTCGAGGGCATTTCCGGCGGCGGGTTGGTCCGGGTGCGGATGTCCGCGAAGATGGACATCAAGGCCGTCACCATCGATCCGTCGCTGCTCAAGCCGGATGAGATCGAGGTGCTGCAGGACCTGATCGTTGCCGCCTGCGGCGACGCGCATCGCAAGGCCGAGGCGGCGATGCAGGAAAAGATGCAGGCGCTGACCGGCGGCCTGTCGCTGCCGCCGGGGATGGGCCTGGGTTAGCATGGCCGCTGCGGTTGCAGGCCCCGAAATCGAACGCTTGATCCAGTTGCTGGCGCGGCTGCCGGGGCTTGGGCCCCGCTCGGCGCGGCGCGCCGCGCTGCATCTGATCAAGAAGCGCGAGGCTCTGATGGCGCCTTTGGCCGGGGCGCTCGCGGTCGCGATCGCCAAAATCCAGGTCTGCACCAATTGCGGCAACATCGACACGCAGAACCCGTGCACGATCTGCACAGATCCGCGCCGCGATCCGTCGATCATCGTGGTGGTCGCCGACGTCGCGGATCTCTGGGCACTGGAGCGCGCGCATGCCACCAACGCGCTCTATCACGTGCTCGGCGCGACGCTGTCGCCGCTCGACGGCGTCGGCCCGCAGGATCTGACGATCGACGCGCTGGTGTCGCGCGCGCATGCCGGCGCCGTCACGGAAATCATCCTGGCATTGAACGCGACCGTCGACGGCCAGACCACCGCGCACTACATCACCGACCTGTTGCAGGAGGCCGGCGTCAAGGTGACGCGGCTCGCGCATGGCGTGCCGGTCGGCGGCGAACTCGATTATCTCGACGAGGGTACGCTGTCGGCGGCGATGCGGCAGCGGACGCTGTTTTAAAGCCGCGCCGGCTGCACCGCGGTGAAGTGGACGCGCCGCTGCGGAAGTCATAGTTGTCGTTGCGGGTTGGCAAAGGCGCCCTTTTGCCGTGCCAACCCTACGAATGCTGTGCTGTCATCGCCCGGCTTGACCGGGCGACCCAGTATTCCAGGGCGTCGATATTAAACACGTGCCCGGGAATACTGGGCCGCCCGCTTTCGCGGGGTGGTGACGGCACGATATGATGCACGCTGCGACTATGCCCGCGCCGCCCCCAGCGCCGCAAAATGGCCGCGCCGCTGCAGCCAGGCCAGCAGCAGCAGGCTCGGCACCGCGACCGCCACGCAGATCACGAAAAACGCCGGCCAGCCGGTGGCCTTGGCGACATAGCCCGCGCCGGACGACAGATAGGTGCGGCCGACCGCGGCGAGCGCGGTGAGCAGCGCGTATTGCGTGGCGGTGTGCAGCGGATTGCGGCACAGCGCGGAAAGATAGGCGACGAAGATCACGGTGCCGATCGCGCTGGTGAAATTCTCCACGGTGATCGCCAGCGCCAGCGCCCACTGATCGACGCCGACCAGCGCCAGCCATGAGAACGACAGGTTGGCGACGGCCTGCAGCACGCCGCCGATCCACAGGCTGGTCGCGAGCGGATAGCGCCGCGCCAGGTAGCCGCCGGCAAAGCCGCCGAGCAGCGTCGCGCCGAGCCCGACGCCTTTGACGATCGCGGCGTAGTCGTTGCGGGAGAAACCGAGGTCGATCACGAACGGCGCGGTCATGGTGCCGGAAAACGCGTCGGTGAATTTGAACA
>CAXUBE010000265.1:0-3802 GCA_964249215.1 uncultured Rhodopseudomonas sp. | reverse complement strand
GTGCTGGCGTCGCTGACGGAAACCTTTCCGGGCATCGATTGGGAAAAGCAGGGCGCGTATTTCTTCCAGCGCGCGATCGCGCACGGTCGCCGCCGCAGCGAAGAAGTGCGCGAAGTCGCCGAAACCGTGCGCGAAGCCGGGCTGACGCCGTGGTCGTCGCAGGGCACCGCGGAGCGGCAGGCCTGGGTCGCGGATCAGGCCGACGCCGGCACGTTCGGCGCGCGCGGCGATCAGGGTTTCGCGCGCAGTTCCGATTGGCGCGTCGAGGCCGACCGGATTCTCGCCGCGGTGAAGAACGGACCGAGCCATGAGTGACACATTAAGCCCACGCGCCGCGCCGGCGTTTGAAAAGACCGCCGGCTGGCTCGACTGGTATCACGACCCCTCGAAGCCGGCGTTCAAGGTGCCGCAGGGCGCGGTCGACGCGCATTGCCATGTGTTCGGCCCCGGCGCCGAATTCCCGTTCGCGCCGGAGCGCAAATACACCCCCTGCGATGCGTCGAAGCACCAGCTCTACGCGCTGCGCGATCATCTCGGCTTTGCCCGCAACGTCGTGGTGCAGGCGACCTGCCACGGCGCCGACAACCGCGCGATGGTCGATGCGCTGACCCATTCCGGCGACAAGGCGCGCGGCGTCGCGACCGTGACGCGCAGCGTCGGCGATGCCGAGCTCGAGGCCATGAACGCGGCCGGCGTGCGCGGCGTGCGCTTCAACTTCGTCAAGCGGCTGGTGGACTTCACCCCGAAGGATGAATTGATCGAGATCGCCGGCCGCATCAAGCAGCTCGGCTGGCACGTGGTGATCTATTTCGAGGCGGTCGACCTGCCGGAATTATGGGATTTCTTCACGGCATTGCCGACCACCGTGGTGGTCGACCATATGGGGCGGCCCGACGTGACCAAGCCGCTGGACGGACCGGAATTCGCGCTGTTCGAACAATTCATGCGCCAGCACGAGAACGTCTGGTCCAAGGTGAGCTGCCCGGAGCGGCTGTCGGTCGCTGGGCCGCCGGCGCTGAACGGCGAGCGCAACGCCTATCGCGACGTGGTGCCGTTCGCGCGGCGGATCGTCGAGACATTTCCCGACCGCGTGCTGTGGGGCACCGACTGGCCTCATCCCAACCTGAAGGACCACATGCCCGACGACGGGCTTCTGGTCGACTTCATCCCGCAGATCGCGACCACGCCCGAATTTCAGCGCAAGCTCCTGGTTGACAACCCTATGCGGCTGTACTGGCCGGAAGAATGACGACCGGCGCGTAGATTGCTTTACGACTTCATCGACTTTGCGGAGACCGCCATGCCCCTCGACAAGCCCTACAAGGACGTGCCCGGCACGACCATCTTCGACACCGAGATGTCGCGGCTGGGCTATCACCTCAATCAGTTCTGCATGTCGCTGATGAAGGCCGACAACCGCGCCCGCTTCAAGGCCGATGAGCGCGCCTATCTCGACGAGTGGCCGATGAGCGAGGCGCAGAAGCAGGCGGTGCTCGATCGCGACCTCAACAGATGCATCGCGCTCGGCGGCAACATCTACTTCCTCGCCAAGATCGGCGCCACCGACGGCAGGAGTTTCCAGCAGATGGCCGGCAGCATGACCGGCATGAGCGAAGAGCAATATCGCGAGATGATGATCAAGGGCGGCCGCTCGATCGAAGGCAACCGCTCGGTCGAGGAGAAGAAATAATGGCCCGCATCACCGCCAGCGTCTACACCTCGCATATTCCCGCGGTCGGCGCCGCGATCGATCTCGGCAAGACCGGCGAGGCCTATTGGCAGCCGGTGTTCGAGGGCTACGAATATTCCAAGCAATGGCTGAAGGACGAAAAGCCGGACGTGATCTTTCTGGTCTATAACGACCACGCCACCGCCTTCAGCCTCGATCTGATCCCGACCTTCGCGATCGGGACCGCGGCCGAGTTCACGCCCGCCGACGAGGGCTGGGGCCCGCGCCCTGTGCCGAAGGTGATCGGGCACCCCGAACTCGCCTCGCATATCGCGCAATCGGTGATTCAGGACGATTTCGATCTTACCATCGTCAACAAGATGGACGTCGACCACGGCCTCACCGTGCCGCTGAGCCTGATGTGCGGCCAGCCGCAGGCCTGGCCCTGCCCGATCATCCCGTTCGCGGTCAACGTCGTGCAGTATCCGGCGCCGTCGGGCCGGCGCTGCTACATGCTAGGCCAGGCGATCGGCCGCGCGATCGCATCCTACGAGGAGCCGCTCAACGTGCAGATCTGGGGCACCGGCGGCATGAGCCATCAATTGCAGGGACCGCGCGCCGGCCTGATCAATCGCGAATGGGACACCGCGTTCCTCGACCGGCTGATCGCCGACCCCGAGGGCCTGTCGAAGGTCCCGCATATCGACTACGTCCGCGAGGCCGGCAGCGAAGGCATCGAACTGGTGATGTGGCTGATCGCGCGCGGCGCGATGAGCGACGTTGCCGGCGGCAGCAAGCCCGCGGTGAAGCATCGCTTCTACCACGTACCCGCGAGCAACACCGCCGTCGGCCATCTGATCCTGGAGAACAATTGATGGCCGGCACGATCAGGGTCGCGCTGGCAGGGGCCGGCGCGTTCGGCACCAAGCATCTCGACGGCATCAGGAACATCGACGGCGTCGAGGTGGTGTCGCTGGTCGGGCGCAGGCTCGACGCGACGCGGGAGATCGCGGCGAAATACGGCATCGCGCACGCGTCCACCGAACTCGCCGACAGCCTGGCATTGCCCGACGTTGACGCGGTGATCCTGTGCACGCCGACCCAGATGCACGCCGCGCAGGCGATCGCCTGCCTGAAGGCCGGCAAACACGTGCAGGTGGAGATTCCGCTGGCGGATTCGCTGGCCGATGCGCAGGCGGTGGCCGATCTGCAAAAGGCCAGCGGGCTGGTGGCGATGTGCGGCCACACCCGGCGATTCAACCCGAGCCATCAGTATCTGCACAAGAAGATCGTCGCCGGCGAGATCGCGATCCAGCAGATGGACGTGCAGACCTACTTCTTCCGCCGCAGCAACATGAACGCGCTCGGCCAGCCGCGGAGCTGGACGGATCATCTGCTCTGGCACCACGCCGCGCACACCGTCGACCTGTTCGCGTATCAGTGCGGCTCGCCGATCGTGCAGGCCAATGCGGTGCAGGGCCCGATCCATCCGGCGCTCGGCATTGCGATGGACATGTCGATCCAGCTTAAAACCGCCGACGGCGCGATCTGCACCCTCAGCCTGTCGTTCAACAATGACGGCCCGCTCGGCACGTTCTTTCGCTACATCTGCGACAACGGTACGTTCATCGCGCGCTACGACGATCTGTTCACCGGCAAGGACGAAAAGATCGACGTCTCCACGGTCGACGTCTCGATGAACGGCATCGAACTGCAGGACCGCGAATTCTTCGCGGCGATCCGCGAGGGCCGCGAGCCGAATTCCAGCGTGGCGCAGGTATTGCCTTGCTATCAGGTGCTGCATCAGCTCGACCGCCAGCTCGCGGCAGGGTAAAGGGCCGCGAACCGCCGGGTTCCCCCTGGAACCATCGTCCGGCGGGCACGTTGTTTCTCCGAGTGGCCTTTGAGGCCATCGCAGCACAAGGACAACGCATATGTTGACGCGCAAAAGCCTGATTTCGTCCGCCGCCCGCATCGCGGCGATCGTCGCAGTCGCGGCGACGGCGCTGACCGGTTTCGCACCGGTGGCGGCGAATGCCGGCGACAAGGAACTATCGACCGCCGTTCCGGCGGGCGGCGTGACCGACGTCAGCGCCCGCCGCCGTATCGGCCCGGGCGGAGCGGCTGGCGCGG
>CAXUBE010000264.1:0-3827 GCA_964249215.1 uncultured Rhodopseudomonas sp. | reverse complement strand
ATCGAATTGCGCATCGGCGCCGCGGTCCGCGCCGGACATCTGCCGGCCCAGGACACCGCGTTGGCCGCGACCGCGCTGCTGGGCGCGGTCCACGAATCGCTGGTCGGGCCGCTCGCTACCGATAATTTCGACGATCCCGGCCGGCTGCGCGACGCGGTGCAGACCGTCACGCTGCTGGCGCTGCGCGCGGTCGGCGTGATGGACGCGCGCGCCCGCGGCCTCGTGGTGCAGGCCGTGATGCCGGCTCGGGCATTGGTCGGTGCCTGACCGCAATCACGTCGGACGCGGCGCGACCGCGCGAAAGGACGCTGCATGACGATCTTGATGCCAGAACCCGACCGGTCGGTGCTGTCGCGCCGCGGCGAGATCGTCGCGGCGCTGCGGCGGATCGTGCCCGGCGAGGGCGTGATCGACAGCGCCGCGGAAATGCTGCCCTACGAGTCGGACGGGCTGACGGCGTATCGGCAGCCGCCGATGGTGGTGGTGCTGCCGGACACCACCGAACAGGTGTCGCGGGTGCTGAAATACTGCTTCGACAACGGCGTCAAGGTGGTGCCGCGCGGCTCCGGCACCTCGCTGTCCGGCGGCGCGCTGCCGTTGGCCGACGCCGTGCTGCTCGGCTTGGGCAAGTTCAAGCGCATCCGCGAGATCGACTTCGACAACCGCGCAGTGGTGACCGAGCCAGGCGTCACCAATCTGGCGATCAGCCAGGCGGTCGACCACGCCGGGTTCTACTACGCGCCCGATCCGTCGTCGCAGATCGCCTGCTCGATCGGCGGCAACGTCGCGGAGAATTCCGGCGGCGTGCACTGCCTGAAATACGGCATGACCACCAACAATCTGCTCGGCTGCGAGATCGTGCTGATCACCGGCGAGATCATCAAAATCGGCGGCAAGACCGCCGAAACGTCAGGCTACGACCTGATGGGCATCATCACCGGCTCCGAGGGCCTGCTCGGCGTCATCACCGAGATCACGGTGCGGATCCTGCAGAAGCCGGAAATGGCGCGCGCGCTGATGGTGGGCTTCGCGGAGGTCGAAGCGGCCGGCAAATGCGTCGCCGACATCATCAGCGCCGGGATCATTCCGGGCGGCATGGAGATGATGGACAGGCCCGCGATCCACGCGGCGGAGGCGTTCGTCCATGCCGGCTATCCGCTCGACGTCGAGGCGCTCTTGATCATCGAGCTCGACGGCCCCGGCATCGAGGTCGACGAACTGATCAGCCGCGTCGAGACGATCGCGCTCGGCTGCGGCTCGACCACCTGCCAGATCTCGACCTCGGAAAAGGAACGGCTGCTGTTCTGGTCCGGCCGCAAGGCGGCGTTTCCGGCGGTCGGGCGCATCTCGCCGGACTATCTGTGCATGGACGGCACCATTCCCCGCGCGCAATTGCCGCTGGTGCTGACGCGCATGAAGGAGATGTCGGCCAAATACGGCCTCGGCGTCGCCAACGTGTTTCATGCCGGCGACGGCAACCTGCACCCGCTGATTCTGTACGACGCCAACAAGCCCGGCGAGATGGACCGCGCCGAGGATTTCGGCGCGGATATCCTGCGGCTCTGCGTCGAGGTCGGCGGCGTGCTGACCGGGGAACACGGGGTGGGCATCGAGAAGCGCGACCTGATGCCGGAAATGTTCAGCGACGTCGATCTCAACCAGCAGCAGCGGCTGAAATGCGCGTTCGACGCGCAGGGCCTGCTCAATCCCGGCAAGGTGTTTCCGACGCTGCATCGCTGCGCCGAACTGGGCCGCGTCCATGTCCATGGCGGCAGACTGGCGTTTCCGGATTTGCCGAGGTTTTGAAGGTGATGTGGATGATGTTGCCGAGCGGTGATGGCCTCCCTCCCTGGCTCTTGCGTGGGGAGGGTCGGCCGAGCGCCCGCGATGCGAAGCATCGTCGGGATGCGGAGGCCGGGGTGGAAGCCTTTATCACGTCGTTCAATATATTCCCCCACCCGACCGGCCGAAAGGGTCCGGCCACCCTTCCCACCGCAAGAGCGGCGGGAGGGAAAAGAGCCGCGTCGATGGGTGGTCGATCGTGACCTCGCTACGGCCCCGCGATGCGCAGGACGTGGAGGACGTCGTTCGCCGGTCGATCGCCAGCGAACAGCCGCTCGAGATCGTCGGCCATGGCTCAAAGCGCGCGATCGGCCAGCCGATGGCGACCAACGCGGTGCTCGATCTCTCGGCGCTCAACGCCGTGACCGCCTACGAGCCGAACGAACTGATCATCACCGTCGAGGCCGGCGCGCCGCTGACCGACGTCAAGTCGCTGATCGATTCGAAGAATCAGCAGTTCGCTTTCGAGCCGATCGATACCGCGCCGCTGCTGGGCACGTCGGCCGGGGTCGGGACCATCGGCGGCATGATCGCGGCGGGTCTTGCCGGGCCGCGGCGGATCAAGGCCGGCGGCGCGCGCGACCATCTGCTCGGCGCGCACGCGGTGTCCGGGTTCGGCGATAGCTTCAAGGCCGGCGGACGCGTGGTGAAGAACGTCACCGGCTACGACCTCTGCAAGCTGCTCGCCGGTTCCTGGGGCACGCTGGCGGTGATGACGGAAGTGACGCTGAAGGTGATGCCGCGGCCGGAAAGCGAGCGCACGCTCGTGCTGCGCGGCCTCGACGATGTTGCCGCCAACAAGGCGATGACGGCGGCGCTCGGATCGCCGTTCGACGTGTCCGGCGCGGCGCATCTGCCGCATTCGACAGGCAATGGCGTGCTCGGCGCGCTTGCGGCGGCACAGGCGATCACGCTGCTGCGGCTGGAAGGCATCGCGGCCTCGGTGAAGCACCGCGCCGCGTCGCTCGGCGCGACGCTCGGCGGTTTCGGCGCGGTGGAGATGGTCGACGACGAGCGCTCAGCGGCGCTGTGGGCGGCGGTGCGCGACGTCGCGCCGTTCGCCGCGAACGGCCCGTTCGGCGATTTCACGGTGTGGCGCATCGTCTGCCCGCCGGCATCCGGCGGCGCGTTCGGGCGAGCGTTGGCGCAACGGAGCGGCGGCGAGGTGATGTATGATTGGGGCGGCGGGCTGATCTGGGCTGCGCTGCCGAACGCGGACGGCGGCCATGCGTCATCATTACGCCGCAGCGTCGACCAGATCGGCGGCCATGCCACCATGATCCGCGGCGGCATCGAGCTGCGAAAGAGGATCGATGTGTTTCATCCGCAGGATCGCGCTCTGGCGGCGCTCGGCCGGCGCGTCAAGCACAGCTTCGATCCCGTCGACATCCTCAACCGCGGGCGAATGATGCGGGAATCCGCGACATGAAAACCAGCTTCAGTCTCGCGCAACTGGCCGATCCGGATATCGCCGAGGCGGACAAGATCCTGCGCGCCTGCGTGCATTGCGGATTCTGTACCGCGACCTGTCCGACCTATGTGCTGCTCGGCGACGAGCTCGACAGTCCGCGCGGCCGCATCTATCTGATCAAGGACATGCTGGAGAACGACAGGCCGCCGACCGCGGAGGTCGTCAAGCATATCGACCGCTGCCTGTCGTGCCTGGCCTGCATGACCACCTGTCCGTCCGGCGTGAACTACATGCATCTGGTGGATCAGGCGCGGGTACGGATCGAGGACGACTACACCCGTCCGCTGGCCGACTGGGCGCTGCGTTCCGTGCTGGCCTGGATGCTGCCGCGGCCGGCGCTGTTTCGGATCGGCATGGTGATGGGCCGGCTGGCGCGTCCGCTGGTTGGGCTGTTGCCCGATCCGAAAAGCTTGTCGCAGCCGACGCTGCTCGGCCGCATCAAGGCGATGCTCCGCTTCGTGCCGGCCTCGCTGCCGCCCCGCGGAGCCGCGCCCGGCACGGCGTTCGCGGCGAT
>CAXUBE010000263.1:0-3845 GCA_964249215.1 uncultured Rhodopseudomonas sp. | reverse complement strand
CGGCCACGCTGATGGCGATCGCCGCAAATGCGGCGATCGCCATCAGCGTGGCCGCGGCGGAATTGCGCCAACGCCGCGCCGCCACGGTGGATCGCGCCGTCGTCAATCGATGGACCATGCTTCGCCCCGGTGAGTGCAAATCTCTCATATACGATGGCCCACCCAAGCGGAAGGGCGGCGCGCGCTCGCAATCGTCACTTGCCGACAGCGCGGTTACACGCCGGTCTGGGTGATGAATTTGGTGCTGAGATAGGCGTCGATCCCCTCGGTGCCGCCTTCGGAACCGTAGCCGGAATCCTTGATGCCGCCGAACGGCGTCTCCGGCAGCGCCAATGCGAAGCTGTTGATCGACATCATGCCGGCTTCCACCGCGGCCCCGATCGCGGACGCGGTCTTGGCGGACCTGGTGAAGGCGTAGGATGCAAGACCGAACGGCAGCCGGTTGGCTTCCTCCGCGGCGTCGTCGAACTTCGCGAACGGCGAGATCAGCGCCAGCGGCGAGAACGGTTCCTCGTTCATGGCGCGCGCCGATGTCGGAACGTCGGTCATCACGGTCGGCTCGAAGAAGTACCCCTTGTTGCCGACGCGATTGCCGCCGGCGGCGAGCTTCGCGCCGTGGCCGACGGCGTCCTGCACCATGGTCTCGATGGCGTTGATGCGGCGGTCATTGGCAAGCGCGCCCATCTTTGAACTGGCATCCAGCCCGTTGCCGACCGTGATCGCGTTGGCGCCGTCCACGAACTGCTTGATGAACTTGTCGTAGACGCCTTCCTGCACCAGGAAGCGGGTCGGCGAGATGCAGACCTGGCCGGCATTGCGGTATTTCGCGGCGACCATGATCTTGGCCGCCGATTCGATGTCGGCGTCGTCGAACACGATGACCGGCGCGTGGCCGCCGAGCTCCATGGTGACGCGCTTCATGTGCTGGCCCGCCATCGCCGCGAGATCCTTGCCGACCTTGGTCGAGCCGGTGAAGGAGATTTTGCGGATGGTCGGGTGCGGGATCAGATATTCCGAGATTTCGGCCGGCACGCCGTAGACCAGATTGACCACGCCCGCCGGCACGCCGGCATCGACAAACGCCCTGATCAATTCGGCGGGCGAGGCCGGCGTCTCTTCCGGCGCCTTGACGATGATCGAGCAGCCGGCGGCGAGCGCGGCGCTCATCTTTTTCACCACCTGGTTGATCGGAAAATTCCACGGCGTGAAGGCGGCGACGGTTCCGACCGGCTCCTTGATCGCCATCTGATAGACACCGGGCAGCCGGGCCGGGATCACGCGGCCATAGCTGCGGCGGCCTTCCTCGGCGAACCATTCGATAATGTCGGCGGCGATCATGGTCTCGATCTTCGCCTCGGCCAGAACCTTGCCCTGCTCCATGGTCATCAGCGTCGCGATCGTATCGGCGCGCTCGCGCATCAGATCGGCCGCCTTGCGCATCACCTTGGAGCGGTCGTAGGACGAGATCGCGCGCCAGGCCTTGAAGCCTTTCTCGGCCGCCGCCAGCGCCTCGTCGAGGTCGGCCTTGCCGGCATGCGCCACGGTGCCGACCACCTCTTCGGTCGCCGGATTGAGCACGGGAATGGTCTTGCCGGAGGCGGCCGGACGCCATTTTCCGTCGATCAGCAACTGCACGTTCGGGTAGTCCATTTCATGTCTCCGATCTTAAGGCTTCCTCTGCCGCGGACGTTAGCACGTCCGGGTGCCGGGCCGCGACCTTGCCGATGCAGGCCGGTGCCGATTCGTGGAAGGTGGCGGGCCGGATGGCAACGGATTTGCGTGAAGCAAATTATTGTCATAATGACCCGGATTTTCCGGACCGCAGGCAAGCTCTATGTCACGAACCGGCAGTCGACGGCGACATCGCGGTGATCATGCGCGATGTCGCCGAAGACCGCCGCAACGTTTGCTCATTCGCATCGACGCAAGGCGCAGGATAATCGCTTCCGTCTCCCGGAAAACGAGGCTGCCGAACGGCAATTGCCGCCCAATACGAGCCCGAGCAGGCAGCGTTAGGTGCGACAACGTTCGAAGATGGCCAGCCTTCGCCGCCGACCCGACGGTCGTCACATCGCGGGCGTGATCCCGTCGCGTCCGACATTGATGCGCACGGCGTCTTTGAGGCCGTCGGATCGCTCGGTAACGGTCGCGACGATCTGCGCACCCGGGCGCAACTCCGACAGGTCACCCGGCTCGAACCGAACGATCGATGTATCCGGAGCCACCGAGATTTTCTTCTCGCCGTCCTTGTAGGTGATGGTGAGAACGTCACCTCCGGTGCTTCTGACCCTGTTCGCAACTGCGCCATTGGTCATCGAGCTGTTGGGACGGACATCGTAAGGGCGGGACCCCTCGTTGAAGCCGCGCTGTGCTTCCGGGAAGATATGGATCGAGATCGCCTTCTGCGATCCATCGGGTTGCGGCAATGCCGCCACGCCGACGAAAGCATTGGGCTCGATGTCGCCCAAGCCGATCTTCTTCAGCCCGACGACGCCGGTCTTCTCGCCGATTCGAACGCGGACGTCGTTGCCCTCCCGGGACTTCACCACAAGCAAGCCGCCCTCGACTTTTTCAATCGTGCCTCTGACCCGCGTCGTCAGAGGTTGCTGCGCATAGGCAAGAGGTATCGTGACGACCACGGCCGTCAAAGCGAGGAAGGTTGAAACGGCAAGCCGGCGGTAAGACATGTGCAAATCCCGTCAAGAGGTCGCGACGAATGCCGGCAACGGTGCTGAGGCGAATACCGCGGCATTAAATAGCGACGGCGTGAGAATTGAATTTCAAAGTTTGCTTGCCATCAATTGGATCATGCTCTCGGATCGATGAGTCCCGAGATATCTCGCTGCCGCCGCCGTCAGCGTCGCGCTTTTCTGCGAGGCTTCCGCGACGGCAATCGGCCAACGAGGCCGGCACGTTCGACGGTTTAATCGGTGGTTGACTTTACCGGAACGCTGGCTGAAACGAAAAAACGAATGATGTTCTGGTCGGAGTGGCAGGATTCGAACCTGCGACCCCTGCGTCCCGAACGCAGTGCTCTACCAGACTGAGCCACACTCCGATCGCCGGAAGCGGGCTTATAGGGGAGGGGTCCGGCCGCCGCAAGCAAAGCTCCGACAGGGCCGGTCGGCGGGGTCCGGGCCTGTGTTGCAAGCCCCAAGGCCTTGCGCTATCTCACCCGCCTCGCATCCGACGGCCGCCCTTCGCGGGGCCTCGCCCGGCGCGTGTTGAGGGATGGTGTAATGGTAACACAGCGGTTTTTGGTACCGTCATTCTAGGTTCGAGTCCTAGTCCCTCAGCCAACCTCTCGACCTCGAAGCGACCTTTTTCCGATGGCGAACGGCTACGCCTTCTGAAGCGCCGCCTCGATCGCTTGAAGCGGCTGGTAGCCGGCGTCGAGCTTGTGGCCGTTGATCACGAAGGTCGGCGTGGCGCTCACGTCGCCGAGCTTGCTGTTGCGCTCCACGCGCGCATTCAGCGCGGTGTAGGCGGCGTCGTTGGCGATGCAGCCGTTGAACTCGGCTTCCGTCATCCCGCAGCTGCGGGCGATGGCCAAGAGTGTCTCGCGCGGGACCTGAAACAGCTTGTCCTGATTGCGGGAGATCGACTCGATCACGGCGAAATACTTCTTGTCGCCCGCGCATCGGGCGAGAACGAAGCCGGCCGCGCCGGAGGTCAGCTCCACACCGCTGCCCACCAGCATCTCGCGATAGGTGAAGCGGATGCGGCCGGTGTCGATGTATTTGGCCTTGATCGTCGGATAGACCTCCCGGGCCCACTGGCCGCAGACGGGACAGCCGACGGAAGCGTACTCGACGAGGGAAGACTTCGCCGACCGGTTCCCCAGG
>CAXUBE010000262.1:2065-3854 GCA_964249215.1 uncultured Rhodopseudomonas sp. | reverse complement strand
GCCAGTGCCGCATCGGTCAGCGCCAGCACGCTTGCGGCAAGCAGCGCGGCGTTGATCGCGCCCGGCTTGCCGATCGCCAGCGTGCCGACCGGAACGCCAGCCGGCATCTGCACGATCGAATAGAGCGAATCCAGACCGGACAGCGCCTTGGACTGTATCGGCACGCCGAACACCGGCAGTTCGGTGAGCGCAGCAGCCATGCCCGGCAGATGCGCGGCGCCGCCCGCGCCGGCGATGATGATCTTGAAGCCCGCGGCTTTGGCGCCGTTGGCAAACGAATAGAGCCGTTCCGGCGTGCGATGCGCCGAGACGATCCGCGCCTCATGAGCCACGTCGAGCGCATCGAGCGTTTCGGCGGCATGGCGCATCGTGTCCCAGTCGGACTGGCTGCCCATAATGATCGCGACCGCGACGGCCATAAACAATTCTTTCGAGAATCCAGAAAGATAACGCCGAATTATAGGATGGAGCGGGCGCTGGCAAGGCGCACGAAATGCACTATCCTCACTGCGCGATGCGGGGCAAGCGGCTGATCCGATGACAAAGAAACGAAGCGGCGGGCCGCCGTCGCGTCTGCGGTCCGGCGGTGCCGCGAAAGCCGCGGGCGTCAGGTCAGCCGCCGCGGCGCAGGCGACGATCCGCGATCTCACCGCGCAATTGGGCGACGCCCGGGCAGAGATCGTCGCGCTGCGTGCGTCCGCCGATACCGATTTCCTGCTGGATATCCCCAACCGCCGCGGCTTTACCCGCGAACTCACCCGCGCGATCGCCTATATCCGCCGCTACCGTGCCGGCGCGGCGCTGATGGTGCTGGATGTCGACCGGCTGAAACCGATCAACGACGCGCACGGCCACGCCGCCGGCGATCAGGTGCTGAAAGCGGTGGTCGAGGTGCTGCGGCGCGAGGTTCGCGCCTCCGACCTGGTTGGTCGGCTTGGCGGCGACGAATTCGCGCTGCTACTATGGAATCTCGGCGAGGCCGATGCGCGCCTCAAGGCCGCGGCGCTGGAAGCCGCGATCGACCGGCTGCGTTTGAATGTCGGCGGCGCGGCGATTACTGTCGGGGCGTCGGTCGGCATCGACATGCTGGCGTTCGACACCGACGCCGCACAGGCGCTGGCCCGCGCCGACCTTGCGATGTATGCGAGCAAGACGCGGAGGAGGAGGTAGCTGCCGAGCGCCGCGTGAAATGCGCGTATCGCGTAGCCTGGATGGCGGGTTGCGCAAGCCCTGGGCCATCCGCCTTCGCGGATGGCGACGGTGCGTTTCGTATTGCCGTCATCGCAACGACGGTGCGTTTTGTATTGCCGTCATCGCCCGGCTTGACCGGGCGACCCAGTAATCCGAGCCCTCAGAAATGCAGGCAACGCATTGGGACCGGGACGATCTGTTCGCGTCTCTGATCTGAATATCACCGATGTGGAATACTGGGCCATCCGCCTTCGCGGATGGCGACGGTGCGTTTCATACCGCCGTCATCGCAGCGATGGTGCGTTTTGTATTGCCGTCATCGCCCGGCTTGACCGGGCGACCCAGTCATCCCAGCCCTCGAAGATACAGGTGACACTTTCAAGATGCGGGGAAAGCAGGACAATGCGCACCGCGCCGTGTAGCATCGGCGATCAAGGGATTCGCCGCCTCTGTCCGTCTGCATGCGCAGGCTGAGAGAAACCATTCGATGACGAGAGTGCCAGGATCCCGCCGATGATCAGAGTTCGCCTTGCCGCCCTGTCGTCCGTCGTCGTCGCGTGCCTCGAGGAGGATGCTGAGGACGTCGCCGCGGTCGCCG
>CAXUBE010000262.1:0-2055 GCA_964249215.1 uncultured Rhodopseudomonas sp. | reverse complement strand
CCGCGCTCCCCGCGCAGGCGGCGCGCTGCGGCGGCGATTTCAACGCCTTTGTCGCCGGCATGTCGGCGGAGGCGCAGGCCGCCGGCATCTCGCAAGGCGTGATCGCCGAGGCCCTCGGCGGCGTGACGCAGGATCAAAGCGTGCTGGCCTTCGACCGGCGCCAGCGCGGCACCTTCAACAAGAGCTTCGAGCAATACGTCTCGACCCGCGTCGGCCCCGGCCGCATCCGCACCGGGCTTGCGATGATGCAGCGCCACGCCTCGCTGCTGTCGCGGATCGAGCGGCAGTTCGGGGTGCCGCCGCAGATCCTGGTTGCGATCTGGGGGCTCGAGACGGATTTCGGCGCCGGCGACATGGGCAAGCTGCCGGTGTTCCGGGTGCTGGCGACGATGGCGCATGATTGCCGCCGCACCGACCTGTTTCAGGGCGAACTGCTGGCGGCGCTGAAGATCGTGCAGCGCGGCGACCTCGGCCTGCGCGACATGATCGGCGCCTATGCCGGCGAGATCGGGCAGACCCAGTTCCTGCCGTCGAGCTACATCAAATACGGCGTCGATTTCGACGGCAACGGCCGCGTCGACCTGCGCCACAGCGTGCCGGACGTGCTGGCCTCGACCGCCAACCTGCTGCACACTGCGGGCTTCCGCAACGGCGCGCCCTACGGCGAGGGCACGCCGAATTTCGAAGCGATGCGCGAATGGAACAGGGCGACGATCTACCGCAAAACCATCGCTTACTTCGCCGACCGGCTGGCGGCGGGCGGCTAGGGCATGATCCGGAAAAGTGGGTACCGGTTTTCCGAAAGGATCATGCTCAGCAGTAAGGATCGAGCGGGATGACGAATCGAAGAGAAGTCATCACGCTCTAAGTGCCGGCGCGGACGATCTTCTTCACCTTGTCGAGGGTGAAGGTCTGCTTGCCGATCGACAGCACCGGCGGGCTCTGCGTCAAATCGGCGGAATCCACCACGCCGTGGATCTCGGTCGACACCGCGACGCTCTGGCCCGCTGCATCCTTTCCGATCGCGGAAATCGTGTAGTTGCCGTCCGGCCATTGCGTGCCGTCATTGCCCTTGCCGTCCCATACGAACGACTGGTCGTCGCCGGCGCTCATCGTGTAGTTGCCCTGAAACACGGTCTGGCCGGCGGAATTCTGGATCGACAGCGCGACCGTCGAAGGCTTGTCGACGCTCAGTCCCCACGCCGCCACGCCCTTGGTCAAAGGCGAGGTCTGGCCGTCGACCACGGCGGTGGCGCCGACGAAATCCAGCGCCTGGCTCGCCTGCGCCGTGGATTGCAGCTTCACCAGCGAGGCGAGCTGATCGTTGGATTTCAACTGCTGCTCGACGCCGGCAAATTGCACGAGCTGCTGCGTGAACTGGTTGGTGTCGAGCGGATCGAGCGGGTTCTGGTTCTTGAGCTGCGTGGTCAAGAGCGTGAGAAAGGTCTGGAAATTGTCCGCGATGCCCGGCGTCGACGAGGTCGCCGCGGTCGAACTTGAACTTGAGGCCGCGCCGGAGACCGGCGAGGAGGCGAGCGCTGCATCGATGGCCATGGCGAGCTCCTAAATTCGAATGTCGACGCCGCCGCCCGATCCGGACGTTCCGCCGTAATTGCGGCCGGCGGGGGCGGGGCCGGCGTCGTCCTCGCTCACCACCAGCCGATGCGCGGTGCGGCCATTGTCGTTGCCGCCGCCATTGCCTTGCGGCGACGGCTGGTCGCGCAGGCTGAACTGCAGGCCGCTGTCGCCGGTCTGCAATCCGGCATCGGCGAGGGCGCGCTGCAGGTTCGGCGCGTCCTGACGCAGCATCGCCAGGGTCTCGGGTTTTTCGACGGAAAGATGCGAGGTCACCTGGCCGTGGCGGTCGACGTCGATCCGCACGTCGATGCGGCCGAGGTCGGCCGGATCGAGCCGGATGTCGAAGCGGCTTCTGCCGCTCTGCGCGGTGGCAGCGATCTCGACCGCGAGGTCTTTCAACGCCACCGGCGCGCCGCCCGCCGTCGCGACGTTAAGCGCGGCGGTGGTCGCGGGCGCCGTCGCAACGGACGGCAGCGG
>CAXUBE010000261.1:3013-3868 GCA_964249215.1 uncultured Rhodopseudomonas sp. | reverse complement strand
CGCGCCGGGCGGCGTGTCGCAGCGCACCTGCCAGTCGCCGTGCACCGACTTGACCACGCCCTGCGCGGACGCGTCCGCCGGAAACCCGGCCGCAAGCGACAGGGCGAGCGCCGCCAGGACCGGGCCGGTCCGACAGCGGAGCGGGGCTTTGCGGATGTGGGCCATCGCATGATCCCTCGGCCGATTTCGTGAACCGGGCCGGGCTTGTAACGAATCGGGGGTCCGCGGGAGAGACTGCCGATCAAGCCTGACTATAGTGCGCCGCCGCCATGTCAAGGATTGGTAAATCCAGCCGCGAACATCCGGAAAGCGGGAGACGCCTAAATTTTTCGCTCACCGCCGCGGATTGTCGCATGCGACAGATGACGAGGCACGTTGCGAGCGCGGTGGAATTGTGGTTTGAGAGGCAGGGGATTCCTCCGGTTGCCGCGGCCTCGCCGGAGGTCCGCACCGGTGCTCGATGCCGCTGCGACGAACGGCCCGATAGGAGCCGGCCCGCTCGCGTGCGACGCAATTCAGGGCCCATCGCGGCCACCATCGGCCGAAGGAGCGAACCAACGATGCGGATGCTTTTGCGGATGCGGATGCTTTTGCAGGTCGTGTCGGGCGTCATCGCCGCCGTCGTGGCCACCACGGCCGCCCAGGCCGGCCTCGGCCAACCCTCGCCATGGCAGATCGGCCTGCAGGAGGCGGCCTCGCCGGTGATGGAAAACATCGTGTGGTTCCACGATTTCCTGTTCTGGATCATCACCGTCATCACGGTCTTCGTGCTCGTCCTGTTGGTGATCGTGATCTTCCGCTTCAATGCGAAGGCCAATCCGGTGCCGACGCGGACCACGCACAACTCCGTGCTGG
>CAXUBE010000261.1:0-3003 GCA_964249215.1 uncultured Rhodopseudomonas sp. | reverse complement strand
TCGCGATCCCGTCGTTCAAGCTGTTGTTCTACCAGCAGACCATTCCGACCGCCGACCTGACCGTGAAGGCGACCGGCAAGCAGTGGTACTGGAGCTACAGCTATCCGGACGACAAGTTCGAGTTCGACTCGATCATGCTGACCGAAGCCGAGCGGGCGAAGGTGTCGCCTCCGCCGCCGCGGCTGCTCGGGGTCGACAACGCCATGTACGTGCCGGTGAACAAGGTCATCCGCGTCCAGGTGATCGGCGCCGAGGTGATCCATTCCTTCGCGATGCCATCTTTCGGCATCAAGATCGACGCCGTTCCGGGACGTCTCAACGAGACCTGGTTCCAGGCGACGCGCGAGGGCGTCTATTACGGCCAGTGCTCGGAACTGTGCGGCAAGGACCACGCCTTCATGCCGATCGAAGTTCACGTGGTGAGCGAGCAGGCCTATGCGGCCTGGCGCGACGAGGCCAAGAAGAAGTTCGCCACCGACGACCGCGGCTTGAGCACGGTGGCGGCGGCCGATCCGGCGAAGTGACGGCGGCAGCGACAACGACAACGTCGAAGGATTGAGGTCATGGCAACGACGGCAACCGCCCACGATACCCACGAAGACCATCATGAGCACAGCCATCCCACCGGCTGGCGCCGCTTCGTCTATTCGACCAATCACAAGGACATCGGGACGATGTACCTGGTGTTCGCGATCGTCGCGGGCATCATCGGCGGCGCGATGTCGGTCGCGATCCGCATGGAATTGCAGAACCCGGGCGTCCAGATCTTTGCGACCTCGCACGAGTTCAACGTGTTCACCACCGGCCATGGGCTGATCATGATCTTCTTCATGGTCATGCCGGCGATGATCGGCGGCTTCGGCAACTGGATCGTGCCGCTGATGATCGGGGCGCCCGACATGGCGTTCCCGCGCATGAACAACATCTCGTTCTGGCTGCTGCCGGCGTCGTTCGCGTTGCTGGTTTGCTCGGTGTTCGTCGAGGGCGAGCCGGGATCGAACGGCGTCGGCGCCGGATGGACCATCTACGCGCCGCTGTCGACGTCGGGCCATCCCGGCCCCGCGGTCGACTTCGCAATCCTGTCGCTGCATATCGCGGGCGCATCGTCGATCCTCGGCGCCATCAACTTCATCACCACCATCTTCAACATGCGCGCGCCCGGCATGACGCTGCACAAGATGCCGCTGTTCGTGTGGTCGATCCTGGTTACGGTATTCCTGCTGCTGCTGTCGCTGCCGGTGCTCGCCGGCGCCATCACCATGCTGCTCACCGACCGCAATTTCGGCACCACGTTCTTCTCCGCCGACGGCGGCGGCGACCCGGTGCTGTTCCAGCATCTGTTCTGGTTTTTCGGCCATCCCGAAGTCTACATTCTGATCCTGCCCGGTTTCGGCATGATCTCGCAGATCATCTCGACCTTCTCCAAAAAGCCGGTGTTCGGCTATCTCGGCATGGCCTATGCGATGGTCGCGATCGGCGTGATCGGCTTCGTGGTGTGGGCGCATCACATGTACACGGTCGGCATGTCGAGCGCGACGCAGGCCTATTTCGTCGCCGCCACCATGGTGATCGCGGTGCCGACCGGCGTGAAGATCTTCTCCTGGATCGCCACCATGTGGGGCGGCTCGATCGAGCTGAAGACGCCGATGCTGTGGGCGATCGGCTTCATCTTCCTGTTCACGCTGGGCGGCGTCACCGGCGTCGTGCTCGCCAATGCCGGCGTCGACCGCGTGCTGCAGGATACCTATTACGTGGTGGCGCATTTCCACTACGTGCTGTCGCTGGGCGCGGTGTTCGCGATCTTCGCCGGCTGGTACTACTGGTTCCCGAAGATGTTCGGCTACATGTATTCGGAGCCGATCGCCAAGGCGCATTTCTGGTTCACCTTCGTCGGCGTGAACCTGGTGTTCTTCCCGCAGCATTTCCTCGGCCTCTCCGGCATGCCGCGCCGCTACGTCGACTATCCCGACGCCTTTGCCGGCTGGAACCTGGTGTCGTCGATCGGCTCCTACATCTCCGGCTTCGGCGTGCTGATCTTCATCTACGGCGTGATCCAGGCGTTCGTGCGCAAGGAGCAGGCCGCCGCCAATCCGTGGGGCGCCGGCGCCACCACGCTGGAATGGACGCTGTCGTCGCCGCCGCCGTTCCATCAGTTCGAAGTGCTGCCGCGGGTGCAGTAGCAGCGCATTGGCGTCGCGTCATAACGCGGCGTCATCGCCCGGCGGGGGCGCTCTTTGCGCCCGAAGACCGGGTGACCCAGTACGCTTCGTTCTCTCGTTCGAACGAAGCGCCTGCGTTTACGAGATCCCCGCCTGCGCGGGGATGACGGCAATGCTTGAGATGCACGTCGTGCCCTGAAAAGATTGCGGGGCGTGACGGCAAAACCCGATGGGACGCTTCATTTTGTCGATCGTTGAACGACATATCGATCTTGCTCCGCCGTACATATCCGAAGCGGGCGTTGCCGACTACGTCGCGCTGCTGAAGCCGCGGGTGATGTCGCTCGTCGTGTTCACCGCGCTGGTCGGATATTTCCTCGCGCCGGGGCATCCGCATCCGGTGGAGGCGATCACCGCGATCCTGTGCATCGCGGTCGGCGGCGGCGCCGCCGGCGCGCTGAACATGTGGTACGAGGACGATATCGACGCGCTGATGTCGCGTACCGCCAACCGCCCGGTCCCGCGCGGCCGGGTCAGCCGCCCCGAAGCGTTGACCTTCGGCATGACGCTGGCGTTGTTCTCGGTGATGACGCTCGGCATCCTGGTCAACTGGCTCGCCGCCGCGCTGCTCGCCTTCACCATCTTCTTCTACGTCGTGGTCTACACGATCTGGCTGAAGCGCCTGACCGCGCAGAACATCGTGATCGGCGGCGCCGCCGGTGCGCTGCCGCCGGTGGTGGCGTGGGCCGCCGCGACCAATTCGCTGGCGATGGAGCCGGTCTGGCTGTTCCTCATCACCTTCTTCTGGACCCCGCCGCACTTCTGGGCGCTGGCGCTGTTCCGC
>CAXUBE010000260.1:0-3893 GCA_964249215.1 uncultured Rhodopseudomonas sp. | reverse complement strand
CAGGCCGGCGGCATCCTCGGCATGTTCAACATGTTCGCCGGCGGCGGCATCCACCGCATGGCGATCTTCGCGCTGAACATCATGCCGTATATCTCGGCATCGATCATCGTGCAGTTGCTCACCACGGTGTCGCCGCAGCTAGAAGCCTTGAAGAAAGAGGGCGAGTCCGGCCGCAAGACGCTCAACCAGTACACCCGCTATCTCACCGTGCTGCTCGCCGCGTTTCAGTCCTACGGCATCGCCGTCGGGCTCGAGGGCGCCGGCAATGTCGTGGCCGATCCGGGGTTGTTCTTCCGGCTGTCGACCGCGATCACGCTGACCGGCGGCACCATGTTTCTGATGTGGCTCGGCGAGCAGATCACCTCGCGCGGCATCGGCAACGGCATCTCGCTGATCATTCTCGCCGGCATCGTCGCCGAATTGCCCTCCGCGCTCGCCAACATGCTCGAGCTCGGCCGGCAGGGCGCGCTGTCCACCGGGCTGATCCTGATCGTGGTCGTGATGGCCGTGGTGGTGATCGCCTTCATCGTGTTCATGGAGCGCGCCCAGCGCCGCCTCCTGATCCAGTATCCGAAGCGCCAGGTCGGCAACAAGATGTTCGAGGGGCAGTCCTCGCATCTGCCGCTCAAGCTCAACACCTCGGGCGTGATCCCGCCGATCTTCGCCTCCTCGCTGCTGCTGCTGCCGACCACGGTCGCGAACTTCAACGCCGGCAAGGGGCCGGAATGGTTTCAGTGGCTCAATACCCAGCTCAGCCATGGCCGGCCGCTGTTTCTGTTTCTGTATCTCGCGCTGATCGTGTTCTTCGCGTTCTTCTATACCGCGATCGTGTTCAACCCGACCGAGACCGCCGACAATCTGAAGAAGCACGGCGGCTTTATTCCGGGCATCCGTCCGGGCGAGCGGACCGCGGAATACATCGACTACGTGCTGTCGCGGATCACCGTGCTCGGCGCCGGCTACCTCGCAATCGTGTGTCTGATCCCCGAAATCCTGATATCCTACGCATCGGTGCCGTTCTACTTCGGCGGCACCTCGCTGCTGATCGTCGTCAGCGTGACGATGGATACCGTGGCGCAGGTGCAGGGTTATCTGCTGGCGCATCAGTATGAAGGGCTGATCAGGAAGTCGAAGCTGAGGGGCCGCAAGCGATGAGATTGATCCTTCTCGGGCCGCCGGGGGCGGGCAAGGGAACGCAGGCGCTTCGACTGATTGATCGTCACGGCATCATTCAGCTCTCGACCGGAGAGATGCTGCGCGCCGCGGTCGCCGCGCAAACGCCGGTCGGCCTCAAGGCCAAGGACATCATGGCGAGCGGCGGCCTGGTGCCGGACGAGATCGTGATCGGCATCATTTCCGACCGGCTGGACCAGCCGGACGCGGCCAAGGGCTTCATCCTCGACGGCTTTCCGCGCACCGTCCCGCAGGCCGAGGCGCTCGACGCCCTGCTGAAGCGCAAGCACATCAAGCTCGACGCCGTGGTCGAATTGCGGGTCAACGAAAGCGCGCTGCTGACGCGGGTCGAAACCCGCGTCGCCGAGATGATGGCGCGCGGGGAAGAGGTGCGGATCGACGACACCCCGGACGTGCTGTCGAAGCGGCTGGCGAGCTACCGTGCGCTGACGGAGCCGCTGATCCATTATTATTCGGAGCGGCGCAAGCTTCTGACCGTCGACGGCATGATGACGATCGAGCACGTCACCCGCGAGATCAACTGCATCCTGGCGGCGATCCACGCGGTCGACGTCGAGAAAGCCGCCAGGAAGACGGCCAAGACGGCCAAGGCCAAGGCCAAGACTGCCAAGGCCAAGACGGCCAAGGCCAAAACGGCCAAGGCAGGGATGGCCCGGAAGACCGCCGGCAGGGCAGTCAAGGTCCCCAGGACGGCGAGCAAGACGCCCAAAAGAACCGGCAAGAAGGCTGCGAAAAAGACCAAAGCCGCGGCGGCAAAGTCGTCCGGCAGGCCCGCCGTCCGCAACGGCGCCAAGGTCGCGGCCGAACCCGGAAAGGCCGGCAAAAAGGTCACGAAAAAGCGAGCCAAGGCCTAGGACTGGTTGACGGAACCCGGTGCGATCCTCTAATAAGGCGCGTATTCCGTCGGATAGATTCAGACGATGCCGGGCCCCATGAGACCCAAGGGGAAGGGCGTCGTGTTCGCGTTTGCGGCCACCGGCCCAAGACACGGGACAAGACACACGAAACGATCTCTCACGCGATAGCAAAGATCGCGCAGGCGATAGCGAAACAGGCCGGCCCGACGAGGCTGGCGACAGGAGAAAAGGCCTTGGCCCGTATAGCCGGCGTGAACATTCCGACCAACAAGCGCGTGCTGATCGCGCTGCAGTACATCCATGGCATCGGCCAGAAGAACGCCGCCGATATCATCGAGAAGGTGAAGATACCTTCGGATCGCCGCGTCAATCAGCTTAGCGACGCCGAAGTACTGCAGATTCGCGAAGTGATCGATCGCGACTACATGGTCGAGGGCGATCTTCGCCGCGAGACCGGCATGAACATCAAGCGGCTGATGGACCTCGGCTGCTACCGCGGCCTGCGCCATCGCCGCGGGCTGCCGGTGCGCGGCCAGCGCACCCATACCAACGCGCGCACGCGCAAGGGTCCGGCCAAGTCGATCGCCGGCAAGAAGAAGTAAGCGGCGAATAGGGAGTGGCGAATAGCGAGTAGGGCAGCCCTATTCGCTACTCACCATTCGCCATTCGCATTTTGGTGTAGCCGCTGGCACGACGGCGGCGCTTGAGATCACAGGAAAGGTTTGGGAATGGGCAAGGAAGCCACCCGCGTCCGCCGACGCGAGCGCAAGAACATCGCGTCGGGCATCGCGCACGTCAATTCGTCGTTCAACAACACGACCATCACCATCACCGACGCGCAGGGCAACACAATCGCCTGGTCGTCGGCCGGCACGATGGGGTTCAAGGGTTCGCGCAAGTCGACGCCTTACGCCGCGCAGGTCGCGGCGGAAGACGTCTCGAAGAAGGCGCAGGAGCACGGCATGCGCACCCTCGAAGTCGAGGTCGCGGGTCCGGGTTCGGGCCGCGAATCGGCGCTGCGCGCGCTGCAGGCCGCCGGCTTCACGGTGACGTCGATCCGCGACGTGACGACGATCCCGCATAACGGTTGCCGGCCGCGCAAGCGCCGGCGTGTTTGATGGCTGACCGCAGGCGGCGTTGCCGCCGGCGACATTTCGCAGATTGACCGCGCGGACTGATCCCGCAATTTCCAACGGCCAGCGATCGACGACAGGAGCTGGACCAGGATGGGTGAAACAGTGACGATCCAGAAAAATTGGCAAGAACTTATCCGACCGAACAAGCTTCAGGTCACTCCGGGCAGCGATGCCAGCCGCTACGCGACGCTGGTCGCCGAGCCGCTCGAGCGCGGCTTCGGCCAGACCCTCGGCAACGCGCTGCGTCGCGTGCTGCTGTCGTCGCTGCAGGGTGCCGCGGTGCAGTCGGTGCATATCGACGGCGTGCTGCACGAATTCTCCTCGATCGCCGGCGTGCGCGAGGACGTCACCGACATCGTGCTGAACATCAAGGACATCTCGATCAAGATGCAGGGCGAAGGCCCCAAGCGCATGGTCGTGAAGAAGCAGGGACCCGGCACCGTCACCGCCGGCGACATCCAGACCGTCGGCGACGTGGTGGTGCTCAATCCCGAGCTGCCGATCTGCACGCTCGACGAGGGCGCCGAGATCCGCATGGAATTCACCGTCGCCTCCGGCAAGGGCTACGTCGCCGCCGAGCGCAATCGCCCGGAAGACGCGCCGATCGGCCTCATTCCGGTCGACAGCCTGTTCTCGCCGGTGCGCAAGGTGTCCTACAAGGTCGAGAACACCCGCGAGGGCCAGATCCTCGACTACGACAAGCTGA
>CAXUBE010000259.1:0-3900 GCA_964249215.1 uncultured Rhodopseudomonas sp. | reverse complement strand
GGATGCGCATCGCGCTGGTGCCGATCAAAGCGATCCGCGCGCAGGGGCTCGACGTGCGGGTCGCGCGGTTCGGGCCGTGGCCAAACGTGTCCTACGCGATGTTCACCGGCGGCGGGCTCGGCTGGGCCGAAGCCGCGATGAAACGCGGCGAATTCGCGGTGCCGGTGGCGCCGCCCGGCACGCAGCCCAACCTCGACGGCCTGTCATGCCGGTTCGAGGAAATGCCGTCGGCGCAGGGCGTGATCCTGTCGGTGCTGATCGTGCCGTCGCCGCAAGCCGATCCGGCGTTGGTGCGGCGGGTGATCGAGGAGACCGTCGCGCTGGTGGAACGCAGCCCCGATGCCGGCCGGCCGGTGCCCCAGGGCGGCCCGCCGATTCGCTGGCCGCCGCGGGCCTATGATTACGAAGCCAGGGCGATGCGCGGCGGATCGCTGCGCCGCAGGCGCGCCGCCATTCTGCTGCACACGCTGCTCGCCTACATCATCATGCGCTTCAAGATCAATGTCGGGGGCTTCTCGCCGCAGACTTACGTGCAGCAGGTGGTCGAGAATTCCGACTTCCGGAAATATGACGACGCGCTGCGGATGATCCTGGATTGCACGCCGGATATTGCGAACGCGCTGGAGCAGCAGCTTTCGGCGGCCTCCGCCGCCGGCATCGTGACCTACGGACTGTTTCGGCAGGACGCGGCGATGATGACGTGCTTCACGCCCTCGGCGCTGAGCAGCAACCACGTGCATTTCATCGACGGCGCGCGCGGCGGCTACGCCTCCGCGGCACTGACGCTGAAGGCGATGCAGGCCTAGCCTCGGCGCGTGAACCACACCGCCGATGCGGGCCGGCGCCGACCCCTGCGCCCAGCGCATCCCCTCGATCCCCGCGAGCTGGATGATATGCCGGCGAATCCGGTGTAAGCCTTGCGACAAAGCGACGGCACGGCGAGGAACGTTCGATGAAGGCAGCTCAACTCGACGGCTTCCAGCGCTGGTCGATCCTGATCGGCGCCGCGGTGCTGCTCAGCCTCGCGATGGGCATGCGGCAGAGCTTCGGGCTGTTCCAGCCCTCCGTGATCCGCGACATCGGCATCACCAGCGCCGACTTCTCGCTCGCGACCGCGCTGCAGAACGTGGTCTGGGGCGTAACCCAGCCGATGGTCGGACTGTTCGCCGACCGATATGGCGCGCGCTACGTGATGCTCGCCGGCGTGCTGGTCTATGCCGCGGGCCTGGTGCTGATGATGGTCGCGACCTCCGCGCTGGTGTTCACCGTCGGCGCCGGATTCTGCATCGGCCTCGCGCTGTCCTGCACCGCGTCCAGCATGACCATGACGGTGACCTCGCGCACCGTGTCGCCGGCCCGGCGCAGCGTCGCGATGGGCGCGGTGTCGGCGGTCGGTTCGCTCGGCCTCGTGATCGCTTCGCCATTGGCGCAGACGCTGATCACCACGTCGGGCTGGAAGGTCGCGCTGATCGGCTTTCTCGGGCTGGTCGCGGTCATGCTGCCGTCGGCGCTGTTCGCCGGCCGCGCCGACAGGATCGAGATCGACAAGGCGGACGACACCACGCAGACCATCGGCAGCGTGGTGCAGACCGCGCTCGGCCATTCCGGATTCGTGGTGATGGCGGTCGCGTTTTTCGTGTGCGGGCTGCAACTGGTGTTCATCACCACGCATCTGCCGAACTATCTCGACATTTGCGGGCTCGATCCGTCGCTCGGCGCCAAGGCGCTGGCGATCATCGGGCTGTTCAACGTGCTGGGCTCTTATGCGTTCGGCTGGCTCGGCGGGCGCTATCCGAAGCAATATCTGCTCGGCGGCATCTACATCGTCCGCTCGATGGCGATCGCGACGTATTTCTATTTCCCGGCGTCGGTGGCTTCGACGCTCGTATTCGCAGCGGTGATGGGCTCGCTGTGGCTGGGCGTGATTCCGCTGGTCAACGGACTTGTCGCCAATCTGTTCGGATTGCGCTTCATGGCGACGCTCACGGGCATCGCATTCTTCAGCCATCAGGTCGGCTCCTTCATCGGCGCGTGGGGCGGCGGCATGATCTACGACCGGCTCGGCAACTATGACCGCGCCTGGCAGGCCGCGGTGCTGATCGGCCTGATCGCCGGCACCGCGCAGATGCTCATGAATGTGCGTCCGCCGCAGCGGCGCGCTGTCGACGGCGTGGTCGCCAGCGCGGCCTGACCGCGCCGGCAAAGCCGATCGCTGGTTGAACGATTGGCTTTTGATGGCATCGGGAACCTTCTATAAGGGTTCCCGTTACACCGACATCCCCATTATTCCGGAACAGCACCCATGACCTTCACGCTTCCCGATTTGCCATACGCGTACGACGCGCTCGCTCCCCACATGTCGAAGGAAACGCTCGAATTCCATCATGACAAGCATCACCAGGCTTACGTCACCAATGGCAACAACCTGCTGAAGGGAACCGAATTCGAGGGCAAGTCTCTCGAGGAGATCGTCAAGGGCTCGTTCGGCAAGAACGCCGCGCTGTTCAACAATGCCGGCCAGCATTACAACCATCTGCATTTCTGGAACTGGATGAAGCCGAACGGCGGCGGCAGCAAATTGCCTGGCCGCCTGGACAAGAAGATCACCGAAGACCTCGGCGGCTTCGAGAAGTTCAAGACCGATTTCGCCGCCGCCGGCGTCGGCCAGTTCGGCTCCGGCTGGGCATGGCTCGCGGTCAAGAACGGCAAGCTCGAAATCACCAAGACGCCGAACGGCGAGAACCCGCTGGTGCACGGCGCCACCCCGATCCTCGGCGTCGATGTCTGGGAGCATTCCTACTACATCGATTACCGCAACCGCCGGCCGGATTATCTCAAGGCGTTCGTCGAGAACCTTGTCAACTGGGACTACGTGGATCAGCTTTTCGCCAAGGCTTGATTCCAGGGCTTGATTTCAAAGCCTGATTCCAGGGCTTGATCTGCGGCGCACCGGTCGCGGGCGATCGGCGGCAAAAGAGGCGGCTGCGCGAAGGCAGCCGCCTTTTCATTTGCGGCGCGGCATCAGGTGCTGCAAAATTCCATCAGCAGCCAGGATCGGGCGAGGCGGGATCGATGCGATGAACTATGTTCTGGTGTTTATCGGCGGCGGATTGGGATCGACGCTGCGCCATGTCGTCAACATGGTCAGTTCGCGTTATCTCGGCACCGCGTTTCCTTACCACACCTTCATGATCAACATCAGCGGCTCCATCGCCATGGGCCTGATCGCCGGCTATCTCGCGACCAGGGGCGAAGCGTCGCAACCGGCGCGGCTGTTTCTGATGACCGGCATCCTCGGCGGCTACACCACGTTCTCGGCGTTCTCGCTCGATGCCGCGCTGCTGTACGAGCGCGGCGAGATCGCGCTGGCGCTGCTTTACGTGGCGGGGTCGGTGGTGCTGGCGATCGCCGGCCTCTTTGCCGGGCTTGCGCTGGTGCGGCATCTCGCCTGAGCCTCGCGTGCCGGTAATGGCATCGCGCGGCTATCCGCCCCGGAAGTTCTGCGGCGTGAAGTCGAGATCCAGCACTTTCCATTGCTGATACTTGTCGGCCGGCAGCATCGCATAAGGCTGGCAACTGGTGAGGGCGGCGACCGCGCCCTGCATCAGCGCGGGGCCTTTGGCCGAGGCGCTGGCTTCGATCAGATCGGGCGGCCGCGTCAGCATGCCGTCCGGCGCCAGCGAGACGCGCAGCACGATGCGGACCTTGTCGCCCGCGGCGATGTTCGCCGGCAGGGCCGCGCAGGACTTCAGCTTGCTGCGCAATGCCGCGACGCTTTCGGCGCTGACGTCGGCGAAGGTCTCGGCCGGCGCGTCGAAATTGACGCTCGGCGGCAGGCCCAGCAGCACCGAATATTTCACGGTGACGTCGGGCTGCTGCGGGATCGCCGCGGGCGACAAG
>CAXUBE010000258.1:0-3924 GCA_964249215.1 uncultured Rhodopseudomonas sp. | reverse complement strand
TCTGCCGCTGCATGAACATCCCGGCGCGCTACTGCACCGGCTATATGGGCGACATCGGAATCCCGCCGGACCCGGCGCCGATGGACTTCTCCGGCTGGTTCGAGGTCTATCTGTCCGGCCGCTGGTACACGTTCGACGCCCGCCACAACCATCCCCGGATCGGCCGCATCCTGATGGGCACCGGCCGCGACGCCGCCGACGTGGCGCTCACCACCAGCTTCGGCCGGATGGACCTCGTCAAATTCGTCGTCATCAGCGACGAGGTCGTGCCGGCGTGAGCGAGGCCGCGTTGCTGTTCGTCTACGGTACGTTGATGCGGGGTTTCGACAATCCGATGGCACGGCGCCTGTCGGACGAGGCCGCCTTCGTCGGCGAGGCACGTTGCACCGGCCGGCTCTATCTCGTCGCGCATTATCCGGGACTTCTGCTGTCCGACGACGCGCGCGACGTGGTGTTCGGCGAATTGTTCGCATTGCCCGCGAGCGGCGACCTGCTTGCGGGTCTCGACGACTACGAGGGCTGCGGAGCGAACGACGCCGCGCCCACCGCCTATCTGAGGCAAAGGATGACGGTGACGCGGGCCGATGGCACCCTTAGCAGCGCCTGGACCTATGTCTACAATCGGGACGTCGTGCCGGACAGGCGGATCGCCTCGGGCCGTTTCGCGGCGATGTAAATCAGTCGCGCCGGCGCAGAAATTCCGTCGCGAACAGCGCCAGCGCCAATAGCGCGAGGCCGATCCCGATCAGGCCGAGGCCGGCCGCGCCGCCCTGCGCGAGCGCGTAGCTGCTGATCGCCGAGCCGATCGCACCGCCGAAGAACGCGCAGGCCAGATACAGCGCGTTGAGCCGGCTGCGGATCTCGGGAGCCAGCGCGTAGATCGCGCGCTGCCCGACCATGAAATTGGCCTGCGCGCCGGCGTCGACCACGATGCCGGCGATCACCATCAGCGTCAGCGAGCCGGTGCCGCCGATCCAGGTCAGCACGAAGGCGAACGCCACCGCGATGATCGAAACCAACGTCACGATCTGGCTGCGGCCCCGGTCGGCGAGCCGGCCGGCGAGCGGTGCAATGAAGGCGCCGGCGACGCCGCTCAGCATGAAGGCCGACAATGCGACATGACCGAGCTGGAACGGCGGCGCCTCCAGCAGGATCGGCACCGCCGTCCAGAACATGATGAAGGCGCCGAAAAGCAGCGCCTGATAGGCGCCGCGCCGCTGCAGCACCGGCGTGTCGCGCATCAATTCCCAGAGCGATCGGATCAGGCTGCGATAGGTCAGCGCGTGTTCGGGCTTGCGCCGCGGCAGCGCGATGGCCAACAGCGCGATGATCGGGACCATCGCGACGGAGGACGCCGCAAACATCGTGCGCCAGCCGAATTGCCCGGCAACCAGCGTCGCCAGCGGCCGCGACAGCAGGATGCCGAACAGGAGCCCGCCGACGACGGTGCCGACGGTCTGTCCGCGGATGCGCTCCGGCGTCAGATGCGCCACCACCGGCAACAGCATCTGCGTGCCGACGGCGGTGACGCCCAAGAGGAAAGACGAGATGAAGAACAGCGCCGCGTTCGGCGCCGAAGCCGCGATCACCAGACTGACGATCAGGCAGCCCATGGTGATGAGAATCAGCGACTTGTTTTCGACCAGGTCGCCCAAGGGCACCAGGAACAACAGCCCCAGCACATAGCCGAGCTGGATCGTCATCAGGATCAGCCCGGCGGTCGACAGATCGAGGCCGAACGACTGGCTGATCGGTCCGACCAGCGGCTGGGCGTAGTACAGATTGGCGACGGTCACGGCGCAGGCGACGGCGAGCGACACGATCAGCCACGCGCCGGGGCCCTTGCCCTGCGCGGCGACGTCTTCAGGATGCGGCATGGTTTCTGTTGCTTGCGGCGGGTCGCTTCGATATGGCGTGTTTTGCACCCCTGCGGTAGGGCAATCCAGCCATGCGCGCGAAAATTGCGCGCGGCGGGCTTATGTCGCATGGAAGCGCGCCGGCGGTACCGTTCAAGCCCGTTTTTTCGGCTTGTTTGCTGACTTGTTTGCCGGCTTGGCCTTTTGCTGCATGAAGGAGCGCAGCACGGCGTTGATGCGGCGCTGATAGCCGCTGCCTTCGCGCTTGAAGAACGTCAGCACGTCGTCGTCGAGCCGGATCGAGATCGCCGTCTTCTTCGGCGGCATCACCAGCACGGCTTTCGACCAGTCGACATCCTCGAATTCTGACCAATCGGGATCGTTGCGGACGGCCTCCTCGATCTGTTGGTCGGTGAGCGCGTCGATAGCAGCCCAATCAGTCTGGTTTTTCATCCGTTCCAGGCGACCATCGGCATGCTCCACGATATGCGTCCCGTCGCCGAGGCGGCCGACATACGTCACGATGGCTTCATCCGTATTGCCCTTATCAGCCATATCGTTGTCTCTCGCTCCTTCGCGCGGGCCGGGCTGAAATCAAACGTATCGCAGCGCCTCGTCGGGTGAAAATCACGCTGATTACCCGCGTGGTGCTGCGGCCGACGATCACGTACCGAGGCTCCGTTGCTACCGATGATCGAACAGTGTACGCGCGAGGGTCATCGAACAGGGAAACAACTTCCAAAAAATCGATGCCATGTTTGCTGATATTCGCGAGCCGCTTTTGTTCGTCCCACTCAAATCCGGCGCGACCCTGGAGTGCGACCGCGATTGGTTCATCCACCATGAACGTTGATTAAGGTCTGCGGAAGTTGCTTCCCACTCTCACTGAGGATATATACATATGTATTTTATTTGCGTCAATGCACCGGCGGCGCTTTTACGTGGTGCACCCCACCCGACGACCCTGTGAATAGCCGGGAGAACGCGGCAGACGCTCGTATTTCGCCCGGCCGGCTCTATATCCGTGATCGGTTGGCGGCACCCTCCGACTCAGCGAAAATCACCGATGCGCTTCACGCCGCAGTTTCTTGACGATCTTAAAGCGCGGGTCCTCGTGTCGGAGGTGGTCGGCCGTCGCGTCGCCCTGAAAAAGGCCGGGCGCGAATGGAAGGGCTTGTCGCCGTTTCAGCAGGAGAAAACGCCGTCGTTTTTCGTCAATGACGAAAAGCAGGCGTGGTTCGATTTCTCGTCCGGCAAGAACGGCAGCGCGTTCGATTTCGTCATGCTGACCGACGGCGTCGATTTTGTCGAAGCGGTCGAGCGCGTGGCGGCAATGGCCGGCGTGGCGCTGCCGGCGGTGACGCCGGACGCCGCGCGCCAGGAGCAGCGCCGCAAGTCGCTGCATGACGTGATGGAAATGGCCGCGGATTATTTCGCCGCCAATCTCGCGTCGCGCAACGGCGCCGCCGCGCGCGGCTATCTCGCCGATCGCGCGATGTCGCCCGCGACGCAGGTCAAATTCCGCATCGGCTATGCGAGCGACGAGCGCCACGCTCTGAAAGAGCATCTCGGCAAGGCCGGCATTCCGGTCGCCGACATGGTCGAGGCCGGACTGCTGATCGCCGGTGACGACATTCCGGTGCCGTATGACCGGTTTCGCAACCGGGTGATGTTTCCGATCGCGGACGCGCGTGGGCGCGTCATCGCCTTCGGCGGACGCGCGCTTGCGAAAGACGCGCAAGCGAAGTACCTGAATTCGCCGGAAACCACGCTGTTTCACAAGGGCGACAACCTTTACAACCTCGCACCGGCCCGCAAGGCCGCGCATGACGGCGCGCCGCTGGTCGTGGTGGAAGGCTATGTCGACGTGATCGCGATGGTCGGCGCCGGCTTCCCCGCGACCGTCGCGCCGCTCGGCACCGCGCTGACAAAGGACCAGCTCGCGCTGTTGTGGAAGATGGCGGACGAACCGATCCTGTGTTTCGACGGCGACCGCGCCGGCCAGAAAGCCGCCTGGCGCGCCGCCGACCTGGCGCTGCCGCAGCTCACGCCCGCCCAGGCGAAATCC
>CAXUBE010000257.1:0-3933 GCA_964249215.1 uncultured Rhodopseudomonas sp. | reverse complement strand
CGTCGCATCGAGCCATATCCGCGTCGGCACGTTTCAATATTTCGCCGCGCGCGGCGACGCCGGCGGCGTGCGGCAACTCGCGGACCACGTCGTCGCGCGGCACTATCCGCAGGCCGCCGACGCGCCGGATCGTTATCGCGCGCTGCTCGAGGGCGTGATCGCACGGCAGGCCGACCTGACCGCGCGCTGGATGCTGGTCGGCTTCATTCACGGCGTCATGAACACCGACAATTCGTCGGTCGCCGGCGAAACCATCGACTACGGCCCCTGCGCCTTCATGGATGCGTTCGACCCGGCCACCGTGTTCAGCTCGATCGACCATGCCGGTCGCTACGCCTATGGCAACCAGCCGCCGATCGCGCTGTGGAATCTGACCCGGCTCGCGGAATGTCTGGTGCCGCTATTGGCCGCCGATCAGGACGCCGGCATCGCGATCGCGCAGACCGCGCTCGGCGGCTTTGCGGAAATCTTCAACGCCGCCTATCAGGCGGGCCTCGCCGCCAAGATCGGCCTGTTCCATGCGCAGGCCGAGGACCTAGCACTGATCCAGGATCTGCTCACCGCGATGAAGGCGGGCCACGCCGATTTCACGCTGACGTTCCGTCGGCTGAGCGATGCCGCGATCGAGCCCGCAGAGCTTGGCGGGGTCCGCCGGCTGTTCAGTGACCCATCCGCCTTCGACGACTGGGCGGTGCGCTGGCGCGCGCGAATCGCGACCGAGCCGCAGAGCGGCGCGGAACGTCAGGCCGCGATGCGGGCGGTCAATCCGGCCTTCATTCCGCGCAATCACCGCGTGCAGGAAGCGATCGAGGCCGCGGTCAGCCGCGACGACTTCGCGGCGTTCGAGCGGCTTTTGACGGTGCTCGCCCGTCCATTCGACGAACAGCCGGATTTCGCGCAATATGCCGACCCGCCGCAACCGCATCAGCGCGTGCTGCAGACGTTCTGCGGAACTTGATCGCGATCGGGCGAGCGTGTCTAGTCAACCGCCGCCGGCTTCGGCCCTAGCTGGATCGTCCATGGACCTGATTTCGACCACCGACCAGCTTGCCGCCGTGTGCAGGCGCCTCGCCGGCCATAAGGTCATCACGGTCGATACCGAATTCTTGCGCGAGACCACGTACTACCCGTTGCTGTGCGTCGTGCAGATGGCGAGCGCCGACGAGGCGGTGGTGATCGATTCGCTGGCGCCGGGCATCGATCTCACGCCGTTCTTCGACCTGATGGCGAACGAGAGCGTGCTGAAGGTGTTTCACGCCGCCCGGCAGGACATCGAGATCGTCTGGCACCGCGCCGGCATCCTGCCGCATCCGATCTTCGACACCCAGGTTGCGGCAATGGTGCTGGGTTATGGCGATTCGATCGCCTACGACCAGCTTGTCGAGCGCATCACCGGCCATCGTCCCGACAAGACCCACCGCTTCACCGACTGGTCGCACCGCCCCCTCACCGCGGACCAGATGCATTACGCGGTGTCCGACGTGACGCATCTGCGCGACGTGTTCGCAGCCCTCGATGCCGATCTGAAAGCCCGCGGACGCAGCGACTGGGTCAGCCAGGAAATGGAGGTCCTCACTTCGCCCAAGACCTATGACTTCCATCCGGAAAGCGCATGGGAGCGGCTGAAGACCAGGGTGCGCAAGCCGCGCGAACTCGCGGTGCTGATGGAGGTCGCCGCGTGGCGCGAACAGGAAGCGCAGAGCCGCGACGTGCCGCGCAGCCGCGTATTGAAGGATGATGCGGTGGGCGACATCGCCACGCACGCGCCGACCTCGCTGGAGCGGCTCGCGGCGCTGCGGTCGCTGCCGCGAGGGTTCGACCGCTCGAAATGGGGCTCCGACATCGTCGCCGCGGTCCAGCGCGGACTTGCGCGCGATCCGGCGACGCTGCCGAAGATCGAAAGGCCGCGCGGCAACGCCAACGGGGCTGCGACCGTCGAACTCCTGAAGGTGCTGCTGCGGATGACGGCGGAACGCCACGCGGTCGCGGCCAAGGTGATCGCCACCGTCGACGACCTCGAGCAGATCGCCGCGAGCGACATGGCGGATGTCGGCGCGATGCGCGGCTGGCGGCGCGAATTGTTCGGCGAGGCCGCATTGGCGCTGAAGCAGGGCCGCTCGGCGCTGGCGATCGAGAAAGGCCGCGTCGTTCGCGTCGACCGGGAGTAGTTGCTTCGTCATTGCGAACCGCGCGACCGCTAACGTCGCACGATCGTCCCGCTTCGCCCGCACAGCTTCGTCAATTGCTTGAGACGGCTGCCGACGCGGTCGGCAACCAGATCAATCAGCCGATGTTCGAACACCAGCATCACCTTGCGCCCCTTGCTCCGGAACGACGTCGCAGGCAACACGCCCGGCTGCGCCGCGCTGATCAGATACGCCACGCGAAACGCGGCGCCCAGGATTCGCGCGCGCTCGTCCATCGCCGGCGTCACCAGTTGCCGCATGATCGGCGGCGGCTCGTTGTGCTCGCTCAGGCCTGCATAGCGGTAATACACCGACAACGCCATGAACGCCCTGCCCTGATGCGTCACCGCGCCGAAATTGCCGTTGGTGATCAGGTTCAGGGTTTGCTCGCCGCGGTAGTCCGGATGCACGCGCCAGCCGATGTCGGACATCAGGCACGCCGCGTGCCGCAGCCGGCGCTCGTCGGGGGTCTCGCGCAGACCCGCGATCCGCAGGTAGCGGTCGGTCCAGGCGATCAGTTCTTCGGCATGGCGCGCGGAACGCGACAGCAATCGGTTCAGCGTGCGCGCCGCGCAGATCAGTCCGTCCCGCGCGCGCTCCTGCGCAGGCAGCAGCGAATACAACAGGCCTTCTCGCACCCCATAGGTGGAAAACACGATGGTCTTCGGCTTGCCGACGCGAATCACGTGCTCAAGCACCAGCGCTGCGTAGGTGAGCAGCGGCCGGCGCGCTTCGGCGACGGACTCGATATCGGCCAGCATGTTGGTGGCGGCGAGCCGGCGCAGCCGCCGCGCGAACAGCAACGCCTCGGCCGCCGGAATCGCATAGCCGTGCATCACCCGCAGCGGATAGCCGCTCTGGATGATGTGGATGCGCGCCAATGCGCGCCAGGTGCCGCCGACCGCGTAAAAGGTGCGGCCGCGGCCTTGCGCAAGCTGCTTCACGCCAGCGAGATCGCCGTTGACGATGCGCTCGGCGCGCTTCAGCGATTTATGCGAGGCGTCCTGCAGCGCGAGACTGCCGAGCGGCAACGTGACGCCGCTGCTGACGCGGTTGCCGCGCACGTCGATCAGTTCGAGCGAGCCGCCGCCGAGATCGCCGACGATGCCGTCCGGGCGGTGCACGCCGGAGAGGACGCCGAGCGCCGAGAGCCTGGCCTCGCGCGGACCGGAAAGAATTTCAATCGAAACGCCGCAAATCCGTTCGGCCTTGGCGATGAAGTCCGCGCCGTTGCTGGCGTCGCGGCAGGCGGCGGTCGCAATGGCATGGACGCGGCCGATCTTCATCACCCGGCACAGCGCGCGAAACCGCCGCAGCGACGCCAACGCGCGGGCGACCGCATCCGGCGCCAGCAGTCCGGTGGTCTGCACCTCGCGGCCGAGCCCGCAAAGCGTCTTTTCGTTGAAGACCGAGACCAGGCTGCGGGTCAGCGATTGATAGACGACCAGACGCACCGAGTTGGAGCCGATGTCGATCACGGCCACGCTGGAGCCGCGCCTGCGCGCCCGCTTCATGGCCGCCGCGATCCCTGGTCAGGAGGACGGGTTGCGCTCGGTGCGGCGCGTGAGTCGTCGGGGCGAGGATTCCTTGAGCGACTTGCCACGGCCTGACAGACTCGGATTGGTCATGAAGTAATTATGCACGTTGAAAGGCTCCTCGCCTTTCGCGGCCTTCATACGCGTTGACGATCCATCCGGCAACAACTGCCAGCTCTGCTCGGTGTCCTTCAGGTTGGCGACCATGATCT
>CAXUBE010000256.1:0-3939 GCA_964249215.1 uncultured Rhodopseudomonas sp. | reverse complement strand
GTGTCGAACGCCTCGCGGCGCTGCGCCGCGACGGCGCCGGCACCGGGCAGCCGGTCGCGCGCATTCGCGAACACGTCGCGCAGCGCGTGGGCGCTATCGGTCTTCGCCAAAGCCAGGTTCATGAGATCACCGCCGCGCGCATCAAGCGGCGTCCTCGAATTGCGCGTAGCCCGACGCTTCCAGTTCGAGCGCCAGTTCCTTGCCGCCGCTCTTCACCACCCGGCCCTTCGACATCACGTGCACCACGTCGGGCACGATGTAGTTCAACAGCCGCTGATAATGCGTGATCACCACCATCGCGCGCTCCGCCGAGCGCAGCGCGTTGACGCCGTCGGCGGCGATCCGCAGCGCGTCGATGTCGAGACCGGAATCCATTTCGTCGAGGATGCACAGGCTCGGCTGGAACAGCGCCATCTGCAGCACTTCGTTGCGCTTCTTCTCGCCGCCGGAGAAGCCGACATTGACGCCGCGCCGCAGCATCTCCTGCGGAATGTTCAGCGAGGCCGCGACCTCGCGCACTTTCTTGAGAAAATCCGGCGTCGAGAATTCAGCCTCGCCGCGCGCCTTGCGCTGCGCGTTCAGCGCGGTGCGCAGGAACGTCATGGTGGCGACGCCCGGAATTTCCACGGGATACTGGAAGGCGAGAAACACGCCTTCGGCGGCGCGCCGGTCCGGGCTCATCTCGAGCAGGGCTTCGCCCTTGAACAGGATTTCGCCGCCGGTGACTTCATAGCCGGGCTTGCCCGCGATCACGTGGGACAGCGTCGATTTGCCGGAGCCGTTCGGCCCCATGATGGCGTGCACCTGGCCGGGATTCACGCTCAGCGACAGGCCGTGGAGAATTTCGCGTTCTTCGACGCGGACGTGAAGGTCTTTGACTTCGAGGAGCGGCATAACGACTTTCATTCTATCTGATCAGCTTGATTTCGATCGGCACGTTCACCTGTGCCCAAATACGATCCGCAGTGTAAGCGGTGGCGTTGCGCTGAACTGCCAACGCAAGGCACGCGCGGTCGGCAAGGGACAGACGTAACTCTTTCGTCGACGATCGCAAATCCGATGAAATTTGCGCCTGCTCCTCGTCGAACGCAACCGGCAGCAAATTGATGTACCCGATGGCATCGTCAATTCTTCGTCGGTCCAGCCCTCGATCCGAGAGCTTGGCACGCGCCTCCGCCAGATTAACGGTCGATGTCAGCCCTCCCAACGCCATATCAAGGAACGCTTCATGTCCCGGCTCCTGCTGAATGATCGCAAGAATGACGGATGCGTCGAAAACCTGTTCCGTCGCTCGCTCGGCCATCAAGATTCCTCTTCCTCTTTCTGTACTTCGCGCCGCCGCTCTTCGATCAGTTCATCAACCAATGAAACACCGGGAGGCACAAATTCCCGAACGATGTCATGAGCGCGCTTGACAGCGGCGCGTTGCGAAAGAATTTCGATTGCGTCTTCGTTGACCCGCACGTGAACCCGAGTACCTTTCTCAATACCTACCGCCTCGCAAAGGTGGAGGGGTAGCTGCATCCTGCCTTCTTCATCCACGTCGATCCAAACCGGTCTGGTATCAACCAGCCTGATTTCTGACTCTGCCGAGGCCGAACTGTCGACGTTCACATCCTGCCGTCGTGTTGAAGCAAGCCCTCCATCCAACAAGACATTTCGGGCATGCTGGTAACGGATACCGAGATACTTCGCGATGTCCGAGGTCGAAATCCCCCGGCGGCCCAGCGCCCTGATCTTGTCGGACTTCGTGCTCAACCCTTGAACGATCTCATCCAGGTGCTGAAAAGCGGGCGGCATTGTCGTCTCCAGAAAAGAACTACATCTAGTTTATAGATATTCTTCAATGAAGAAGTCAATATCAACCTATCAATTTGATAGGTTACCCCACGCTTCCCTCAAGCGAGATCGAAATCAGCTTCTGCGCCTCGACCGCGAATTCCATCGGCAGTTGCTGCAGCACGTCCTTGACGAAGCCGTTGACGACGAGACCGACGGCTTCCTCCTGCGACAGCCCGCGCTGGATGCAGTAGAACAATACGTCCTCCGATATCTTCGACGTCGTGGCTTCGTGCTCGAACAGCGCCGAGGAGTTCTTCGCTTCGATGTAAGGCACGGTGTGCGCGCCGCAGCGGTCGCCGATCAGCAGCGAATCGCAGGCGGTGAAGTTGCGCGCGTTGTTCGCCTTGCGATGCGCGGTCACGAGGCCGCGATAGGTATTCTGCGACACGCCGGCGGCGATGCCCTTGGAGATGATCCGGCTGGTGGTGTTGTTGCCGAGATGGATCATCTTGGTGCCGGAATCGACCTGCTGGTGGCCGTTCGAGATCGCGATCGAGTAGAACTCGCCGCGCGAATTGTCGCCGCGCAGGATGCAGCTCGGATATTTCCATGTGATCGCCGACCCGGTCTCGACCTGGGTCCAGGAAATCTTCGAATTATTGCCGCGGCAGTCGCCACGTTTGGTGACGAAGTTGTAGATGCCGCCCTTGCCTTCCGAATTGCCGGGATACCAGTTCTGCACCGTGGAGTATTTGATCTCGGCGTCGTCATGGGTGACGAGCTCGACAACCGCGGCATGGAGCTGGTTCTCGTCGCGCTGCGGCGCGGTGCAGCCCTCGAGGTAGCTGACATAGGCGCCCTTGTCGGCGATGATCAGCGTGCGCTCGAACTGGCCGGTGTTGCGCTCGTTGATGCGGAAGTAGGTCGACAATTCCATCGGGCAACGCACGCCGGGCGGCACGTAGACGAACGAGCCGTCGGAAAACACCGCGGAGTTCAGCGTGGCGTAGTAATTGTCCGAGGTCGGCACCACGGTGCCGAGATATTTCTGCACCAGGTCGGGATGTTCGCGGATGGCGTCCGAGATCGGCATGAAGATCACGCCGGCCTGCTTCAGCTCTTTCTGGAAGGTGGTCGCGACCGACACCGAATCGAACACCGCGTCCACGGCGATGCGCCGCTCGCCTTCCGGCCGCACGACGCCTTCCAGCGCTTCGATTTCGCGCAGCGGAATGCCCAGCTTCTTGTAGGTCTCCAGGATGTCGGGATCGATCTCGTCCAGCGATCCGATGGTCTTCTTCGGCTTCGGCGCCGAATAGTAGTAGATGTCCTGGAAATCGATCTTCGGGTGGTCCACCCGCGCCCAGGTCGGCTCGGTCATGGTCAGCCAGCGGCGATAGGCCTCCAGCCGCCATTCCAGCATCCAGGCCGGCTCGTTCTTCTTCGCCGAAATGAAACGCACGGTTTCCTCCGACAGACCCTTCGGGGCCTTGTCGGACTCGATCAGCGTCTCGAATCCATATCGATACTGGTCGACGTCGATCTGGCGAACCCGATCGACGGTTTCTTGGACGACAGCCATTCCAAACCTCCGCTCGCGGTTTCAAGGACCGCGGTGGATCAACGCAACGCCCTGGCTTTGCGTGTCGATGAAACCATTCGGCTTAGAACCGTTCAAGCACTGTTTCATCGTCCCTTCTAATTAGTGTGCCGGCGAGCTTTCTCCAAGCATTAAGACACCGGTCGATGTCGGTTTCGGTGGTCGACCAGCCCAGACTGAGGCGCAGCGCCCCCTGCGCCAGTCGGGGGCCGCAACCCATCGCCTGCAGCACATGCGACGGCTGCACCTTGCCCGAGGAACACGCCGACCCGGACGACACCGCGATGCCCTCGAGGTCGAAGCCGATCACCGCGGTCTCCGCCCGCAGCCCACCGACTGCAAATAGCGTCGTATTCGGCAGCCGGGCGACCGAATCCGCGAACACAATCACGCCTTCGGTCTGCCGCATGCCTGTCTCAAGCCGATTCCGCAGCTTTTCGATCCGGGCCATGTCGTGCGCGCGCGCCGCCATCGCGGCTGTGACGGCGCCGAAGCCCGCAATGCCGGCGACGTTCTCGGTGCCGGCGCGGCGTCCGAGTTCCTGCCCGCCGCCATGC
>CAXUBE010000255.1:0-3963 GCA_964249215.1 uncultured Rhodopseudomonas sp. | reverse complement strand
GGGCCGGATCGTCCGGCGGCTCGACGGCGTCGTTCTGGACCGCCTTCTCCGAGGCGCGGAGTTTGGCGACGTTCTTCTGATGCTGGTCGTAGGTTTCGGTGAACGCGTGGCCGCCGGTGCCGTCGGCGACGAAGAAGAGATCGCGGGTGCGCGCCGGATTGGCGGTGGCCTCCAGCGAGGCGCGGCCCGGATTGGCGATCGGCCCCGGCGGCAGGCCATCGACGACATAGGTGTTGTAGGGCGAGGGCTGCGCGATCTCGCTGCGCTTGATCGGGCGGCCCAGCGTGCCCTTGCCGCCGACCAATCCGTAGATGATGGTCGGGTCGGACTGCAGCTTCATCTTCTGGCGCAGCCGGTTGACGAACACCGCGGCGACGCGGCTGCGCTCGTCGGCCTTGCCGGTTTCCTTTTCGACGATCGACGCCAGCGTGATCAACTGCTCCGGCGACTTCACCGGAATGTCGGCATTGCGGCGTTCCCAGATTTCCTGCAGCACGCGCTTTTGCGAAGCCTGCATGCGCTGGATCACCTGATCGCGCGTCGTGCCGCGCGGAAACTTGTAGGTCTCCGGCAACAGCGTGCCTTCGCGCGGGATCTCGCGCACGCTGCCGCTGAAGATGTCGTTCTCGGAAAGCCGCGCCACGATCTGCTCGGAGGTCAGCCCCTCCGGAACCGTCACCGCATGCTGCACCACCTTGCCCTCGACGATGGTGCCGATCACGTCGCGCAGGCTGGCGTTCTTCTGGAACGAATATTCGCCGGGCTTCAGGTCGGCGCGGGCCTTCAGCGCGAACACGCTGCCGATGAACGCCCAGCGATTATTGTCGACCACGCCCTCGCGCTGCAGAATGTCGGCGATGTCGCCCATGCCGGCGCGCTGCGGAATGTTGACGATCTTGTCTTCCTGCAGCGGACCCGGCGCCTCGATCTTCTGGCGGCCGTAGACATAGATGCCGCCGGCGCCGATCATGGCGATCAGCAGCACGGTGATGATGGCGTTGCCGACGATGACGAACGGATTGCGGGCGCGCTCGGAACGTTTAGGCGGCGGCGGCACCTGCTCGGGCTCCAGCGCGGCGCGCGGGCTGCGGGGTGAGATCGGCGGCCTTTCACTCATCGATTGCTACCTGGTCCTGTCGGTTCGACTTCGACTTGCCGCAAACACCGCCTGCGTCGCAGCTCCAAACGGTCTCTTGCCAACACGTCCCGTGCCGTCCGCAGCGAATGCCGGCATATGCGTCGACCAGGATCGCGGCATCGTGCGGTCGGCTCGTCGGACCGCGCGACGATGCGAAAACATCGGGACGATTTCTGGACCAAAACGCCGCGGATTCATAGACCGAATTATCCGCGCGCACTTGTCGGTGCAACGATCGATCGCGGCGCGATCGCGATGGCGCATGCCTCGTTTAATCGCTCCCGATCGCGACGGCGATTCGTCGCGAGCGGTGTCCTGGCACGGCTTGCGCAGCGATTGCGGCGAAACGGTGGAGGCGGACGAACTCAGTTCGCGACGCGCTGCAGGATCACCGAAGCATTGGTGCCGCCGAAGCCGAACGAGTTCGACAACGCGACATTGATCTCGCGCGCGCGCGGCTTGCGCGGCACCAGATCGATCGAGGTCTCGACCGACGGATTGTCGAGATTGATGGTCGGCGGCGCGATGTTGTCGCGGATCGCGAGGATGCAGAAGATCGCCTCGATCGCGCCCGCCGCGCCGAGCAGATGCCCGGTGGACGACTTGGTCGACGACATCGATACTTTCGAGGCGGCGTTGCCGAGCAGCCGCTGCGCGGCGCCGAGTTCGATCTCGTCGCCGAGCGGCGTCGACGTGCCATGCGCGTTGATGTAGTCGAGATCGGCCGCCGCGATGCCGGCGCGCTTCATCGCCGCACTCATGCAGCGGAAGGCGCCCTCGCCGTCCGGCGTCGGCGCCGAAATGTGATAGGCGTCGCCCGACATGCCGTAGCCGACCACTTCGGCGTAGATCCGCGCGCCGCGCGCCTTGGCGTGTTCGTATTCCTCGAGCACGACGATGCCGGCGCCTTCGCCCATCACGAAGCCGTCGCGGTCGCGATCATAGGGACGCGACGCCAGTTCAGGGGTGTCGTTGAAGCCGGTGGACAGCGCGCGCATGGCGCAGAAGCCCGCCATCGCCAACCGGCTGATCGGCGATTCGGTGCCGCCGGCCACCATCACGTCGGCGTCGCCGAGCGCGATCAGGCGGCTGGCGTCGCCGATCGCGTGCGCGCCGGTCGAGCACGCGGTCACCACCGCATGGTTCGGGCCTTTCAGTCCGTGCGCGATCGAGACGTAGCCGGAGGCAAGATTGATCAGGCGGCCCGGAATGAAGAACGGCGACAGCCGCCGCGGTCCCCGCTCCTTCACCAGCACCGCGGCGTCGGCGATGCCGGAGAGGCCCCCGATGCCGGAGCCGATCATGGTTCCGGTGGTGCAGCGCTCCGCTTCGGTCGACGGGTGCCAGTCGGCATCGTCGAGCGCCTGCTTGGCGGCGCACATCGCATAGACGATGAAGTCGTCGACCTTGCGCTGATCCTTCGGCTCCATCCACTGGTCGGGATTGAAGGTGCCGCCGCTGCCGTCGCCGCGCGGGATCACGCAGGCGATCCGGCTGGTCAGGTCCGACACGTCGAACATGTCGATCTGCCGGGCGCCGCTCTCGCCGTTGAGGATGCGCTTCCAGGTCGGCTCGATGCCGCAGCCCAGCGGCGACACCATGCCAAGGCCCGTGACGACAACCCGCCTCATCGATCAGCACTCCGGCCCAACAGGCGCTGCCCCAATATGCGGGGTGCAAAGACAAGCCGCCCGAAGACAAGCCGTGCGAAGATCAACCGTCCGGAGGCATCCCGCCGACCACGGCAAGCCTGTTGAGCGCGGTCCCGCGACCGGTCCGGCCTGATGTCGACGCGCGCGGGGACGTCAGCTCTTTGCGTTCTTTTCCAGAAACTTGGTGGCATCGCCAACGGTCAGGATCGTTTCAGCGGCATCGTCGGGAATTTCACAGCCGAACTCCTCTTCAAACGCCATCACGAGTTCGACGGTATCAAGGCTGTCGGCGCCGAGATCGTCGATGAAGCTCGCATTGTCGACGACCTTTTCGGGTTCAACACCAAGGTGTTCGACCACGATTTTCTTAACCCGCTCGCCAATCTCGCTCATCGTTAAACCCCGTGCTGTTCCATTGGACCCGACCGCCAGGACGATACCGAGCCACAAGGTGCGTTACTCGTTAAGTTCCGTCGCAATCGCGTCGTGAAATCGAATATGCCCCGTCCCCGAAGTCGAAGCGCGACCATCGGACGGCCGGCTCCGCACCGCCAATATACAGGCTTTCGTATTCCTGCAATGGCATTGTTTTGCGATCCATTGCCGGTCCGGGTCCGCTCCGCATCGACGCCCGACCATCGGCCTGCGCCGCCCTTTCGCCCCGCGTGCCGCGGGCAATTGGCGTCAAATCATCGCCATGCCGCCATTGACGTGGATGGTCTGGCCGGTGACGTAGGCGGCCTCGTTCGAGCTGAGATAGACCGCGGCGGCGGCGATGTCTTCGGGACTGCCGAGCCGGCCGGCCGGAAGCTTGCTCAGGATCGCCTCGCGCTGCTTCTCGTTGAGTGCTTCGGTCATCGGCGTCGCGATGAATCCCGGCGCGATGCAATTGGCGGTGACGTTGCGCTTGGCGTATTCGGCGCCGAGCGTCTTCACCATGCCGATCAGCCCGGCCTTGGCCGCGGTGTAATTGCCCTGCCCCGGATTGCCGGTGACGCCGACCACCGACGTGATCGCGATGATGCGGCCGAATCGTTTGCGCATCATCAGCCTGGTCGCGGCGCGGGCCAGCCGGAAGGTCGCGGTCAAATTGACGTTGATGACGCTGTCCCAGTCCTCGTCCTTGAGCTGCACGAACAGATTGTCGCGCGTGATGCCGGCATTGCTGACGAG
>CAXUBE010000254.1:0-3982 GCA_964249215.1 uncultured Rhodopseudomonas sp. | reverse complement strand
CCATAGGAGCCGCCGATCACCACGGTGAATTTCGGCACGCCGGCGGTCGCCACCGCCGTCACCAGCTTGGCGCCGTCGCGGGCGATGCCGCCGGCCTCGTATTTCTTGCCGACCATGAATCCGGTGATGTTCTGCAGGAACACCAGCGGGATATTGCGCTGGCAGCACAGTTCGATGAAATGCGCGCCTTTCAGCGAACTCTCGCTGAACAGGATGCCGTTGTTGGCGACGATGCCGACCGGATAGCCCCAGATATGCGCGAAGCCGCAGATCAGCGTCTGGCCGTAGAGTTTCTTGAACTCGTCGAATTCTGACGCGTCGACGATCCGCGCGATGATATCACGAATGTCGAACGGCTTGCGCGCTTCGGCCGGCACGATGCCGTAGAGCTGCTCGCTCGGAAACAGCGGCTCGCGCGGCGCGCGCATATTGAGCGCAACGCGCAGCGGCGGCTTCAGCGTGCCGACGATGCGGCGCGCGATGCCGATCGCATGGGCGTCGTTCTGCGCATAGTGATCGGTGACGCCGGACTGGCGCGAATGCACGTCGGCGCCGCCGAGTTCTTCGGCGCTGACTACTTCGCCGGTCGCGGCCTTGACCAGCGGCGGGCCGCCGAGAAAGATGGTGCCCTGATTGCGCACGATGATGCTTTCGTCCGACATCGCCGGAACGTAGGCGCCGCCTGCGGTGCAGGATCCCATCACGAGCGCGATCTGCGGGATGCCCTGCGCCGACATCTGCGCCTGGTTGTAGAAGATGCGGCCGAAATGGCGCTCGTCGGGAAAGATCTCGTCCTGCTGCGGCAGGAAGGCGCCGCCGGAATCCACCATGTAGATGCACGGCAGATTGTTCTGCCGCGCGATGTCCTGCGCGCGCAGATGCTTCTTCACCGTCATCGGATAATACGTGCCGCCCTTGATGGTGGCGTCGTTGGCCACGATCATGCAGGCACGGCCCGACACAAGGCCGACGCCGGTGACGATGCTGGCCGAATGCACGTCGCCGCCATAGAGGCCGTGGGCGGCGAGCGGCGACAATTCCAGGAACGCGGTGCCGGGGTCGACCAGCAGATCGACGCGGTCGCGCGCCAGCATCTTGCCGCGCGCGGTATGCCTGGCGCGCGAGGCCTCGCCGCCGGCGCCGGCAACGCGCGTCAGTTCGTCACGCAGTCCGGCCACCAAGGCGCGCATGGCCGCGGCGTTTGCCGCAAACTCGGCGGAGCCGGGATCGATGCTGGACGGAAGCGGCATGGGATGACGTCGGCTTCTCGTTATTGCGCTGCGCCGCGATGCTGGAGGCGGCGCCGGCGCGATGGTGTGATCGCGTGGCGGCCGGGAGCGTCACGTCGGTCGGAATCAATGCGTCCAGGGCTCGTCGCGGCGGAACGCGAAATTGTCCGAATACGCCGCCCGGCGCCGCGCCGGCTCGTTGGGCTCCAGCACCTGATAGGCAATGCCCTCCCGCTCGCAATAGGCCACGGCCTCCTCGCGGGTGTCGAAGCGCAAGGTGAGCTGCTGGCGCATGTCGCCGGAGCTGGTCCATCCCATCAGCGGCTCGATCACGCGCGGCTGTTCCGGCTCGTAGTCGAGCTGCCATTCCCGGCTCTTGGCGGTGCCGGATTGCATCGCGTTCTTGGCGGGCTTGAAGATCCGTGCGGTCATGGTCGGCCTAAATCATGCGACATCGCGCCAATTTGGCGGAAACGCCCGCCTTGGTATATCGTGATCCGCCAGCATGACATTGTGATTCCGCCGCCGCGCGGGGGGTGTTTCCGGTCCGGTATAATCTTTCTTCGGCGTTGTGACAATCGCGCCCGCCTGCCGCGCCGCAACGCTCCGGCAGCCCGCGGGACAGACGAACGGCTCTCATGGACATCCAGGCAATTCTTCCCGGCAAAGGACGCGATCTGCGGCTCGATCTGTTCCGCGGGGTCGCCAATTGGGCGATCTTCCTCGACCACATCCCGGACAATGTCGTGAACTGGGTGACCACCCGCAATTACGGCTTCAGCGACGCCGCCGACCTGTTCGTCTTCATCTCCGGTTACACCGCCTCGTTCGTCTACGCCAAGCTGATGCTCGAGCGCGGCTTCATCGTCGGCGCGACGCGGCTGACCAAGCGGGTGTGGCAGCTCTACGTCGCCCACATCATCCTGTTCGTGATCTACATCGTGTCGATCGGCTACGTCGCGCAGCGCTACAGCGACCCCGACATCATCAGCGAGTTCAATGTCGCGGGTCTGGTCGACAATCCGATCGAGACGCTGCGCCAGGGCCTGCTGCTGAAATTCAAGCCGCTCAATCTCGACGTGCTGCCGCTGTACATCGTGCTGATGGGCTTCTTTCCGCCGGTGCTGTGGGTGATGCTGCGGCGTCCCGATTTCACCATGCTGGCGTCGGTCGCGCTGTATTTCGCCGCGCGCTATTTCGGCTGGAATCTGCCGGGCTATCCCGCCGGTTCCTGGTACTTCAATCCGTATTGCTGGCAATTGCTGTTCGTGTTCGGCGCCTGGTGCGCGCTCGGCGGCGCCGCAAAGTCGCGCGCGATCGTCGACGCGCCGGCCACGCTGTACGTCTGCCTCGGATATCTGGCGCTGGCGCTGGTGATGACCATGGCCGGACGTTTTCCAGGCTTCGGCGAGATGTTTCCGCGCTGGCTGTTCGACGCCTTCAACCCCAACGACAAGACCAATCTCGCGCCGTACCGCTTCGTGCATTTCGTGGTCATCGTGGTGATGGTGATCCGCTTCGTGCCAAAGGAATGGCCGGGGCTGGAATGGCGGATCTTCGACCCGGTGATGAAATGCGGCCAGCAGTCGCTCGCGGTGTTCTGCGTCGGCGTTTTCCTGTCGTTCGTCGGCCATTTCGAGCTGATGATGAGCTCGGGCTCGGTGTTCGCGCAGGTGTTCGTCAGCGTCACGGGCATCGCGCTCATGACGATCGTGGCCTATTACATCTCGTGGTCGAAACGGCAGGACAAGCCGGTGCCGAAGGCGCCGGTCAAGAAGCCGGGCGACGTGCAGGCTCCGGTGCCCGCGGCCGCGGAGGCGAGCCGCCCGTAGCGCTGCGCCGCAGGATCGCGGCGCGTCGGGTCAGAACGGAAGGCCGGTCTCGCCGGACTGCTTCATCCATCGCGCGAAGCGCCGGACGCCGTCCACGAAACTGATCCGCGGCTGCCAGTCCAGCACGGCGCGCGCCCGATCGATGCACAGCACGTTCTTCTCGACATCGAGCGGGCGGGCCGCGGCGTGCCGGCGATCCAGCCGGCGGCCGACGACTTGTTCGATCACATCGATCACTTGGTGCAAGCTCATCCCCTGGCCGGAGCCGATGTTGAACACCCGCTCCGCGCCGGTGTCGCCGATCGCGCGCAGCAGCGCCGCGACCACGTCGTCGATATGGATGTAGTCGCGCACGACCTGGCCGTCGCCCCAGATCTCGATCGGCTCGCCGCGCAGCGCGCGGCCGAGAAACACCGCGACGACGCCCTGGCTGGCGACGCTGCGCTGGCGCTCGCCGTACGGATTGGAAATCCGCAGCGCCGCGTAGTCGATCCCGTAGAGCCAGTTCGTCAGCCCGAGATGCTTTTCGATCGCAAGCTTCGAAATGCCGTAGGAGCAGATCGGTTCGGTCGGATGGGTCTCCTTGATCGGCAGTTCGCGCGGGATGCCGTACACGGTGCCGCCCGAGGACACGAAGACGATCTTCTTCAGACCGGAGCCCGGCAGGTGCTTCAGCATCCTGACGGTGCCGAGCACGTTGCATTCGATATCGAAGGCGGGATCCGCGTTCGAGGTCGCCGGCAGCGTGGTCGACACCAGATGGAAGCAGACCTCGCACCCCTTCAGCGCCATCGCGACGTCCACCTCGGAGAGAAAATCGCCGTCGCACACGTCCAGACGAGGATGATCGAGGCGCGAGAGGCCGGTCGGGACGACATGCGGCCGGTCGAAACACCTAACGTGGTGGCCCTGCGCGAGCAG
>CAXUBE010000253.1:0-3991 GCA_964249215.1 uncultured Rhodopseudomonas sp. | reverse complement strand
GCGACCGACACCGCGGCGCCCGACGACGAGCCGCCCGGCGCATGGCCGACCTCGCGCCGCCAGATACTTTTCGGCGTCCCGTAATGCGGATTGATGCCGATGCCGGAATAGGCGAATTCGGTCATGTTGGTTCGGCCGATCGGGATGAAGCCGGCGCGCCGCAGCCGCGCGATCGCCGGCGCGTCGGCGGCGGCCGGCGGATTGTCGTCGAGCACGCGCGAGCCTGCGCGCGTCACCTGGCCCTGGATGTCGAACAGGTCTTTGACCGAGATCGGAATGCCCGCGAATGGCGACGGCGGGGCATCGGCCTTGCGCAATAGGTCGATCGCGTCGGCGGTCCGAAGCGCGGCCTCCTTGTCGACATGAATGAACACGCGCGCGCCCTCGCCGCCGGCTTTACCGATTTCGGCGAGACATTGCTCGACCAGCGCGCGCGCCGTAATGCGACCGGCGTCCAAGTCATCGGCGAGGGAGGCAAGGGTCGGAATGTCGGCAGGTTCGACTTTCTCCGTCATGGCCGAGCTTACTCCGCGATCTCAATATCGAGCAGCGCGGAGCTCAGCGATTTGCCATGCGCGTCCAGCGCCAGCGAGCGCGTGACGCCGCCGCCGAGCGCGCTCTGCATCACGAAGTTCAGCGCGCCGAGATTGGGCAATTCGTAGCGCGTGACCTCGCCTTCGACGATGCCGGCGAACAGCGCCTTGACCCGCGCGCCGGTGACCTGCGCCCGCAGCAGCGGATAATGCGCGGCGTCGTAGGCGATCACCGAGATGTTGGAAACGTTGCCCTTGTCGCCGGTGCGGGAATGGGCGATCGCGCGCAGCTTCATGCCGACGCCTCGACGAACTGCACGGACGGCGTGGCGCGTTCGCGCGCCAGCAGCACCGAGGCGACCGCCACCACGTCGCGGGCGGATTTGGTGACGCCGCCGCCGGCGGCCGGGCCGTTGGTGTAGAGCGTCTCGACCTCGTTGCCGATCCGTACCGCTTCGCGCAGAGTCTCTGTGCGGCCGGCGACGCGGACGCGGACCTCATAGGGTTCATGCGCGCGCGCCGCCAGCGCCGCGCCGTGCAACGCATCGACGCCGATCAGTTCGCAGCGCAGTTCGCTGGTCTCGACGCCGGTGAGTTCGAGCCGCTCGCGCACGATCTGGAGCGCCAGCCTGCCGCGGGCCAGCGCGCCCTGCCCGGCGTAGGAGATCTGGCCCTCGCCGATGAAGCCGTCGACATAGCCGACCGAGACCTTCAGCGTCGGCGGCCGTTCGGCGCCGCGTCCGCCGCTGACGCGCACGCGGTCCGGACCGATCTCCTCGATCGACACCTGCGAGAAATCCGCCACCACGTCGGGCTGGATGTATCTGTGCGGGTCGTGCACCTCGTACAGCAACTGTTCCTTGCAGGCCGCGACGCTGACCGCGCCGCCGGAGCCCGCGACCTTGGTGATCACCAGCGAGCCATCCTCGCCGACTTCGCCGATCGGAAAGCCGAGCCGCGACAGATCCGGAACGTCCTTGAAGCCGGGATCGGCGAAGTAACCGCCGGTGATTTGCCCGGCGCATTCCAGCAGGTGCCCCGCCACCGTGCCCTGCCCGAGCAGATCCCAATCGTCCATCGCCCAACCGAACGCATGCAGCATCGGCGCCAGAAACAGCGCGGGATCGGACGCCCGTCCGGTGATGACGATGTCGGCGCCGCTTCGCAGCGCCTGCGCGATCGGCTCGGCGCCGAGATAGGCGTTCGCCGACAGCACCCGGTTGCCGAGCTTTCGCATGCTGCCGTCGAACTCCATCAGCGCGAGGTCGCTGTCCTTGCACGCCTCGAGCACGTCGTCGCCGATCACCGCGGCGACCTTCAGATGCCGCAGCCCGAGCGAGCGCGCGATCTCGGCGGCGCGGCGCGCCGCGCCGTGCGGATTGGCCGCGCCCATATTGGTGACGATCTTGATCCCGCGCGCCGCGCAAGCCGGCAGCACCGCGCGCATCCGCGCCTCGAGCAGCGGATCGTAGCCGGCGTCCGGGTTCTTCATGCGCGCCTGCTGCGCCAATGCCACGGTGCGCTCGCCGAGGCACTCGAACACCAGATACTGGATGTCGCCCTGTTCGGCGAGTTCGAGCGCGGGCTCGATGCGGTCGCCGGAATAGCCGGCGCCGGAGCCGATCCTGATGCTGCGCAAGACATTCGTCCCCTGGCTCGCAATGACGATACGGTAGCTTAGCCGGACGAATGCATACCAGCGTTCTGGAATACACGCCATGCGGACGCCGCGGCCCGTTGACGCCGGGCCGTCAAATGCCGCATCAAGACGCAACGATGGCGGCCACGCCCGCCTGCAGGGAGACGACGACGCTCATGGCCGAATCCTCGCGCGCACGCCCGAAACCGACCCCCGAGACGCAGCACTTCTGGGACGGCACCCACGCCGGCGAGTTGCGGCTGCAGCGCTGCGACGCCTGCGCCAACGTGTATTTCCCGCCGCGGCCGTTCTGCCCGGCCTGCGCGTCGCGCGAGGTCAGCGTGTTCAAGGCCAGCGGCAGGGCGACGCTCTACAGCTACGTCATCAATCACCGCCCCGCGGCGCCCGGCTTCACGCCGCCTTACGCCATCGCCGTGGTGGCGCTGGAAGAAGGTCCGCGGATGATGAGCAACATCATCGATTGTCCGCAGACGCCGGAGGCGCTCGAACTCGACATGAAGCTCGAAGTCGCGTTCGAGAGGCTCGACGACAAGATCAACCTTCCGCTGTTCCGTCCGGCGAAGGGCTGAGCAGATGCGCAGAAACCAGGTCGCCGTGGTCGGCGCCGCCGAGACCTCCGAACTCGGCGTCATCCCGAACGTGTCGCAGATCCAACTGCACGCCGATGCCGCGCTGAACGCGATGGCCGATGCCGGGCTGAAGCCGTCCGACATCGACGGCGTCGCCACCGCGGTGGAGACCCCGCAGCAGATCGCGCATTATCTCGGCATCACGCCGACCTGGGTCGACGGCACCTCGGTCGGCGGTTGCTCGTTCATGCTGCACGTCCGCCATGCCGCCGCCGCGATCGAGGCGGGGCTGTGCAAGACGGTGCTGATCACCCACGCCGAGAGCGGCAAGTCGATGATCGGCAAATTGCCGCGCTCAACGCCGCCGGACAGCCTCAACGGCCAGTTCGAAGCGCCGTTCGGCGTCTACGGCCCGCCCAGCATGTTTCCGATTCCCGTGCTGCGCTACATGAAGACGCACGGCATCACCCACGAGCAGATCGCGATGGTCGCGGTGGTGCAGCGCGAATGGGCTGCGAAGAATCCGCGCGCCACCATGAAGGCGCCGATCACCGTCGCGGACGTGCTGAACTCGCGGATGATCGCCTACCCGTTCCGGATCCTGCAATGCTGCCTCGTCACCGACGGCGGCGGCGCGCTGATCCTGACCTCGGCCGACCGCGCCAGGGATTTCCCGCGCAAGCCGGTCTACATCCTCGGCACCGGCGAAAGCGTCGAGACGCCGATGGTGAGCCAGATGCAGACGTTTGATAGCTCGCGCGCCTTCCGCACCGCGGGGCCGACCGCGTTCCGCGAGGCCGGCATCGCGCACAAGGACGTCGATCACCTGATGATCTACGACGCCTTCGCGCATCTGCCGCTGTACGGCCTCGGCGATCTCGGCTTCATGCCGCACGAGGAGACCGGCAAGTTCATCGCCGGCCGCAATACCGCGATCGGCGGCAAGCTGCCCATGAACACCAATGGCGGCGGGCTGAGCTACATGCATTCCGGCATGTACGGCATGTACGCGCTGCAGGAAAGCGTGCGGCAGATGCGCGGCATCGCGCCGGCGCAGGTTTCCGGCGCGAAGATCTCGGTATGCCACGGCGTCGGCGGCATGTTCGCCGCGTCGGGCACGGTGATTTTCACGAACGAAAGATGAAAGCTGTCTTGCCGCAGAGGCCGCTGCGAACTCAGCTTCACCTCTCCCCGCCGGGGAGAGGTCGGATTGCGAAGCAATCCGGGTG
>CAXUBE010000252.1:0-3993 GCA_964249215.1 uncultured Rhodopseudomonas sp. | reverse complement strand
ACCAAGGTCGACGCGGCGCCAGCGGCCAAGACCGAGACCCGGCAGGTCAAGCCGGAAACCCGGGAGCACAAGGCGCGCCGGATCGCCGCGCGTTACGGCGTGTACTGGTAACAGGTGCCTTATTTGCCGAGCGCCAGCGCGATCAGGCCCAGCGTGCCGACGATCACGCGCCACCACGCGAACAGCGTGAAGCCGTGGCGCGTGACGTAGTCCAGAAACGTCTTCACCACGACCAGCGCGGTGATGAACGATACCACGAAGCCGATCGCGATGATCGTGAGATGGTCGGTGCCGAGGTCGCCGCGGTTCTTGTAGAGGTCGTACGCGAACGCGCCGACCATGGTCGGGATCGCGAGAAAGAACGAGAACTCCGCGGCGGCGCGCTTGTCGGCGCCGAGCAGCATCGCGCCGACGATGGTGGCGCCGGAGCGCGACACGCCCGGGACCATCGCCAGGCACTGCGCAAAGCCGATGGTCAGATACATCGGCAGCGAGAACGCGGTGGCGTCGTGGTAGCGCGGCGCGAGATCGAGCTGATCGACCCATAGAAGGACCGCGCCGCCGACGATCAGCGAGAAGCACACCACCCACGGGTTGAACAGATACGCCTTGATGTAGCTTCCGGCGGCGGCGCCGATCACCGCGGCGGGCAGGAACGCGACCAGCACGCCGATGACGAAGCGCCGCGCGTCCGGATCGGAAAACATCCCGGCCGCGATCCGCCACAGCCGCGCGAAATAGATCGCCAGAATGGCCAGGATCGCGCCGAGCTGGATCAGCACCGCGAAGCTTTTCCAGAATCCGTCTTCGCCGAGATTGAAGAACCGTTCCACCAGCAGCAGGTGCCCGGTCGACGACACCGGGAGAAACTCGGTGACACCCTCGACGATGCCGAGGATCACGGCCCTGATGATGTCGGAAAGCATGCTGTGGGTCCGCTGCAAGGCGCCGGTTGGCGAAACGAGGCGCCGGCGCGCGAAAAGCCGCGCCCTTGTCGCTTATTCGCCCGCATGCGGCAACGGCAAAATGCGGAATTGCCGCCTTGCCTGATCCGCGCGCTCCGCTAGTTTGGCGCCGCCGCGGCGCCGACCCGCGCGCCGGCACGCCGCGCATCGAAACCGTCAAGGATTGCATGTACACGCTGTTTCATCATCCGTTCTGCCCGCAGTCGCGGTTCGTCCGCCTGGCGCTTGGTGAACACGGGCTCGACCTGCGGCTGGTGGAAGAGCGGACCTGGGAGCGGCGCACGGCGTTTCTGTCGCTGAACCCGGCCGGAACCACCCCGGTGCTGGTGGCCGAAGGGCTGCCGCCGATCCCCGGCGCCGGCATCATCGGCGAATATCTCGACGAGACCCATGGCGCGTCGGTCGGCCAGCGGCGGCTGTTGCCGGAGGCGCCGGCCGAGCGCATCGAGGTGCGCCGGCTGACGGGCTGGTTCAACGAGAAGTTCTTCGAAGAGGCCACCGGCCCGCTGGTCAACGAGCGGATCTACAAGCGCTTCATGAGCGAGGACGACGGCGGCGGACCGCCGGAGATGGACGTGATCCGCGCCGCCACCGCCAATGTCCGCTATCATCTGGCCTATATCGGCTGGCTGGCGCGGACGCGGAATTTCCTCGCCGGCGATCGCCTGACTTACGCCGATCTGGCCGCGGCCGCGCATCTGTCGGCGATCGACTATCTCGGCGACGTGCCGTGGATCGAGGACGCCGCCGCCAAGGCCTGGTACGCGCGGATCAAGTCGCGGCCGTCGTTCCGCCCGCTGCTCGGCGAATGGCTCGCCGGCGTGCCGGCGTCGCGCACCTATGTCGACCTGGATTTCTGATTCTCTTGTTGTCGAGACCGGCGTCGGCCGTTAGGTGCGCTCCGTCAGATCAGCTTCAGCCCATTCAGGCTGGCATGGCCGTTCTTGCCGACGATGATGTGGTCGTGCACGGCGATGCCGAGCGGCGTCGCGATCTCGATGATCGATTTCGTCATCTGGATGTCGGCCTGCGACGGGGTCGGATCGCCGGACGGATGGTTATGCACCATGATGATCGCGGTCGCCGACAATTCCAGCGCCCGTTTCATCACCTCGCGCGGGTACACCGGCGTGTGGTCGACGGTGCCGACCTGCTGCAATTCGTCGGCGATCAGTTGATTGCGCTTGTCGAGAAACAGGACGCGGAATTGTTCGCGGTCGGCGAACGCCATAGCGGTGCGGCAATAGTCCAGCACGCTCGCCCATGACGACAATAGCGTGCGCTGCTTCAGTTGGCCCTTGGCGACGCGGCTGGCGGCGGCGGCGATCAGCTTCAGTTCGATGATGGCGGCGGCGCCGAGCCCGCTGACCTCGCGCAGCCGCGCGTCGGGCGCGTGCACCACTTCGGCGAACGAGCCGAACCGGCCGATCAGCGCCTTGGCGAGCGGCTTGACGTCGCGCCGCGGCAGCGCGCGAAACAGCACCATCTCCAGCAGTTCGTAGTCGCTGAGCGCGTCGGCGCCGGCGTCGCGAAAACGTTCGCGCAGCCGTTCGCGGTGGCCGTGATAATGCGGCGCTTCGGCAAATCCCGGCGGCTCGGGGGTATCTGCGGCCATGGTCCGTTCGCGTTCCGGCGTCCGCCAAACATGCCGCGCCCGGCGGCATTTGCAACGGCAAACCGGCTGTTTGCCGACATGGTTAATCGGCGCTGGGCAGCCGTCTCATCGTGAACTCGATGCGGTCGCCCGGCAATTCGCGCCAGCTTTCGACGCCGCTCATATAGGCGGCCCTGGGGAAGGAATCGAGGAATTGCCGGGCCTTGGCGCGCGCCGCGGCCCTCGGCAGCACGAAGGTCTCGCGCAGGAAGCCGTCCGCGGGCTTGCGCCGCGCCGCCATCCGGTCCGCCAGATCCCGCGGGCGATCGGCCATGTCGTTACTCCGTACCAATCACGACGGCTCATCCTACCCGATTGCCGGAACGAATCCGAGCGCATAAGCTTGAACTTCGTTGTCGATTTTCGTTGCAGTGGAGTACGCGTCATGGCCCCCCGCGCCAACTGGAAAGGCTTCCTGCGCCTTTCGCTCGTGACCTGCCCGGTGGCGCTGTTTCCGGCGACGTCGGATTCCGAGAAGATCAGCTTCAACCAGATCAACCGCAACACCGGCCATCGCGTCAAATACCTCAAGGTCGACGCCGAGACCGGCGAGGAGGTGACCTCCGACGACATCATGAAGGGCTACAAGGTCGACGCCGACACCTACATCGAGGTGTCGAAGGACGAACTCGACAACATCGCGCTGGAGTCCACCCGCACCATCGAGATCGACCAGTTCGTGCCGAAGTCGGAGATCGACGATCTGTATCTGGTGCGGCCGTATTTCATCGTCCCCGACGGCAAGGTCGGCCACGACGCCTATGCGGTGATCCGCGAGACCATCCGCTCGCTCGACAAGGTGGCGCTGGCGCGGGTGGTGCTGACCAACCGCGAGCACGTCATCGCGCTGGAGGCGCGCGACAACGGCCTGATGGGGATGCTGCTGCGCTACCCCTACGAGGTGCGCGACGCCGCCGATTATTTCGACGAGATCCAGGACGTCAAGATCACCAAGGACATGCTCGATCTCGCCCGACACATCGTCGAGCAGAAATCCGGTCATTTCGAGCCGGCGCGGTTCGAGGATCACTACGAGAGCGCGCTGACCGAGTTGATCAACGCAAAGCGCAACGGCCAGCGCATCGCCGACCGGCCGCGGCCGCAGGGCGACAACGTCGTCGACCTGATGGATGCGCTCAAGCGCAGCCTTGCCGGCGCCGGCAGGGCACCCGCAAAGACCGCCGCCAGGCCGGCGGCGTCCGGCAAGACCGCCGCGGCGAAACCCGCGGCCGCGGCAAATGGCAAGAAGCCGCGCAAGGCGGCGGCCGGGCAAAAGGAAATGCTGCTGCCGATCAGCGGCAGCAGGACCGCGGCGGCCAAATCCGACACCGGCAAGTCCGACACCGGCAAGTCCGACACCGGCAGACCGGACGC
>CAXUBE010000251.1:0-4010 GCA_964249215.1 uncultured Rhodopseudomonas sp. | reverse complement strand
GCGTCCACATCCGGCGACGCCAACGCGGAGCGGCGCGGCAACGGGCTTGAGGGGTCCGGTCCCACGGCCACATCCGACGGCGCGGCGCGGGTATCGGCGGGATGTTGAATCATCGCTCTAAACTAGGCGTTTGGCGGCCGCGCCGCCAGCGCCGGCGCCGCGCGCCAGACCGCGGCGAAGCCCGCCGCAAGAGCGCCGCTTTTAACGCTTCCTTAAGACTAAAACCTTCTCGCGACAGGGTGTTAACGAGCGTTTAACGTAAAACTCTCGATAAATATTATCGATCAGAAGCACGGATCCGTAACCATCCGGCGCCGGCTTTTCCCTCGGCAAATGCCGGGGAAAGACGCGCGGCGCCGCGAAACGGCGCCGTCAGGAGAGCAGCATGCGTAGCGTAGCTTTGATGGCAGCGGCGTTGGCGGCGGGTCTCGTCCCGGCGCGCGCGGCGGACCTGCCTTATGGAGCGCGGGCGCCTTATACGGTGAACCAGCCGCTCAACGCCTATAGCTGGGCGGGCCCGTATCTCGGCGGCAATCTCGGCTACAACTGGGGCGAGGTCACCAACAGCGCCACCAGGCCCTCGGGCTTCGCCGGCGGCGTGCAGGCGGGCTACAATTGGCAATCCGGGCCGCTGGTGTATGGAATCGAGGCCGACATCCAGGGCAATGCCGCGGATGATACGTTCGCGCCGTACAAGTTTTCCAACCCGTGGTTCGGCTCCGTACGCGGCCGGGTCGGCTACGCCGTCAACAACGTGCTGTTCTACGGCACCGGCGGCCTTGCATTCGGCGGCCTGCGCGGCGAAACCTTCGGGCTTTCGGAGAGTCACACCAGCGCCGGCTGGACGCTCGGCGCCGGCGTCGAATTCGGCTTCGCGCCGAACTGGTCGGCCAAGGCGGAATATCTCTACGTCGATCTGTCGGACAACCGCTTCAGCGTCACCGGGCTGCCGAACGGCTACGAGTTCGGGCTGGTCCGGCTCGGCGTGAATTATCACTTCTAGCCAACGAGCCCTTGGCCGAAATCGACGAAGCGGTGGTCAGGGCGCGATCACCAGATTGACCGCCTTCGGGCCCTTGCCCTTCTTGTCGGGCTCGACCTCGAAGGTGATGCGTTGCCCTTCGACGAGGTCCTTCAATCCGGCACGTTCGACCGCCGTGATGTGCACGAACACATCGCGCCCGCCGTCGTCCGGCTTGATGAAGCCGTAACCGCGTTCGCCGTTGAAGAACTTCACCGTTCCGGTCATGGCCATCCGGAAATCCTCCCCACGTGCAGAAGCGGGACGTAAAGCCGGTTCGCTGCGACCAGCATAATACGGTTCAGTCGGATTTGACTATGATGGAAATGCGACTTTCGGTCCGCCGGTGCCGGCGCGCGTGCGAACTACGAGCGTGGTAGTTCGAGCCGGAAGCGGCCGGCGCCGCCCTGGCCCAGCGGCCGCACCAGTTCGGGCAGGATCGCCTTCAGTTCCGCGGCGAGCGTCCAGGGCGGATTGACCACCAAGAGCCCGGCGGAGGTCAATGTCCCCTCGGCGCTGATCGGCGCGACGCTGAATTCCAGCCGCATCAGTTTGCCGTCTGCCGCCGCCCCGATGCTGTCCGCGACCCGCCGCGCGAATTCGTCGGTCGCGCGCCGGCTTTTCACCGGATACCAGAGCACATAGCTGCCGCTCGGCCATTTGCCGAAGGCTTGATGGAAGCCGTTGGCCAGGCGGTCGAATTCGTCCTTGGCCTCGAATGGCGGATCGATCAGGACCAGGCCGCGACGCTCCTGCGGCGGAACGAACGCAAGCAGCGCGACCCAGCCGTCGAGGTCGACCACGCGGCCCTGCGGGTCGCGGCGCAGCGCCTCGATCAGCCGCTTGCGGGCCTGCGGTTCGATCTCGCAGGCGACCAGCCGGTCCTGCGGACGCAACAAGGCGCGCGCGATCAAAGGCGAGCCGGGATAGGCCGCAAGGTCGCGCTGCGGATTGAAGGCGCGGACGATGTCGAGATAGGGCGCGAGCAAGGCCGCGACCGGCTCGCTGAACCGCGCCTGCATCAGCCGCGCGATGCCGGTGGTCCATTCGCCGCCGCGGCGCCCCTCGTCGGAGGTGAGATCGTAGCGACCGGCGCCGGCATGGGTGTCGATCACCCGGAAGGCGGCGGGCTTGTCCTGCAAGTGCAGCAGGATGCGGACCAGCACGATGTGCTTGATGACGTCGGCGAAGCCGCCGGCGTGGAAGGCGTGGCGATAGTTCATCGGCGCGTTACCAGCGCAGTTCGCGGGTCAGCGCCAGCGGCGGATGGCCGAACAGTTCCTTGACGGCCGCCGCGTCGAGCCGGTCGATGCCCTCGAACTCATCGGCATGGATGCCGCGGGTCACGAACAGGCAGTCGATCCCGAAACCGTGCGCGCCGGCCAGATCGGTCCGCACCGAATCCCCGATCGCCAGCACCCGGCTCGCGGGCGTCGCGGCATTGCGGCGTGATCGCGCGATCGCCATCGCACGGTCGTAGATCGGCCGGTGCGGCTTGCCGTAGAAGATCACGTCGCCGCCGAGGTTGCGGTACAATTCCGCGATCGCGCCGGCGCAATAGATCAGCCTGTCGCCGCGCTCCACCACGATGTCGGGATTGGCGCAGACCAGCGTCAGGTTGCGCGCGCGCGCTTCGCCCATCATCGCGCGATAATCCTCCGCCGATTCGGTCTCGTCGTCGAACGGCCCGGTGCAGACGATGTAGTCCGCGCGGTCGAGCGGCGCGAACACCGCGTCGAGCCCGCGATAGATCGAGTTGTCGCGCTCGGGCCCGAGCCAGAACATCGACTGCCCGGCGCGCTCGGCGACGAAGCCGCGGGTCAGGTCACCCGAGCTGACGATGGCGTCATAGGCGTCGTCGGACACGCCGAGCTTGCGCAATTGCCGCTGCACCGAATCCGCCGGCCGCGGCGCGTTGGTGATCAGGATCACCGTGCTGCCCTGTAGGCGGGCGGCGCGCAGCGCCTCGCAGGCCTCGGGGAATGCCACAAGGCCGTTATGGACGACGCCCCAGATGTCGCTCAGCACGACATCGACGCCGCCCACAAGATCGCGCAAGTGCTCGACGAAACGCAGCGCCGTCATCGGATGACGGACGGCTCAGGCCGGCCCGACGATGCGCCGGGCAAGCGCCGCATTGCCGGTAATGCGGGGCGCGTCGATCCGCGCCACGTCGCCGTGGGAGCTGTTGGCTGCGTCATCGGAGTTCCGGGATTCCTGCCGTGCGGCGTCGCTTTGCGGCGCGGGCGGCATCGCCGCGAAGGATGTTGCATTGTCGGGCCGCAACGGACGCGGCGCCGCGAACAGGAATCCCTGCCCAAAGCGGACATCGTAGTCAAGCAGGTCGACCACCGCGCGCTCGCCCTCGATCCGCTCGGCGATCAGATCGATGCCGAACCGGCCGAGCAGATCGGACAGGTCGGAGGGGTGGATATCCGACGCCGGATGTTCGCGCGGGTCCAGCAGCAGCGCCGCCGCGACCTTGATGAAGCGCACGCCGCGATCGGACAATTCGCGCGGTTCGATCCGCAGATCGGTGACGTGATCGATCGAGAAGCGGTAGCCGCGCTGCGCCAGCAGAGCGAGATGCTCTTTCGCCGCGGGGTCGAGGCTGCGGAACGTGCTCTGCTTGAATTCCAGAATGAAAGACGACGCCAACGCGCGGTTGGCCTCGAGGAAATCCATGCATTGGGCGAAGCCCTCGGCGCTCGCCAGCGTCGCCGCCGCGATGTTGCAGAACACGCCGACTTCCTTGTTGCGCACCATCAGCCGCCGCAGCACCTGCATGCAGCGCAGCATCACGGCATGATCGATCCGGCCCATCAGCCCGGCGCCTTCCGCCGCGCCGATGAAATCGTCGGCCGCGATCACGCGGTCGGCGTCGTCGCGCAGCCGCGTCACCGCTTCGTAGAACCGCACCTTGCGCTGCGGCAGCGTCACCATCGGCTGCAGGTAAATGTCGAGGCGGTTCTCGGCGATTGCGTTGCGT
>CAXUBE010000250.1:0-4120 GCA_964249215.1 uncultured Rhodopseudomonas sp. | reverse complement strand
GGGGAGAATTGCTGATCGTCAACGCCGCCGCCGCCGCGCTCTATGAGATTCCGCCGTCCGACCTGCCGCCCGCGCATCCGCGCAGCGAGGCGCTGCGACGCCGCCGCGAAGCCGGCTTTACCGCTTTGCGCGAGCGGCAGCCGTCACTGTGCGAGGAACGCATCGAGAAGGGCGCGACGACGCACACCTATCTCACGCATCATCTGCCGATCGACATCGCCGGCAGCACGCTGCTGCTGTCGACCTCGCTCGACATCAGCGCGCAGAAGGCCGTCGAGGACGAACTGTTCCGTCGCGCCTATTTCGACGAACTCACCGGCCTGCCGAACCGCAGCGTGATCGAGCGCAGCGTCAACGCGCTGCTGCGGGACACGCCCGGCGGCGGTTTCGCGATGGCGTTTCTCGACATCGACAATTTCAAGCACATCAACGACTATTACGGCCACGCGGTCGGCGACGCGCTGTTGGTCGGCGTCGCCAAGCGGCTGAGCCTCGATCTGCGGCAGTCCGACATGCTGTCGCGGATAAGCGGCGACGAATTCCTGCTGCTGCTGAGCCCGATCGACGGCCGGCAGGAGATCGCCGACTATGTCGAATTCCTGCTGCAGCGCCTGAAGGCGCCGTTCTATCTCGACGGCTCCGAAGTATTCGCCACCGCCTCGATCGGCGTCAGCATCTGCCCCGAGCACGGACGCAGCTTCGAGGCGTTGCGGCAGAACGCCGATATCGCGATGTACCGCGTCAAGAGCGCGACCAAAGGCGCGTCCGCGATCTTCGACGTCGCGATGGAGCGCGAGGCGCTGCAGCGGATGGCGGTGGAGCAATCGCTGCGGCTGGCGATCCTGGAGAAGCGTTTCTGCTGCGCGTTTCAGCCCAAGGTCGACATCCGCAGCCGCGAAATCCGCGGCATCGAGGCGCTGGTCCGGCTGCGCGACGAGAACGGCGTCATCCTTCCGCCCGGCAGCTTCGTCAATCTTGCCGTCGAACTCGGACTGATCGACGAACTGACGCATCTGGTGCTCGGCGAGATCATGAAGTCGATCGACGCCATCAACGAGACGTTCGGCGCCACCGCCTGCATCAGCATCAACGTCGCGGCCAAGCAGGCCGGCAATCCGGACTTCATGCGCTCGTTCGCCGATGCGCTGGCGGCGACCGGCTGCCCGCAGCGCTTCATCATCGAGGTGACGGAAGACGCCTTCGTCGCCAAATCGCACTTTCAGGCCGAAATCCTGCCGATGTTCCGCAACCTCGGCGTCGGCATCTCGATCGACGATTTCGGCATCGGCTATTCGTCGCTGTCGGCGCTCGCCGATATCACCGCCGACGAAATCAAGATCGACCGCTCGTTCATCACCGACATCCACAGGCGCACGCGCAGCCAGGGCATCCTGAAAGCGATCGAATCGCTGAGCGCGGCGCTCGGCATGACGGTGATCGCGGAGGGCATCGAGACCTACGAGGAATTGGCCTATCTGCAGGCGGCGACCAGCATCCGGTATGCGCAGGGCTACTACTTCTCGAAGCCGATCTTCCTGGAGGAACTGCGGCCGGCGGCACGGCCGGCGCCGGACCTGCGCGCGAATGAAACAGGACGCCAGCCGCAGGCGTCGCGTCCCACCTTTCCCCGTCGCAGCGGCCTGCGGTAAGACGAGGCGTCGCCGCCGTCGCCCGCGCGCGTCAAGGCGGTCAGCGCCTGCCGATCCTGGGAATGACGGTGACGATCCAGCGCTTGGTGTCGCTCGACTTGTCTTCCTGAACCGCGTGCACGAGGCCGGTGACGAGCGCTCCGCCGACCGTGATGGTCGCGGGCCGGCCGCTGAACTGCGCGATGCGCGAACGCCGAGCCTCTTTCAGATCGGTGGTTTCGAGTTTCTGCATCGTCCGGTTCCTCTCGCCCACCGCGAATAATCGTCGGGCGTGATTACGCCCGCATTAAATTCGCGCCTCGTAGAAAACCGGGTTCGGCGGCACGTGCACGCGGCGCCTGGGCGCCGAAAGTGTTTCGTCTCGGCGCGGCCCGCGACACATTTCCCCCGGCCGGCGAAACCATTTCCCGCTCCGAAGCAGCGAAGAGGAAACGCGGCATAGTTATCAACCTGCGCAACGAAGCGGCGCCACCTGGCCGCCCCCCGCAGACGGAGACATCACATGCGAAGCCTCAGCCTCGTCCTCGCGATCGCCTTTGTGTGCGCCGGCCCCTCGCTCGCGGGTTCGACCGACGGCAGCCTGCCCGGCGTCGGCACGTTTTCCTACAGCGGCTCGCCGGTGGTCTCGCCGGCCCCGACCGTCATGGCCCGCCTGACGCTCGCGCAGCGCTCCTGATCGACCGCTCCGCACGACAACAACTCCTTTCCCGCAAGCCGATAAGGAAACACCAGATGTCGCTTGGTTCGAACATGATCGCAAATCTGCTCAAGGTCGCCGGCGTCGGCGCCATCCTGATGTCGTCGGTGTCGGCCGGCCGCGCCGAATCCGGTCCGTTCGCGGGCTTCGACGGCGCCTGGAACGGCAGCGGCACGGTCTCGCTCGCTGACGGCTCGTCGGAGCAGATCCGCTGCCGGGCGACCTACAAGGTCGCGGGCGGCAACGGCCTGCACCAGACGCTGCGCTGCGCCAGCGACAGCTACAAGTTCGATCTCAGCAGCGACGTGACCAGCCAGGGCGACCAGGTCACTGGCAACTGGAGCGAGACCAGCCGCAACATCTACGGCAGCCTGCAGGGCCGCGCCGGCGACGGCCAGATCGACGTGTTCGTCGAGGCCGCGGGTTTCGCCGCGAGCCTGACCCTGACCACGCGCGGCAACAAGCAGTCGGTCTCGATCAACTCCAAGGGCCAGATCCGCGACGTCTCGATCAACATGGTCCGGAGCTGAGCTTTTGTTGCCCCGCGCGGCGCCGGCGCTCCGGCTGGCGCGCTTCGACGTGACGACGCTTCGGTCTGACTGCCGGGCGACTTGACGCAGTTCCGGTCGGGGCGCCGGGACACCGGCACCTCGCCGAAGCCGCGCGTGTTCGGCAACCTGCCGACGCCCCGCGCCGGTTCGATGTGCCGGCGGCGTTGCCGTTTCAGGGCCGATCGGCTAGATCAGCGGCTGCGGCACCCGTAGCTCAGCTGGATAGAGCGTTGCCCTCCGAAGGCAAAGGTCACACGTTCGAATCGTGTCGGGTGCGCCAGTAAAATAAGGATTTGGCGTCTGCGATCAGCTTGACGATGAACGTCAGACGCTCGCTCGTTCCCGCTCCAGGTTTGTCATTCTCAGAAACCGCGTCAGGCTGTCGTCGATGGCGGCGCGTTGCAGGCCGCGGGTGATGAACACCAGGAACGAGGCCTGCCCGTCGTCCGCGCCGACCAGATGCACCGGCGGATGCATCGCATGCTGCACGCCGTGGATCACGACCGGATCGGCGCCGGCCGAGCTGCGCACCAGGCCCTTGACGCGCAGGATGCGGTCGCCGTGGCGATGCAGCAGCGCCGACAGCCACAGCGTGAAGGCCGGCCAGTCGATCCGCGCGGGAAGCACCAGCGTGAACGAGCCGACGGCGACGTCATGGTCCGGCACTTCGGTGGCCGCGAACGGACCGCTGCCGCGCCGCGCGACCATCTTCCCCTCGGTCCTGTCGAACAGTTTCACCAGGCTGAAATCCGGATCCTGCGCGTCATGCGCCTGCAGGTCCGGCGCGATGCGCCGCGCCGCGCCGACGATGTCGCGCGCGTCGTCGGCCGCGCGCATGTCGGTCTTGGTCACGACCATCGCATCGGCGATCGCGATCTGCCGCCGCGCTTCCTCGAAATCCCGCAGATTGCGCAAGCCCGCCACGGCGTCGATCACCGCGATCACGCTGACCAGTTCGACATGCTGACGCAGCCAGGGATCCCTGGCGATGGTGCCGACGATCGGCGCCGGATCGGCCAATCCGGAGGTCTCGATGATGGCGCGCGCGAAACGCGGCCGTCCGGCGTCGCGCGACATCCGGACCAGATCGTAAAGCGCGCGGCCGACATCCTCGCGGCGCGCGCAGCACATGCAGCCATTGCCGATCAATTCGACATTTTCCGCGGCATGCACCATCAGCCGGTGATCGAGCCCGGTCTCGCCGAATTCGTTGACGACGACGC
>CAXUBE010000249.1:0-4157 GCA_964249215.1 uncultured Rhodopseudomonas sp. | reverse complement strand
AGCGGTGAGAACAAGACCGTGAACGTGCAGTTGCTCGCCGCCGGCACCCCGGCCGACACCGTGGTCTGGTACAATGGCGAGCCGGACTCCGCGCTCGATCCGGCGCGCGGCACGGCGGTGGGCGAGGTCGATCAGTCGACCAGCGTGCGATACGGCATGCGCGCCGACGAACAGGCGCTGCGCATCCAGTTGCAGAACGTCGCAGTCTATGCGGCGGTGACGACCTCGGCGAGCGACGTCAACGGCGCGGCCAAGGTCGCCGCGCTCAACGACCGCATCGCGCAGAATCTGGCGCAGACGCCGGGCACCCAGACCATCCAGGACATCCAGGCCGACCTCGCCGGCGCGCAGGCGTCGATCAAGGCCGCGACCGACCGGCAGACCCAGACCAAGTCTGTCGCGCAGACCATGCTGGATTCGATCGAAGGCGTGAACACCGACGAGGTCGCGACCAAAATCCTGGCGCTGCAGACCAGCCTGCAGGCCTCGTACCAGATCACCTCGCAACTCTACCAAATGAGCTTGGTTAAGTTTCTGTGAAATTCGGCGAATGTCTTAACGCCGCATCGCCGCGCCAAGCGCGCCGCGCCGTTTGCGGCCGAGCGTTCCAAAACACCCGCAATCATTGACGATCCTGCGCCCGCCGCCTCGCCCTACGCGGCCGCATGCCGTTGGCGCGGTGGCCGAAATGATTACCCGGCGCCTTTTACGGGTTTTTAAATTGTCGGGATCAAGGTTCCCGCTAGCTGGTCAAGAAGATCGGTTTGTTGCTTACACCAGGAAGGTATTCCAATGTCCGGCATTGTTCTCTCATCGTCCGTGCGCCAGAACCTGCTCTCGCTGCAGTCGACCGCGGACCTGCTCGCAACGACGCAGAGCCGCCTGTCCACCGGCAAGAAGGTGAACTCGGCGCTCGACAACCCCACCAATTTCTTCACGGCGTCCTCGCTCGACAGCCGCGCCAGCGACATCAACAACCTGCTCGACGGGATCGGCAACGGCGTGCAGATCCTGCAGGCCGCCAACACCGGCATCACCTCGCTGCAGAAGCTGGTCGATACCGCCAAGTCGATCGCCAACCAGGCGCTGCAGACCACGACCGGCTATTCCACCAAGTCGAACGTGTCCGCCACGATCTCCGGCGCGACCGCCGACGATCTGCGCGGCACCACGACCTTCGCCAACGCGATCGGCTCCAGCAACGTGCTGTTCTCGGGCGCGGCCGGCGGCGTCACCGCGGCCACGTCTGCCAAGACGCTGGGCGGCCTCGCCGGCGTCCTGACCGGCACCGCCGTCAACGACACCGCGACCTCTCCCGCCGCGATCACCGCCGCGACCAAGCTGAACGATACCGGCGGCGCCAACCCCGCGCTCGGCACCGCGACGGTCGCCGACGGCGACAGCTTCACCGTCAACGGCAAGACCGTCACCTTCAAGGCCGGCGCCGCGCCGACCGCTTCGACGGTGCCGTCCGGCTACGGCATCTCGGGCAACGTCGCCACCGACGGCGCCGGCAACTCGATCATCTACATCGGCGCCAGCACCACCTCGTCCACCGCGACGGTCGGCGACGTGCTGATCGCGATCGACCTCGCCAGCGGCGTGAAGGGCGCCTCGATCAGCGCCGGCGTCGCGACCATCGCCACCAATGCCGGCCAGGCCGCCTCCTCGATCACCGCGGGCGCCGTCAGCCTGCGCACCTCGACCGGCGGCGATCTCAGCGTCAGCGGCAAGGCCGACTTCCTCAAGGCGTTCGGCCTGACCACCGCGCTCGGCTCCGGCACCGCCACGGTCGGCGCGACCCGCACCACCAGCGCCGCCACGATCGGCTCGCTGATCCAGGACGGCTCCACCCTGAACGTCGATGGCCACACCATCACCTTCAAGAACGCGCCGACGCCGTCCGCCTCCGTCACCCACACCGGCATCACCGGCAACGTGGAAACCGACGGCAGCGGCAATTCGACGGTCTACCTGCAGTCGGCGACGATCGCCGACGTGCTGAAGGCGGTCGACATCGCCAGCGGCGTGCAGATCGCAACGCTCGGCTCAAGCGGCGCGACGCTGACCACCGCGACCGACGCCACCAACTCCACGATTAGCTCCAGCGGCGTCCTCAAGCTCAGCACCGGCACCGGCTCGGACCTGGCGATCTCCGGCACCGGCAACGCGCTGTCGGTTCTCGGCCTCAACGGCCCGACCGGTACCGACACCTCGTTCACCGCCTCGCGTGCGGCGGGCGCGGGCGGCGTCAACGGCAAGACCCTGACCTTCAGCTCCTTCAAGGGCGGCACGGCGGTCAATGTCACCTTCGGCGACGGCACCAACGGCACCGTCAAGACGCTGGCCCAGCTCAACGTCGCGCTGTCGGCCGACAACCTCGGCGCCACCGTCGACGCCAGCGGCAAGCTGGTGATTTCGGCCTCGAACGACTACGCGTCCTCGACGCTAGGCACCGTGGACGGCGGCGCGATCGGCGGTACGCTGACCAGCGCGCTTGCCTTCACCATCCCGGGCGACCCGGTCGCCGATCCGATCGCCCAGACCACGCGCTCGAACCTCGTGACGCAGTACAACAACATCCTGCAGCAGATCACGACCACGGCGCAGGATGCCTCGTTCAACGGCGTCAACCTGCTCGCCGGAGACACCCTGAAGCTGACCTTCAACGAGACCGGCCGCTCGACGCTGAACATCAAGGGCGTCACCTTCGACTCCGCCGGCCTCGGCCTGTCGAACCTGTCCTCGGGCGTCGACTTCATCGACAACTCGTCGACCAACAAGGTGCTGACCTACCTGACCAACGCCTCGACCTCGCTGCGGTCGCAGGCCTCGGCGCTGGGTTCGAACCTTTCGATCGTGCAGATCCGTCAGGACTTCTCGAAGAACCTGATCGACGTGCTGCAGACCGGCTCGTCGAACCTCACGCTCGCCGACACCAACGAGGAGGCGGCCAACAGCCAGGCGCTGTCGACCCGCCAGTCGATCGCGGTCTCCGCGCTGGCGCTCGCCAACACCTCGCAGCAGAGCGTGCTGCAACTGTTGCGCTAAGTCCGGCCCGGCCGGTCACCGATCCGAAAGCGGCGGGGGAAACCCCGCCGTTTTTTTGCGTCGTTCAACCTGAAGACGATGCCTGACGCGCCTCGGCTTTTGCGAGAAGCATTGCAACAAGGTGCGCGCTCCCCCGCCCATGGGGAGAGGGTTGGGGTGAGGGAGACGGACTGTCGATCTGATCCCCTGACCCGGCGCTTCGCGCCGACCTCTCCCCGGCGGGGAGAGGTGAAGAAGAGTTTTGCGATTCTATCCGGAATTCGCCCGGCGAAGACGCGAATTCTTGCATGGTGATTCGCTTATTCCGCCCCGCGCGGCGCTGCCGGTGTCGCCGCGGCGTCGTTCGAGCCGACATCATCAGCCGGCCGGAAGCCTCTGTAGGCGCTGGCGAAGCCGCGCCGCGCGCGGCTCAGGCGCAACTTTAAGCCGGCATTAACCATATTTTAAAACCATCCACGCTAGCGTCGGGGAAAGCAGGATGAGGCAGGCCGAGAATCGGCCGCGTCGACCCGGGCCGCACGTTCGCGCGCGACCGAGGTCCCTCTCCAGAAGGCGTCGAACATCACCGGCAACGTCGCGGCGGCAGCGTCCGTTCCTGACGTCACATGCCGACCCGAAGGGCCGGCGGCCAGCGCGGATCAGGAAGGCTACAGCCATGTCAAACGTCGTGCTCTCGGCTTCGGTTCGCCAGAACCTGCTCTCGCTGCAGTCGACCGCGGACCTGCTCGCAACCACGCAGGAGCGGCTCTCGACCGGCAAGAAGGTCAATTCGGCGCTCGACAATCCGACCAACTTCTTCACCGCCCAGTCGCTCGACAACCGCGCCAGCGACATCAACAACCTGCTCGACGGCATCGGCAACGGCGTGCAGGTTCTGCAGGCTGCCAACACCGGCATCACCTCGCTGAACAAGCTGATCGATACCGCCAAGTCGATCGCCAACCAGACGCTGCAGACCCCGGTCGGCTACTCGACCAAGTCCAACGTCTCGACCTCGATCGCGGGCGCCACCGCCGACGACCTGCGCGGCACCACCAGCTTCGTCAACACCATCGCCAACAGCAACGTGCTGTATTCCGGCGCCGCCGGCGGCGCCACCTCGGTGT
>CAXUBE010000248.1:0-4181 GCA_964249215.1 uncultured Rhodopseudomonas sp. | reverse complement strand
CCCCGGCGGGGAGAGGTGAGCGCCGTGCCCGACTGCGAGGCATTGCCCGGCGCCTGCGACAACAGCCGCAGCCACAGATACTGCGCCACGTTGGTGTCCTGGTATTCGTCGACCAGAATGTAGCGGAAGCGGTTCTGGTAATGCCGCAGCACGTCGGGATGCTCGCGGAACAGCCGGATATTCTCCAGCAGCAGATCCCCGAAGTCGGCGGCGTTGAGAATCTTCAGCCGCTCCTGATAGGCGGCGTACAGCTTGCCGCCCTTGCCGTTGCCGAACACCGCGGCTTCGCCGGAAGGCACCTGCGACGGCGTCAGGCCGCGGTTCTTCCAGCCGTCGATCAGCCCGGCCAGCATGCGCGCCGGCCAGCGCTTGTCGTCGATATTCTCGGCGGCGAGCAACTGCTTGAGCAGTCTGATCTGGTCGTCGACGTCGAGCACGGTGAAGTTGGATTTCAACTGCACCAGTTCGGCATGCATGCGCAGGATACGGCCGCCGATCGAATGGAAGGTGCCGAGCCACGGCATGCCTTCGACGGTGTGGCCGAGCATCTGCGACAGCCGCAGCTTCATCTCGCGCGCGGCCTTGTTGGTGAAGGTCACCGACAGGATTTCGCCGGGGCGGGCGCGACCGGTCGAGAGGATATGCGCGATCCGCGATGTCAGCACGCGGGTCTTGCCGGTGCCGGCGCCGGCCAGCACCAGCACCGGACCGTCGAGCGTCTCGACCGCCTCCTGCTGTTCCGGATTGAGTCCGGCGAGATATTGCGGCGAGGCGGTGGCGCGCGCGCGGGCGCCGATCCCGCCGGCCGTAGGCTGGTAGCTCGTCAGATCGCCAGCGCGCTTGCCAGGTTCGGTCATGCGAATCATTTTCCACCCACGATGCCACCGCGGGGCCGTCAAAGGGAACCTTCATAGCAAGATCGCTGGACATATAGGGCTTTGGACGGCAGATTGCAGGAGTTATCCCGGCCCGCGCGTCGCCGAAAGATGCGCTATCTCGCGGGCATCGCGATTTTTCTGCCGAGACCCTCGGGCCGTGCCGCCGCTTTGTGAACATCAGCGAACGCCTGGATGCGCGCGCGGATGTCCGGCGGGAACGGCGCGGTTTTCCGCTCGACCATGTCCATATGAATGGTGATGTTCTCCGACGTCGCGGACAGCCAGCCGTCGCGGGCGTGGCGCAGTTCCTGGAACGTGTGCAGCCGTTTGTCGTCGACGCCGACGATGAAGATCGACACCCGGACCGGATCGCCGAGACGGATTTCGCGCAAATAGCGCACATGGCATTCCGCGGTGAAGGTCGAGCCGCCGCGCCGCTTCATATAATCCGGGCCGATCCCGAGTTGCAGCCATAGCTGGTCGATCGCGCGGTCGAACAGCACGTTGTAATAGGCCATGTTGAGATGGCCGTTATAGTCGATCCAGCCGGGCTCGATCTGCATCACCGAGGAAAGAAACGGCGCGCGCGGCTGCGCGATGTCCTCGTCGGTCGCGGTCCTGTCATTCATCGTGCTCACCGTCCCGCGCTCGTCCCTTGACCGGTTTTGCTTCCTTTGCCACGCTCGCCGCAAGCCGAGAGGATACGCGCCATGGGCCTGACCATCACCAACATGCCGAAGCGTCCCGAACCGGCGGCCGTGGCCGGCGCCATTGAAGCGCTGGCGGCGCGGTTCGGCAACCGCCTCGTCACCTCGCAGGCGGTGCGCGACCAGCACGCGCACACCATGACCTGGCTGCCCTCGCAGGCGCCGGACGCCGTCGTGATGGCGCAGGACATCGCCGACATCCAGGACGTGGTGCGGGTTTGCGCCGGACATGGCGTGCCGGTGATCGCATTCGGCACCGGCACGTCGCTGGAGGGGCAGGTCAACGCGCCGGCCGGCGGCGTCTGCATCGACCTGCGCGAGATGAACCGCGTGCTCGACGTGCACGCCGAGGATCTGGACTGCGTGATCGAGCCCGGCGTCACCCGCAAGGCGCTGAACGAGAACCTGCGCGACCAGGGCCTGTTCTTTCCGATCGATCCCGGCGCCGACGCATCGATCGGCGGCATGGCGTCGACGCGGGCGTCGGGCACCAACGCGGTGCGCTACGGCACCATGCGCGACAATGTGATCGCGATGAAGGTGGTGCGCGGCGACGGCGAGATCATCACCACCGGGACGCGGGCCAAAAAATCCTCCGCCGGCTACGATCTCACGCATCTGTTCATCGGCGCCGAAGGCACGCTCGGCATCATCGCCGAACTGACTATCAGACTGCGCGGCATTCCCGAAACCATCGCGGCTGCGGCGTGCTCGTTCGGCAGCGTCGAGGGCGCCTGCCGCGCGACCATCCTCGCGATCCAGACCGGGATTCCGGTAGCGCGCATCGAACTGCTCAACGCGGCGCAGGTTCGCGCCTGCAACAGCTATTCCAGGCTGACGCTGCCGGAGACGCCGCTGCTGCTGCTGGAATTTCACGGCAGCGAGGTCGACGTCGCCGAGCAGTCGCGCAACTTCCGCGACATCGCCAAGGAATGCGGCGGCGGCGAATTCACCTGGACCACCCGGCCGGAAGACCGCAGCAGGCTGTGGCAGGCGCGGCACGACGCCTATTGGGCCGTGAAGAGCCTGCGCCCCGGCGCCGGCGTGATCGCCACCGACGTCTGCGTGCCGATCTCGCGGCTCGCCGAATGCGTCGCGGAGACCGAGATCGACCTCGCCCGGCTCAACCTGCTGTCGCCGATCGTGGGCCATGTGGGCGACGGCAATTTCCATTGCTCGCTGCTGTGCGACGTCGACGATGCCGACGAGATGGCGCGCGGCGAGGAATTCATGCACCGGCTGGTGGAGCGCGCGCAGGCGATGGACGGCACCTGCACCGGCGAGCATGGCATCGGGCAGGGCAAGCAGAAATACCTCAAAGCCGAACTCGGCGTCGCGGCGATCGACGCGATGCGCGCGATCAAGCGGGCGATGGACCCGCACAACATCTTCAATCCCGGCAAGATCCTGCCGCAGGCGTGATGCCGCGGGCGCCGTCTGCCGGTGATCGCGTTGCTGTGAGTTCGCCACAGTTCCGCTTTATGCCTTGATGTAACGGCGTTAAGTTCATTTTTTCACGAACGCGCAAAGGAGACCGCGTGCAGACGACGCTGCTCGGCCTGGCGATTGCGCTGATTCTGGCGCTGATCGCTGCGTTGGTGGGGCCGTATTTCATCGACTGGAATCAGTTCCGTCCGCAATTCGAGGCGGAGGCATCGCGGGCGCTGGGCGCGACGGTGCGGGTCGAGGGCGCGCTGGATGCCCGGCTGCTGCCGACTCCCACGATGCGGTTGCGCTCGGTGCGCGTGGGCGGCGCCAACGATCCCGGCCGGGTGCGCGCCGACAAGCTCGACGTCGAATTCAGCCTCGGCTCGCTGATGCGCGGCGAATGGCGCGCCGATCAACTCACCATCAACGGCGTGGCGGTCGATCTCGGGCTCGACTCACAAGGCCGGCTCGACTGGCCGGCGTCGGGGCTCTCCAACTTTGCCGCGCTCACGGTGGATCGTCTCAACCTGACGGGCCGGGTCGCGCTGCACGACGCCGTCAGCCGCAGCAACCTCGAATTCGGCGACATCGCGTTCGGCGGCGAACTGCGCGCCTTGGCGGGATCGCTGAAGGGCGACGGCAACTTCACGCTGGCCGGCACGCGCTATCCGTTCCGGCTGTCGAGCGGCCGGCCCGCCGACAATGCCGGCACGCGGCTGCATCTGTCGGTCGGTCCCGGCGCGGGCGCGCTGTCGGTCGATCTCGACGGATTGCTGACCTTCGAGGCGCGCGCGCCGCGTTTCGACGGCACGCTGGCGCTGGCCTCTGCGGCGCCCGCGAAAACCGACGGCGCGACGGTGCCCTGGCGCGTGACCGGGCGGATCAAGGCCGATCCTGCCGCGGCGCAGATCGAGCAACTCGAGGCAAGCTACGGCGTCGAGGAACGCGCGGTGAAATTCGCCGGCGCCGGCGATCTGCGTTTCGGGACATCGCCGCAATTGCGCGCGGTGCTCTCGGCAAAGCAGCTCGATGCCGATCGCCTGCGCGCGGGAGCGTGCGGCGGCGAGCTCGCTCTCATAGGCCTTGAGCGCACTGTCCGACTCGTCCTTCAGCTTTTGGGCTGCAGCAAGGTCGCCATCGATCGTGTCCTGGCGCTTGTCGATCACGG
>CAXUBE010000247.1:0-4183 GCA_964249215.1 uncultured Rhodopseudomonas sp. | reverse complement strand
CCGTGGCCTCCGCACCGGGCGATGCGATCGTGGCGGCCGCGCTGGCGACGCCGCCGGCGGTCGCGCGATTCCAGTTGCCGCAACAGGCCTCCAGCGTCACCGCGCGGCAGATCGACGAGACCATCAACCTCAAAGACGCCGAAGACGCCGTCAAATATCTGCCGAGCCTGTTCGTGCGCAAGCGCAATGACGGCGACAACCAGGCGGTGCTCGCGACCCGCGCCTGGGGCCTCGCCTCCAGCGCGCGCACGCTGATCTATGTCGACGACCTCTTGATCTCCGCGCTGATCGGCAACAACAATTCCGGCGCGTCGCCGCACTGGAATCTGGTGCCGACGGAATCAATCGAGCGCATCGACTTTCTCGACGGACCGTTTTCCGCGGCCTATCCAGGCAATTCGATCGGCGGCGTGCTGCTGATCACCACCAAGATGCCGGAGCACCTGGTCGCCACCGCCAAGCAGACCGTCTCGGTGCAGCCGTGGAATCAATACGGCACCCGCGACACCTATGTGAGCAGCCAGACCAGCGCGTCGGTCGGCGATCGCGTCGGCGCATTTTCATGGCTGCTCAGCGCCACGTTCCAGGACGGCTATCAGCAGCCGCTGACCTACACGACCAACGCCACCATACCGGCGGGCACCACCGGGGCCTTTCCGGCGCTGAACAAACAGGGGCTGGTCGCCAACGTGGTCGGCACCGGCGCGTTGATCCGCACCGTGCAGACCGCGGCGAACCTGAAGCTCGCCTATGACGTGTCGCCATTGGTGCGCGCGAGCTATTCGGTCGGGGTCTGGAATAACGCCCAGACCTCGAATCCGCAGACCTACCTGACCTCGATCGCGACCGGCGCGCCGACCTACGGCGGCGTGTCCGGCTTCGCCAGCGGCAAATACACCTGGGACCAGACTCACCTCAGCAACGCGGTGGCGGTGCGCAGCGACACCAAGGGAATGTTCGATTTCGATCTGTCGGCGTCGAGCTACAATTATTTGCAGGACATCCAGCTCAATCCTTACACCGTGGCCGCGACCGGCGCGGCGTTCTCGACCAACGGCAGGATCACGCGCAACGACGGCACCAATTGGCAGAACGGCGACGCCAAGTTCATCTGGCGGCCGTTCGGCTTCGACGGGCCGCACCAGATCAGCTTCGGCGTGCACGGCGACCGTTACTACTTCTTCAATCCGGTCTACGCCTCGTCGGTCTGGAATGCGACGTCCCCGAACGGCACCGGCCAGCTCTACTCGGAGGGGCTCGGCGAGACCCGCACCGGCGCGCTGTGGCTGCAGGATGCGTGGCGCATCGTGCCGGAACTGAAACTGACGCTCGGCGGACGGCTGGAGAGCTGGCAGGCGCTCGACGGCTATAATCTCAACACCGTGGCGTCGTCGTCCGGAATCATCACCTCGACGGCGACGCTGAACCAGCCCCAGCAATCGTCGGCGAACTTCTCGCCGAAGGCCTCGCTGGCCTGGGAGCCGGACAAGGCCTGGGCGGTGACCGGATCGTTCGGCGAATCCTATCGCTATCCGACCGTCACCGAACTGTACCAGAACATCTCGGTCAACGGGCTCGCGACCTTCGCCAATCCGAACCTCGCCCCGGAGCAGGATCTCAACGGGCAGATCGCGGTCGAGCGCAAATGGAGCGATGGCCGCCTGCGGCTGACGCTGTTCGACGAGCGCACCAACAACGCGATCCTCTCGCAGACCAATCTCGCGACCAACCCGGTGACCGGCGCGCAGGTGCCGACCACCACGATCGGCAATGTCGCGGCAATCCGGATGCGGGGCGTCGAACTCGCAGCCGACAAGAACAATGTGCTGATCGCCGGACTAGAAGTGTTCGGCAGCGTGACCTACGTCGATTCCCGGATCCTGTCGGACCCGACCTGGGTCGGCACCGATCCTTTGACCGGCAAGCCGGACACCGTGGTCGGCAAGCGCGTGCCTTACGTTCCCGACTGGCGCGCCAAATTCGGCGTCACCTACCGGCCGAACCAGGCCTGGGCTTTCACCGCGGCGGCGCGCTACAGCGGCAAGCAATATTCGACGCTCGACAACACCGACATCATCTCGCATGTCTACGGCGCGTTCGACAACTATATCGTGGCCGACGTCAAGCTGCACTACAATGCGACGCGGAATTTCTCGTTCGATGCCGGCATCGACAACGTCTTCAACGAGCAATATTTCCTGTTTCATCCGTTCCCGGGGCGCACTTACGTGCTCGCCGCGAAATACACCTTCTGATCACGCGAGCTTGGTTTTCCCCGTGCGTCTGTTCGTGGTCAATACCTCAACATCACAACGAAAGAATTGAAGATGACACACCTTTCGCGTTCGCTCCTCGTCGCCGCGACGATGCTGACCCTGACCGGGGCAGCGCACGCCGACGACGTCAGGGCCGGCGATCTCGTGATTTCGCAATCCTGGAGCCGCGCCACGCCGGGCGGCGCCAAGGTCGCGGGCGGCTATCTCACCATCGAGAACAAGGGAACCAGCGCCGACCGGCTGATCGGCGGCACGTCCGACAACGCCGCGCGGCTCGAAGTGCACGAGATGAGCGTAAAGGACGGCGTCATGACCATGCGCCCGCTCGACAAGGGCGTCGAGATCGCGCCCGGCAAGACCGTCAAGCTCGCGCCCGGCGGTTATCATCTGATGCTGATGGATTTGAAAGCGCCGCTGAAGCAGGGCGACAGATTGCCGATCACGCTCGAATTCGAGAGGGCCGGCAAGGTCAAGCTCAGCCTCGACGTGCAAGGCGTCGGTGCAAACGGCCCCGCCGCCGCAAGACAGGATGGCGCAATGGACCACATGGATCATTCCGGGATGAATCATTCCGGCATGAAGATGTGAGCCGGCATGACATTCCGCATCGCATCATGTTTGCTGGCGCCGCTATGCCTCGCGCTTGATCTGTCGGCCGCCGCCGCGCATGTCACGGTGCAGCCGAGCGAAGCCGTCGCCGGCAGCTACGTCCAGGCCGGATTCACCGTGTCGCATGGCTGCGGCGGCAGCGCCACGACGGTTCTGCGGATCAAGCTTCCCGACGGCGTCGTGAGCGTGAAGCCGCAGATGAAGCCGGGCTGGAGCGTCGAGATCAGGACGCGCAAGATCGATAGCCCGCAACCCGGCATGCACGGCAAGAGCATCAGCGAGACGGTGGACGAAGTGTCGTGGCGCGGCGGACCGTTGCCGGACAATCTGTTCGACACTTTCGGGTTGCTGATGAAGCTGCCGGAGGCGCCCGACTCCAGCCTGTATTTTCCGGTTGTGCAGGAATGCGAGCAGGGCGTGCATCGCTGGATCGAGATTCCGGCCGCCGGACAGAACACGCGTGATCTGCGGGAGCCCGCGCCGGCCGTGCGGGTGAAACCCAGGACGTGACGCGGCGGGTTGCATCCGCGCTGGTGTTCTGCCCCGCCGCCGTCCTCGCGCTGTTGCTGCTTGCGGCGAACCCGACCGCGGGTTTTGCGCATGCGAGCCTGATCGCGAGCGTTCCCGCGCCTGATGCGGTGCTGTCGGCGCCGCCGTCGCGATTGTCGCTGACGTTCAACGAGGCGGTCGAGCGGGTCGCGATGCGGCTGTACGACGCGCGCGGCAAGGTCACGCCGATCGCGCAGGTCGACCGCGACGGCGCGACGCTGATGTTGACGCCGCCCGAGCCGTTGGCCGCGGGGGCCTATGTGCTGAGCTGGCGGGTGATCTCGCAGGATGGTCACCCCGTCGGCGGCGCGCTGGCGTTCACCATCGGGGCGGCGGGCACCGCTCTGCCGGCCGTCACCGTCAGCGACAACACCGCGCGGCACTCGGCGATCTGGATCGCGCGGCTGCTGATCTATCTCGGGCTGTTCGCAGGCGCCGGCGGCGCTTTTGCGCTCGCCTGGCTGGTGCCGCTGCTACCACATTCCGCCGCGCCGAAAATGATCGCCGCGGTCAGCATCGTCGGATTGATCGGGCTCTTCGGCTCGGTCGGCCTGCAGGGGCTCGACGTCGGCGATCTGCCGGCCGCGGAATTGTTACGGGCGAGCACCTGGAGCGCCGGTGTCGGCGGATCGTTCGGCCGCTCGGCGTTGATCGCCGCGTCGGCAATGGGCCTCGGCCTCGCGTCGCTGCGGGCATCGGGCCGGCTGCTGGCCTTCGCCGCGTGGGTCGGCGTCGGCGCAGCCTTGGCC
>CAXUBE010000246.1:257-4223 GCA_964249215.1 uncultured Rhodopseudomonas sp. | reverse complement strand
GGCGCCCCCGCGCCGACCAAACAACAGGGGCGATGACGCATGTCCGGCGTATCGGCGCGCTCACCAGCGGCCCTCCCGCATCGCAGCAAGTTCGCCCGCTGACAATGCCGCGCGAGGTCGCTAGGTTCGCGGCGTCGTCCTGCAGAAAACGATATAATTCGACCCCGGCCGACAACCTTCCTGCAATAACGCAAAGACATCGACGCCATGAGCAATGCCCCCTCCTTCGATATCGACGTCGCCGCGTTCTGGGCCGATCCCTATCCGGCGCTGGCGCAGATGCGGGCGGAGGCGCCGATCGCCTTCGTGCCGCAGCTCAACTCCACGGTATTCACGCGGCGCGACGATATCTTCGTGTCGGAGAAGCGCATCGACGTGTTCTCGTCGCACCAGCCCGCGGGACTGATGAACACGCTGATGGGCCACAACATGATGCGCAAGGACGGCGACGCGCACATGGCCGAGCGCGCCGCGATGTTTCCCGCGGTGTCGCCGCGCACCGTCAAGGAGGTCTGGCGCGCCCAGTTTCAGGCCCACGCCGACCGCATCCTGGAGGAGATCGCGCCGCTGCGTCGCGCCGACCTCACCAAGGCGTTCGCGCTGCCGCTATCGGCGGAATGCCTCAAGCACGTCACCGGCCTGACCAACATTCGCTATCAGGACATGGACGCCTGGTCGCAGGCGATGATCGACGGCATCGCCAACTACGCCGGCAACAAGGACATCGAGGCGCGCTGCCATGCCGCGACCGCGGGCATCGATGCGGCGATCGACGACATGATCCCGGTGCTGACGCGGCACCCGGACCATTCGATCCTCAGCGTGCTGCTGCGCTCCGGCATGGCGCCGGAGAGCGTCCGCGCCAACATCAAGCTCGCGATTTCCGGCGGGCAGAACGAGCCGCGCGATGCGATCTCGGGCACGGTCTGGGCGCTGCTCTGCCATCCCGCGGAATACGCCAAGGTGACGAGCGGCGCGGCGACCTGGCTGCAGGTGTTCGAGGAATATGCGCGCTGGATCGCGCCGATCGGCATGTCGCCGCGGCGGGTGGCGAAGCAATGGTCCTATGGCGGCATCGATTTCGAGCCCGAGGACCGCGTGTTCTTCATGTTCGGCTCGGCCAATCGCGACGAACAATTCTTCAGCGATCCGGACGCGTTCGATCTGTCGCGCGATACCGCAAAGAGCATCGCATTCGGCGCCGGCCCGCATTATTGCGCCGGCGCGTTTGCCTCGCGCGCGATGGTCGCCGACGTGGCGCTGCCCGGCATCTTCGCCAGGCTGAAGCGGCTGCGGCTCGATCCGTCCGAGCCGGTGCGGATCGGCGGCTGGGCTTTCCGCGGCCTGCTCAATTTGCCGGTCGAATGGGACGCGTAGTTGCCATTCGAGCCGCGAGATTTAATCAGCGGGTGTTCGGACGATGCTCAGCCAAATCTGGCGCGGGAGCGCTCGCGGGCCTTCTCGGCCTCGATCTCGCGGTCGCGCGGCGCGGCGTGGGTGTGCAGCGACGCCAGCAGCGTGCGCGCCGATTTGCGTGACCTCGCGGACCGCGCGATCGAACGCCGCCCGGTTGGCCTGCGACGGCGCGTTGAAACCCGACAGCTTGCGCACGAATTGCAGTGCCGAGGCATGGATCTCATCAGGCCTGGCGGAACATCGCCTGAGCGCGCACGTTGGTTGCGCGGCGGAGCAGACGCGTCACAGTGCGCAGCGGCATCCCGTCGAATGGCGGCATTACCGCCGAAGAGAGAGTCATCACATGAACGAAGTGCTGTACAGGGTCGTCGAGCATGACGGCGGCTGGGCCTACAAGGTCGGCGACGTTTTCTCCGAGCCGTTCGCGACCCACGCCTTGGCGTCTGCGGCGGCCAAGCGCGCCGCCGCCGAGCAGCGCGTTCCCGGCAATACCGAAGTCATCCAGTACGAGGACGAAAAAGGCCGCTGGCACGAGGAGACGGCGCGCGGCGACGATCGGCCCCATACCGAAATCGTCGACAAACCCTGATCGGGCCGGCCGTGAACGACCTTCCGGCACCGCACGCGCCGGCGTCGTCCGGCACCGGCCGGCGCGCGATGCGGTGGCTGCTGGCGGCGTTTTTCGCAAGCGCCGGCGTCGCGCATCTTTACGCGCCGGACAAGCTGCTCTCGATCACCCCGTCCTGGGTGCCGTTCGCGCCGCAGGTGATCCTGCTCACCGGGCTGTGCGAAATCGCCGGCGCAGTGGCGCTGGTGACGCGGCCGTTGCGCTGGTGGAGCGGGGTCGCCTTCGCGCTCTACGCGCTGTGCGTCTGGCCGGCGAATTTCAAGCACGCGTTCGACGGCGTCGACGTTCCCGGCCTTCCCAATAGCTGGCTTTACCACGGGCCGCGGCTGGCGGCGCAGCCGCTGATCATCTGGTGGGCGCTGTATTGCGCCGGGGTCATCGACTGGCCGTGGCGGCGTTCGCCGTCGACGCGATAACGGGACGCGCCGGCGGTTTGCGGAAAACCTGCTTGCACTACTAGCGCAGCGGTTGCAAAATGCGCATGGCGATTGGAGGCTGGCGTGCGTTGGGTGGCGTTGGCAGCGTTGGCGGTGCTGACCGGGTGTATCACCGACGATCCGCCGCCATTTTCGACGGCTGCGAGGTCCGGTGATTGGCTGATCGATCGCCACGTCGATCGCGTGACGGCTGCGCCGGTCTCCGGTGCCTTCCTCCGGACCTTGAAGAGCAACAACAGCGCTGAACTGGCGTCCCGCCCGGCGAGCCTTCAGCTCAGTTGTTTCGAAAACAAGCCCATCGTCCGGATCGCGTTCGAGTTCAAGATCGGAAGCGACAAGAATTCCACATTCGGCTATCGCTTCGACGATCGGCCGGGGCGCGACAATGTCGATTCCCGCGTGCTGCTCGGCTACCAAGTCATCGTGATCGAGAACAAACCGGCGGTGGCGCAGTTCATTGCCGACATGGCGGGCGCGAACCAGCTCTATGTCCGGGTCCGTTCGTTGAACGCCGCCCGCACCTCGGCCGAATTCAACGTCGCAAACTCCGGTCCGGCGGTGCAGGCGGCTTTCGCTGACTGTCCGTTGACGCCCGACACGCCGCCGCGTCGGACGTCGTAGGCTTGCCGCTCGGGCCTAGTCGTGATCCAGTTCGCCGATATGCGACGACTGATAGAGCTCGACGCCGATCTTGCTGACAAGGTCGAGCTGGGTTTCGAGGAAATCGATGTGATGCTCCTCGTCCTTCATCAGGTCCTCGAACAGATCGCGCGACACGTAGTCCTTCACGCTCTGGCAGTAGGTCGCCGCCTCCTGATACAGCGTCCGCGCGCCGATCTCGGCCTGCAGGTCGGCGGTCAGGATTTCCTTGACGTTCTGGCCGATATTCAGAGGGTCGAGCACCTGCATATTCGGAAAACCGTCGAGAAATATGATCCGGTCGGTCAATTTGTCGGCGTGCACCATCTCCTCGATCGATTCCTTGCGCCACTGCTTGGCGAGGTCCTTCAGGCCCCAATTGGCGAGCAGCCGGTAGTGCAGCCAGTACTGGCTGATCGCGGTCAGCTCGCTGCGCAGGCCCCGGTTGAGATATTCGATGACTTTGGCATCGCCCTTCATGCAAACTCCTGTCGCAACAGCAAAAATCGTGGTCTCGCTCGATCGAGCCATTTCTTAGAATGGTTCTAGATCAAAATCGGACATGATCGCAAGCATCAAGCGTCGACCCGGGAAATATTGCGGGCCCCGAAGGTGATGGACGAAAAGCTGGAAGCGGAATCAGGCCGCCCGTTCGGCGACGCCCTGCGCGTTTGCGCAGATCGCGGCATTCGGGCAAGGCGCCGGCTGCAGCGCCTCGGTCATGATCTTGCGGATGGTGCGCACGCAGCGCCCGCATTGCGCGCTGCAGCCCAGGCATCCATAGACCTGGCCGGCGGTGCGCGCATTGCCGCCGGCGGGGCAGACCGCGCTGCGGACGTCCTGGTC
>CAXUBE010000246.1:0-247 GCA_964249215.1 uncultured Rhodopseudomonas sp. | reverse complement strand
CCGATGCATTCACCAGCGCCCGCGGTTGAACAAAGACCGTCCAAAGCACGACCAAGATTGTGGCCGCCATCAGCCGGCCACGTTCATTGACCATTCAACTGCGGCATGAAAATTTCGCACATCCGGCGAAGAATGATTGCCGGTCCTGATACGAAAGGGTTTGAGCCATGAAGAAGACAGTGATGGCGATCGCCGCCGCCGCGACGCTGGCCTTGACAGCCGCCGCCGCGCCGGCGCATGCCCAGCG
>CAXUBE010000245.1:2059-4231 GCA_964249215.1 uncultured Rhodopseudomonas sp. | reverse complement strand
GGATGATCGAGGCGCGAGTGGCGGGGCGGTACGACATGCGGCGGGTCTAAACACCTAACGTGGGGGCCCTGCGCTAGCTGGGCATCGACCAGATGCGATCCGATGAAGCCGCGGCCGCCGAGCACCAGGTATTTCATGCCCTCCACCGGTCCGCGGAATAGGAGGCCGGCGCGGCATCGCCGGATGCGGCGCCGTCCGCCGGCCGCGCCTCGTCGCCGCTGCTTGCAGCGGCCGGCGGACCGCGGCGGAGATAGGTCGCAAAGGCGTCGGCGTCGCCGATTTCGTTCGACGGCGCCGTCAGCTCGAGATCGAAATTCCGCATCGGGGAACGCCGCGCGAGCCCCGCGCGTCCCGCCCGCACGAAGCGGCGCACGCAATCGGCGAGGTCGGGCGCCGGCGAATTGCCGTCCCACCAGTAGTCGCGGTCGAACCGGCCGCTGTCCAGAATCGTCAGGACGTCGTCCTCCTCGCCGATGCCGTCGGCGATCGACGCCGTCAGCAGCGTTTCGATCGCCGCGACATAGGCGGTCATGTCGAAGCGCCGCGCGCCGATCTGCTTCAACCGCGAGATCAGGTCGTCATTGATCGACGCATCGCCGAGCACGCGAAGCGCCCGGTCGGCCATCGCCGAGGTATCCATATAGGGCGCGACGCAGAGCTCCAGCAAGCCCTCCTCGCGCAGGATGTCGGCAATGCCGGAGCCGGATTCGAAGCATACGATCGGCAGCCCGACGCAGATCGCGTCGATCCCCACATTGGGGAGCGGATCGAGCCGCGACGTCAGCAGCAGCATGTCGGCTTTTTCATAGGCCTCCTCCATCGAGGCCAGTTCGCCGATGAAATCGATCCGGCCCCGCAGGCCGCTGCGTTCGATCTGCTCGTGGATGTAGACGGAATAGCGCATGTCCTTTGCGGGATCGTAGCCGTGTCCGATCCAGATGAAACGGATATCCTCGTTCGGCGCGCGGGACACGATCTGCTGCGCGCATTGGACGAACAGATCGCAGCCCTTGCGCAGCGACACGCTGCCGGCGCCGATGATCACCCGCGTCGACGCCGACGCCGGACGATAAAGTTCGGAAATATCGCGCGACGGCTCGATCGCGTCGATCAGGCAGCGGCCCTGCGGCAGCACGCTGCAGCGCTGCGTCGGCGTCCATTCGGGAAAGCAGCGGACCGCGTCGGCCTGCACGATCGGCGCCGAGAAGATCAGCCGCGACGAACAGCGGATGACGTTTTCCATGGTGCTGCGCGGATGCACGTAGCTCGCAAATTCGTGCACCAGCATCACGATCGGAATCGAGGCGCTGGCCAAAGCCGGCAGCACGCCGTGCGAGACCACGGAATTGACCAAGGCCGCGTCCGGCTGCACTTGCGCGATGATTTTTCTGATCGCAAAGGTGGCGTTGAGCGGTCCCAGATCGCTGGTCTGGAAGCAGGCCTTCGATTGGCGGGCGAATTCGGGTGCGAGCGCGCCACCATCGAGCAGATAGATCACGAGGTTGAAGCGCTCGCGCAGGCCCTCGACGATGTTCAGCGCCAGGATCGGCGCCCCGGTGCGCGAGGCCTCGTGCGAAACGATCAGCAGGGTTTTCTTTGTCGCGTCCAGATCGTCGAGCGAGCCGGACATCCGCAGGTCGAGCGATCCGCTGCGGCCTTCGCTGCGGCCGTGCGCGCGCCAATGCGCGTGCGGATCGACCCCGGCGTCGGCAAGATCCGGATACAGCGCAAGATAGTACGCCGGATCGAAATCGATATTGGTGAACTCCGGCGGGACCTTGCCGACGCGGCCCTCGGCTTTGCCGTGCTGCAGCCAATGCTGCAGCGGATCGACGTTGGCACGCTTGAGGTCCGGATAGAGCGCCAGATAGAATTCGGGGTCGAAATCCTCCAGCCCGCCTTCCTTCTCGGAATCCTGTCCGGGATGCTGATCGGTGGCCGGCGGCCCGCTTCCGAGTCGGCCTTCGTGGCGGCCGAAGGCGAGCCAGTGCTCGACCGGATCGATGCCGGCGGCGCGCAGATCCGGATGGCGCGCGAGGTAGAATTCCGGGTCGAAGTCCGCCATCCTCGGATCGTCATGCCGGGGCGCGACACGGCTGTCGGGCGAACGGCCGAGCCGGCCTTCGTGGCGGCCGAAGGCGAGCCAGTGCTCGACCGGATCGATGCCGGCGG
>CAXUBE010000245.1:0-1959 GCA_964249215.1 uncultured Rhodopseudomonas sp. | reverse complement strand
CGCGCAGATCCGCGTAGACCGACAGGTAATAGTCCGGATCGAGATCCGGCGGGATCGGGACGGCCGTGCCAAAGCCGATGTTTTTGTCGTGCTCCATCTCCGTTCCGGGTCCGCTGCTGATGCCGGAACCGTCGACCATGGCGGATGCGCCGGCCGTCGTCGCTCGAGGGGGCGACGCGGGCGATGCGCGCCTCTTCCGTCCGAACCGGAATTGAAGCCTTTCCCACACCAGTTCGAACCTCGTATTTGATCGGCGATCGCCGCCGCAGCCAGCCGGGATCAAGGTTGATCGGCGCGACGTACCGGCCGCCAGCGAGCCTGAAATCCCGAATTTTCCGTGGGCCGCCTCGTGCCTGAGAAATGATCGACCGATGAAAGCAATATGCAGGTCTAAACAAGCCGTCGCATCATTCAAATCCGAACCAATTTATTGCTTCGTACGGCGTTTGCAAACAGTCAAGCGATCGATGGGAACGCCGCCGATGCCGCCTTCGCCGGATCCCGCGCTGTGTCAACGAGCCGATCCGGAAGTTGAATTCCTGCCGCGCGAACCGAGCGAGCTTGCGCGTCACCGTCCTGCGCATCCCATCTACAGGCAATTGGCAGGCTTGGCCCCAGGTTTCCACAGCGTAACGACCTGGCCGTCCGGAATGGGCCAAGACAGCGCCGGCGTGAAATTCGCCTGCCGCGCCGCCTGCTCCATCATCGGACGATTGACGGCCGGGGGAAAATCGGCGCCCGGACGGTCGGAGGTCAACAGCGCGCAGGCATTGCCGGCCTCCCGCCCGAGCCAGCCGAGATAGCCCTCGACCGACTCGCCTGTCATGGTCGGCTCGATCTGTCTCACGCCGAACGCGCTGCGCATGCGCAACAATTGCTGAAGATTGAGTGTGTTGACGTTGAACAATTCGTGGCGAAACCCGAACACGACGACCGCGTGCTGGCCGATGTCGCGTGTGATGGTCTCGGCGGTACGATAATCCAACGCGACCCATTCGCGGGCGGTCGCGGCGTCGACCGGCTGGGTCATGGTCTTGTCGCCGAAGCCCGCGCGCGATTCGACCCTCTGAATGGTGCCGCGGCCGTCGCCGACGACGGCCGGACCGAAGCCGGGGATCTCGACTTCCCGATATCGCGCCAGCTTGCCGCCGAGGTCGATCGCCGGCAGACCCGCCATCAGCACCACGACGCCGACCGCTACCGCGGACAATGCGCGCCAGCCGCGCGAGCGGCCGACATGATCCAGCGCGCAGACGGAGGTGACGAAAAACGCCGGCATCAACGGCGCGAAGAACGCGCTGCCGTGATTGCCCGTGCTCGACACCGCCAGCATCGCCTCGGCGAGAAACACCGCGAGCGGCAACATCGCCGAGACCTTGAACCGCTCAAGTGCAGCGCCCGCCCCGTTCGCGACCAGATCTTTGCATGCCGCGACGATCGCGGCGGCGACGCCGAGCATCAGGATGACGACGTGCGGCAGATAGATGTCGAGGAGAAGATGGCGCGTCGCGGTGACCGCGGCGTCGAACGACAGCAGCGACGGCCGCGGACCGTATTCGGCGGCCTGCGCGCCGTAACCGAACTGCTGCAGATATTGCGCGACCATCACGCCGTTCCGCCCCAACCAGATCGCCGCCACGGCGGCTGCGAGCAGCAGCGCGCACAGCAGCACGATCAGCCGGCGGCGACGATCGCGGGGCTCGACCACGACGTAAATCAGCGCGGCCGCGGCGACGCCCGGCAGGAACGCGATCGTCATGGTCCGCGCCAGCGGCATCAGGCCGAGGCAGACGCCGAACACGATCGCCCATCCGACGCTGGCGAAGCGGCGCGAGCGCAGCATCGCGATCAAGGCCAGCGTGGTGACGCAGGTCGTCACGGTGGAGAAATGGAAGCTGCGGGAGAAATTGACGATCACCGGGCACGACGACGTCAGCACCGCCGCGAGCAGCGCCACGC
>CAXUBE010000244.1:0-4239 GCA_964249215.1 uncultured Rhodopseudomonas sp. | reverse complement strand
GCCGCGGCCCGCGATGCGCATCATGGCGAGCGCGAACATCGCCTCGCGGTCGCCGGCATCAGCAGCGCGCTTGTACCATTCGACCGCCTTGGCGTAGTCGCGCCGGATGCCCATGGCGTTGGAATAGAGCTCGCCCAGCATGGTCATGGCCTTGGCGTCGCCGGTCTTGGCGCGCGCGCTGGCGAGGTCGAAGGCGGTCTTGTACTGGCCGCGCTGATAGGCGCCGAACACCAGGTCGACGTTCGGATCGTCGGCGGCCGGCGTCGGCGGCTTCGGCGCGACGGGAGCCGGCGGCGTGGCGACCGGCGCCGGCTTTTTCGCCACCGGCGGCTTTTTAGGTTTCGGTTTTTCCGGGCCGATCGGCTTTGGAAACGGATTGGGCTGCGGCGGCGTCAGCGGCACCTGCGCGGCCGCGCCATGCGCGATCAGCAGCGTCGTCGTCAATACCATCAGCGTGCGCAGCGTCGTCATCTTGGCATCATCCCAGCGCCTGCGCGCTTGCGCCGGAGGCGGCGAAGCCTTCGCCGATCGCGTCCGCGACGTTCGCCAGCGCTGCGGCAGGCCCGCGCGCGTCCCGCCAGACGAAGTCGCCGACCAGCACGAAGTCCGCGCCGACCGACGCGAATGCACGCGCTTCGTCGTATGACGTCGCATAGCCGACGCAAGGCGGCTCGAACAATTCGGCCCACCATTGCAGCCGATCGGCGATCGCCTCGGCGGAGGGCCGCTTGCCCTCGTGATCGGGCTCGCCGAACAGCACGTAATCGGCGCCGGTTTCGCCGGCCAGCATCGAGTCGTGGCGTGTGACGAGTCCGCCGACGCCGGCGATGCGGTCCGGCTGCAAATTCGGTCGCCACTCCTGCAGCGCGGCGATGCCATCCAGATGCGCGCCATCTGCGCCGGCGCGCGCGACGATCTGCGGATGCCGATCGATCAGCAACGCCGCGCCGGCCTGTTGCACCGCCGGCGCGAGTGCCTTGGCGCGCGTGATCAGCGTGCGCTGATCGGCCATCGCCAGCTGCAGCAGGACCGCCGCGACGGCGCTGTTTTGCAGCAGCGCCGGCAAAATCACCAGCATCGCGGCGGGATCGTCCACCGCCGGCGTGGCGAGATAGATCCGGGGCGCCGGACGCGGCGGGGCGGGTTTGCTGGCCATCCGGACTATGCCGCCTTCCGCTCCAGGCCGGATGACCACTCGCCCTTGCTGGCGAGCGAATTCATTCGCGCCCGGTGGATGAAGGCTTGCTGCCCGGCGGCGACGTTCTCGCTTTTGCCGGACCATGCTTTTTGGGGCGCGGCCTGCAGCGCGCGGCCATAGGAGAAGGTCAGCGGCCAGGGCAGGCCGCCGATCCTGTTCATGGCGTCGAGATGCGCGGTGGCGTCCTCGTCGGACTGGCCACCGGAGAGAAACGCGATTCCGGGCACCGCGGCGGGCACGCAGTTCTTCAGCAGCCGCACCGTCTTCTCTGCTACCTCGGCGACGCTCGCCTGCGTGATCGATTTCTTGCCGGAGACCGCCATGTTCGGTTTCAGGATCATGCCTTCCAGCGCGACCTTCTGAGCATACAGCGCCTGGAACGTCTCCTTCAGCACGAATTCGGTGACCTCGCAGCAGCGGTCGATGCCGTGATCGCCGTCCATCAGCACTTCCGGCTCGACGATCGGCACGATCTGCGCGGCCTGGCACAGCGCGGAGTAGCGCGCCAGCGCATGCGCATTGGTATGGACGGCGGTGTAGCTCGGAATCCTGCCGCCGATGTCGATCACGGCGCGCCATTTCGCGAACCGCGCGCCCTGTTTGTAGTAGCTCGCCAGCCGTTCGGCGAGCTTGTCGAGCCCTGCGGTGATGGTTTCGCCGGGACAATTCGGCAGCGGCTGGGTGCCTTCGTCCACTTTGATGCCGGGGATCGAACCGGCGGCTTCGATCAGTTTGACCAGCGGCGTGCCGTCCTTGGCGTTCTGCGAGATCGTCTCGTCATACAGGATGACGCCGGAGACGTAGTTGGTCATCGCGTCTTTCGCGGAAAACAGCATCTCGCGGTAGTCGCGGCGGCTGGTCTCGGTGGACTCCACGCCGATCACGTCAAACCGCTTCTTGATCGTGCCGGATGATTCGTCGGCGGCGAGCAGACCCTTGCCCGGCGCGACCATGGCCGTGGCGATCCTGTTGAGGTCGGCGAGATTCATCTGGGTCTCCTGGTGGTCTCTTGACGGTGTCCGTTGTCAGACGAGTCCAAGGAACATGGCAAGCGCGCGATCGACGGCAGTCAGGTCGGCGTTCGACAGCCGGCCGATCTGCGGCCCGATCCGGCGCGATGCCACCGCGGTGATCTTGTCGATCATGATTTGCGAGTGCTGCACAAGACCATTTGTCGGTTGTGGCTGCAACGGAATGCGCAAGGCCGGCACGTCACGCAGTTCAGTCGTCATCGGCAGCACGGCAAGGGATATCGGCGAACATCTCCGCACTGTCCCGCTGCTCAGCGTTACATGTAACGTAGGCCCGGATCGCCGCGGCGGCAAGCTTAGCGGGCGCGCAACACCTCGACGCCGGGCAGCGGCTTGCCCTCCATCCATTCCAGAAATGCGCCGCCTGCTGTTGATATATAGCTGAAATCACCGGCAACCCCGGCCTGATTGAGCGCCGCGACTGTGTCGCCGCCGCCTGCCACCGAGACCAGTTTGCCGGCCCTGGTACGCTCCGCGGCATGCTTCGCCACGGCCATGGTGCCGCGATCGAATGGCGGGGTCTCGAACGCGCCGACCGGGCCGTTCCACACCAGCGTCGCGGCGTCGTCGATCGCCGAATTGATCCGCGCGATCGCGCGCGGTCCGACGTCGAGGATCATTCCCTCGGCCGGAATAGCGTCGAGCCCGCAGGCGTGCGACGGCGCGTTGGCCGCGAACTGAAACGCCACGATCGCATCGACCGGCAGGATGATCGCGCAACGGGCAGCGTCGGCTTTGTCGATGATCCGCAACGCCGTGGCGGCGAGGTCTTTTTCCGCGAGCGACTTGCCGATGCCGATGCCCTGCGCATGCAGAAAAGTATTGGCCATGCCGCCGCCGATCACCAGCGCGTCGACCTTGCCGACGAGATTTTCGAGGAGCTCGATCTTGCTCGACACCTTGGCGCCGCCGACGATCGCGATCACCGGCCTGGCCGGGGCCTCCAATGTCTTGTTGAGTGCGTCGAGTTCAGCCTGCATGGTGCGGCCGGCATAGGCCGGCAGCCTGTGGCCGAGTCCTTCGGTCGAGGCATGGGCGCGGTGCGCCGCGGAGAACGCTTCGTTGACGAAGATGTCGCCGAGCTTTGCCAACCGATCGACGAAGCCCGGATCGTTCTTCTCTTCTTCCTCGTGGAAGCGGGTGTTTTCCAGACACAGGATGTCGCCGTCCTGCATCGCCGCGACGGCCTTTTCCGCGACCTCGCCGACGCAATCGGCGGCGAACCCCACCGGCTTGGCGATGATCCTCGACAGTTCGGCCGCGACCGGCTTCAGCGAATCTTTTTCATCGCGCCCCTTCGGCCGGCCGAAATGCGCGAGCAGGATCACCCGCGCACCCTTGCCGGCGAGTTCGGTGATGGTCGGCACCACGCGTTCGATCCGCGTGGTGTCGCCGACCCTGCCGTTGTCCATCGGGACGTTGAGGTCGACGCGCAGCAGCACGCGCCTGCCTTTGACGTCGACGTCATCGAGTATGCGGAACGGCTTGGTCATCCGTGCGTCAGATCAGCTTGCCCATCGCGACGGCGGTGTCGGCCATGCGGTTGGAGAAGCCCCATTCGTTGTCGTACCAGGACATCACGCGTACCAGCGTGCCGTTCTGCACCTTGGTCTGATCGAACGCGAAGGTCGACGAATGCGGATCATGGTTGAAGTCGATCGATACGTTCGGCGCGGACGTGTAGGCGAGAATACCCTTGAGCTGCTGGTCCGCGGCGCGCTTGATGGCCTCGTTGATCTCTTCCTTGGTGGTGGCTCTTTTCGCGACGATCTTGAGGTCGACCACCGACACGTTCGGCGTCGGCACGCGGATCGCGACGCCGTCGAGCTTGCCTTTCAATTCTGGTAGTACCAGCCCGATCGCCTTGGCGGCGCCGGTCGAGGTCGGAATCATCGACATCGCAGCGGCGCGACCGCGATAGAGGTCCTTGTGCAGCGTGTCGAGCGTCGGCTGGTCGCCGGTGTAGGCGTGGATCGTGGTCATGAAGCCGGTCTCGATGCCGACGGTGTC
>CAXUBE010000243.1:0-4244 GCA_964249215.1 uncultured Rhodopseudomonas sp. | reverse complement strand
GCCGATCGATCCGGTGCGCTACATCGCCAATCGCTCGTCCGGCAAGCAGGGCTACGCGATCGCCGCGGCGGCGGCCGCGGCCGGCGCCGAGGTGATCCTCGTGTCGGGTCCGGTGACGCTGCCGGACCCGCCGCAAGTCGTTGTCAGGCGTGTGGAATCCGCGCGCGACATGCTCGCGGAAGTGTCCGCGGCATTGCCCGCCGATGTCGCGATTTTCTCGGCGGCCGTGGCCGATTGGCGCGTCGCGAGCGCCGGCGAGCACAAGCTGAAGAAAGCCGCGGCCGGCGCGCCGGCGCTGCAGCTCGTTGAAAACCCGGACATTCTGGCGACCGTCGCGAAGTTGAAGGACGACCGCCCGGGCCTGGTGATCGGCTTCGCCGCCGAGACCGAGCACCTGCTCGACAACGCCCGCGCCAAGCTGGCCCGCAAGGGCTGCGACTGGATCGTCGCCAACGACGTATCGCCCGCCACCGGCATCATGGGCGGCGACCGTAACACCGTGCATTTGCTGATGAAATCGGGCGACGCCATCGCCGAGCAGGCGTGGCCCGCGATGACCAAGGACGCCGTCGCGCGCACGCTGATGGAGCGGATCGCGCAGGCCATCGGGAGCCCGGCGTGAACGTCGTCAAACTCGAAATTCTGCAGATGCCGCATGGGCTTGGCCTGCCGCTGCCGGCGTATCAGAGCGCGCAGGCCGCCGGCATGGATCTGCTTGCCGCGGTGCCGGTCGAGGCGCCGCTGACGCTAACTCCCGGACAAACCGCGCTGATTCCGACCGCCCTGATGATCGCGCTGCAGGCCGGCTACGAGGCGCAGGTGCGTCCGCGCTCCGGCCTCGCCGCCAGCCACGGCGTCACGGTGCTGAATGCGCCCGGCACCGTCGACGCGGATTACCGCGGCGAGATCAAGATCTTGCTGATCAATCACGGCGCCGAGGCGTTTACGGTTCGGCGCGGCGAACGCATCGCGCAGATGGTGATCGCGCCGGTGACGCGCGCCGAACTGATCGTCAGCGCGTCGTTGTCCGACACCGGCCGCGGCGCCGGCGGCTTCGGCTCGACCGGTAGGTAGTCGCGATGTCGTTGTCGCGGCTTCGGAAATAATTCCGGTCGCTTTTGCACGCGAAGCTTTCGGCGTTCACGATCTGGACTCTTACCGGCCGAGTCCCGATGAGGATAATGTCCATCGAATCGGCGACGACCCGGCGAACAGCTTGGGCGTCGGGGGATTTGGGGCCATTCATGTCAGGCGTGATCGCGTCGATGCGTCGAGGCATGCTGTCGTGCACATCGCTGGTGCGCGGCGCATGCGTCGCCGCGCTCGCGACGTCGTCGCCGGCCGGCGCCGCCGACTCCGCGGTGGCAGATTTCACCGCGGCGCTGTTTGCCGATCTCACGCGCCACGAGATGGTGACGCTGGCCATGGCGCTGGCGGTGGTAAGCTTCTCGGTGGTGTCCGCGATCCTGCTGATGCGCACGCGGCTGCGCGCAGCCGCCAGCGAGACGCGGTTGCGGTCCGAAATTCACAACCTGCAAGCCGAGGCGGATCGCTTCCGCGCGCTGCTGTTTGCCGAACCGCAGATCCTGATCGCATGGGCCGCCGGCGACAGCCGTCCGCAGATCAGCGGCGATGCCGCGCTGGTGGTACCGCAGGACGCGCATCTCGCGCACCCGCAACGCCTGCTCGCCTTCGGCACCTGGCTGCCGCCCGAACCCGCTTTGCAGATGGATCATGCCGTCGACGCACTGCTGGAATCCGGCGAAGGCTTCGCGCTGCATCTTGTTACTTCCGGCGGGCGGGCGATCGAGGCGATAGGCCGCGCCATCGGCGGCCAGGCGATCGTGAGAATTCGCGAACTCAGCGGGCTGCGGCGCGAACTTGCCGAGATGACGCTGCGCTTCAAGGCTCTGCAGGACGAGACCGACGCGCTGCGCGGCTTTGCGGCCGCGGCGCCGGCGGCGAACTCGGCTTCGTCAATGCCGCCTATGCGGGCGCCACCGACGCCGGCAACGTCAATGACGCGATCGCCCGCAACCTCGAACTGCTCGACAGCGACGACCGCAGCAACCTCGCACGCGCGTTGAACGACAATGCGAGCTTCACCGCGCGGCTGCCGATCGTCGCCGGCGGCGAGCGGCGAATCTACGACGTGCACGCGCTAAAGGTGCGCGGCGGCAGCGCCGGGATGGCGATCGACGCCAGCGAGGCCGCGGCGCTCAGCGCGGCGCTGGTGCGGATGGCGGAAGCGCACCGCCGCACGCTCGACCAATTGTCGTCCGGGGTCGCGGTGTTCGACGCGCAGCGGCGGCTGTCGTTCTACAATGACTCCTACCGCCGGCTGTGGGACCTCGACCGCGCCTTTCTCGACGGCAGTCCGGATGATTCCAGCGTGCTCGACCGGCTGCGCGCCGCGCGCAAGCTTCCCGAGCAGCCGGACTTCCGCGCCTGGAAGGCGAAGCTGCACGAAGCCTATCGCGCCGTCGATTCGGAAAAGGACGTCTGGTATCTGCCTGACGGCCGCGCGCTCAGCATCGTCACCACGCCTAATCCCGAAGGCGGCGTCACCTATCTGTTCGACGACGTCACCGAGGGCCTGGAGCTGGCGCGGCGCTTCGACAACCTGATCAACGTGCAGCGCGAGACGCTCGACAATCTCGCCGAAGCGGTCGCCGTGTTCGGCAGCAACGGCTGCGCGCAATTGTTCAATCCGCCTTTCGCCAAGATGTGGAACCTGTCGGCCGACGCGCTGCGGCTGCAGCCGCATATCGAGACGGTGGAGGAGTGGTGCCGGCCGCTGTTCGACGACGCGGCGACCTGGCAGACGTTGCGCGGCGCCATCACCGGCATCGACGACCGCACCCCGGTGCCGCCGCTCAAGCTCGAGCGCACCGACGGCAGCGTGCTCGGCTGCAAGACCATGCCGCTCCCCGACGGCGCGACCATGCTCACCTTCCAGGACATCAGCGACACCGAGAATGTCGAGCGCGCGCTGCGCGAACGCAACGAGGCGCTGGAAACCGCCGACCAGATGAAGGTGGATTTCGTCCACCACGTCTCCTACGAACTGCGTTCGCCGCTGACCACGATCATCGGCTTCGCGCATTTCCTCAACGACGAGCAGACCGGACCGCTGACCGAGAAGCAGGCGGAGTACCTCAACTACATCACCACCTCGACCGACGCGCTGCTCGCCATCATCAACAACATCCTCGATCTTGCCACCATCGACGCCGGCGCGATGACGCTGACGCTCGGCCGGGTCGATATTCGCAAGGCGATCGATGCCGCCGCGGCAGGCATCCAGGACCGGCTGATGCGCGACGATATCAAGCTGTTCGTCGATGCCCGCGATGACATCGGCGGCTTTGTCGGCGACGAGCGCCGCGTCGTGCAGGTGCTGTACAATCTGCTGGCCAATGCGGTCGGCTTCTCGCCGCCCCATGCCACGGTGACGCTCAGCGCCGTGCGCAACGACCACAACGTCGTCTTTACGGTCACCGACGCCGGTCCCGGCATTCCGGCCGAGGTCAAGGACAGGGTATTCAACTGGTTCGAAAGCCATTCGAACGGCTCGCGGCATCGCGGCGCCGGCCTCGGCCTTTCGCTGGTGCGCTCCTTTGTCGAATTGCACGGCGGCAAGGTGCAGGTCGATTCGATCGTCGGCAAGGGCACGTGGGTGACCTGCGAATTCCCGACCGATCAGGCCCAGCGCAACGCGGCGGAATGACGCCCGCCGCGACATTGTCGGTCGCGCTCGGCGATGAAGCAGCCACCGCGCAATTGATGGCCGATATCGCGCTGCTCGTCGGGCCCCGTGACACCATCACGCTGTCGGGCGATCTCGGCGCCGGCAAGACCGCCGCGGCGCGCGCGCTGATCCGATACCTCGCCGGCGACGCCGATCTCGACGTACCCAGCCCGACCTTCACGCTGGCGCAGAGCTACGACCTGCCGACCGGGCCGCTGCTGCACGCCGATCTCTATCGCATCGACGATCCGCGCGAACTCGACGAACTCGGACTGACGCCCTGGCCGGACGGCGCCACTGTGCTGATCGAATGGCCGGAGCGCGCGCCCGCCGCGCTGCCCGCGGACCGCATCGACATCGCGCTGAGGCACGACGCGGCGGCGGGCTCGGACGCCCGCAGCGCGCTGGTGAGCGGTTACGGCAGGCTGGCGCCGCAGGTCACGCGGCTCGCGTCGCTGCGATCGGGCCCGCCGGCGCGAGCATCTACGCATCC
>CAXUBE010000242.1:0-4249 GCA_964249215.1 uncultured Rhodopseudomonas sp. | reverse complement strand
ATCGAATAGTTTGCGGCGCCGTGATTTGTCATTAACAAAGCATCAATGGCAAAGCCGGCGGGCGCGATGCGCGTTCATTGTCAGGGCGGGGGGGACGGGATGGGACGGCTGGACGGCAAGGTGGCGGTGATCACGGGCGCGACCAGCGGCATCGGGCTCCGCACGGCGGAAATATTCGTCGCCGAAGGCGCCAAGGTCGTCGTCGCGGGCCGCCGCGCGCCGGAAGGCGAGGCGCTCGCCAGGCAACTGGGAGGGGCTTGCGTGTTTCGGCGGACCGACGTCACCGACGAAGACCAGATGCGTGCGCTGATCGGCGCGGCGATCGACAAATTCGGCCGGATCGACTGCCTGTTCAACAATGCCGGCGGTCCGGCGCAGACCGGCGGCATCGAGCAGCTCGAGGTCGCGCGGTTCGATGCGGCGATGGCCACGCTGGTGCGCAGCGTGATGCTGGGCATGAAGCATGCCGCGCCGCAGATGCGGAAGCAGGGCTGCGGCAGCATCATCAACAATGGCAGCATCGCCGCGCGTCTTGCGGGCTTTTCCTCGTCGGTGGTCTACGGCGCGGCCAAGGCGGCGGTGGTCCATCTGACCAAATGCGTGGCGATGGAGCTCGGCGAATCCGGCATCCGCGTCAACAGCATCTCGCCGGGCGCGATCGCTACCGGCATCTTCGGCAAGGCGCTGGGGCTTCCGATCGAAGCCGCGGAGAAGACGCAGGCGACCATGCGCGAGATCTACAAGACCGCGCAGCCGATCCAGCGCGCCGGCCTTCCCGAGGATATCGCTTATGCCGCGCTGTTTCTTGCCAGCGACGAGTCCGGCTTCGTCAACGGCCACGATTTCGTGGTCGATGGCGGCATCACCGGCGGCCGCAACTGGCCCGCCCAGCAGCAGGGCTACGTCGCGCTGCGCAAGGCGTTCGACGGCTAGCGCGTGATGACGTCTCTTCGAATCGTCATCCTGCTCCGCTGCCGAGCCGACCGCGCGGAGGCTGCAACGCGCGGCGCGGGACACCGTACAGGATTACTACGGCACGGATTTGCCGAAGTAATCGTTTCGCGGCGCGACCTCGCGCGGTCACGGCGTGCGCGACATCCTGTTCCAGGCGTCGAGGCCGGCGATCTTGTAGGCTTCCGCCAGCGTCGGGTAGTTGAACGTGTTCTGGATGAAGTAATCGATCGTGCCCTTCAGGTTGAGCACCGCCTGGCCGATATGGATCAGTTCGGTGGCGCCTTCGCCGAGGATATGCACGCCGAGCAGGCGGCGGGTGCGGGTCGAGAAGATCATCTTCATCATGCCGCTGTTCAGCCCCATGATGTGGCCGCGCGACGTCTCGCGAAACCGCGCGACGCCGACCTCGTAGGGAATGCCCTTGGTGCGGACTTCCTGTTCGGTCAATCCGGTGGTCGAAATTTCCGGCACCGAATAGATGCCGTAGGGAAAGTACTCCGGCGGCGCCAGCGGCTCCATGCCGAGCGCGTGGCAGGCGGCGACGCGGCCCTGCTCCATCGAGGTCGACGCCAGGCTCGGGAAACCGATCACGTCGCCGGCTGCATAGATATGCGGCACGCTGGTCTGCAGCGTCAGCGGATCGACCTTGATGCGGCCGCGGTGGTCTACCGCGATGCCGGCGGCTTCCAGATTGAGCCGGTCGGTGGCGCCGACGCGGCCGGCGGCGAACAGCAGCATTTCGGTGGTGACGTTGCGGCCGTCGGCGAGCCGGGTCAGGATGCCGCCGGTTTCGGTCTGCTCGATCGAGTTGACCGCGGAGCCCAGCCGCAGCGCGACGTTGCGGTCGCGCAATTCGTGCATGAATTCGTCGATCAACTCCTTGTCGATGAAATCGAGAAAGGTCGCGCGCGGCTCGATCAGCGTCACCGCGACGTCGAGCGCGCTGAAGATGGTGGCGTATTCGACGCCGATCACGCCGGCGCCGATCACCGCGAGGCTGCGCGGCAGCTTCGGCAGTTCGATGATCTCGTCGCTGTCGAACACCGTCCTGTTGTTGAACGGGACGTAGTCGGGCCGGAACGGCCGGGTCCCGCAGGCGATCAGGAGATGCGCGGCGGACACGGTCCTGGTCTCGCCGCGGTCCATCGCGATCTCGATCTGGTTCGGACCGATGAAGCGTGCCTCGCCCAACGCGGTGCGCACCATGTTGCGGCTGAACTGGTGCTCCAGAACCTCGACCTCGTGGTCGAGCGTTTTCTGCAGCCGCGCGATCAGATCGCTGGCGCCGATGTCCTGCTTGACGCGGTAGGAGCGGCCGTAGAACCCGCGCTCCCGCCAGCCGGACAGATTGAGCACGGTCTCGCGCAACGTCTTCGACGGAATGGTGCCGGTGTGCACCGAGACCCCGCCGACCCGCCGGCCTTTTTCCACCACCAGCACCGATTTGCCGAGCTTGGCGAATTGCACCGCGGCCCGCCGGCCCGAGGGGCCCGACCCGATGACGATCATGTCGTAGTCATGCATTGCAGCGTGTCTCGATCCGGAAACGTCGCGATCGTCGGCTATCGGGCATGCAGCAATCGGGCCATCGCGCGCCGATCGCCGGCCGCCTCGGGAGCGTGCGTCGCGCGATCGGAAACCGGGAAAGGGCGCATATTGCCGCGGCGAGCGATTTTATCCCGCGCAACCGCCAAAGGAATGACTTGAGTTAAACGACCGGTTGGTTAATTTTGTGCCGCGACGCCGTCCGGCCGCTCACGAGCCGACGCGAAGGGGACACGCGTGGACGGCACGATTTTTCTGTTTCTTCTGCAGGACGGCATCATCAACGGCGCCGTCTACGCGCTGGTGGCGATCGCGCTCGTGCTGGTGTTCGCGGTGACGCGCGTGATCTTCGTGCCGCAGGGCGAGTTCGTCGCCTTTACCGCGCTGACGGTGGCGGCGCTGGAAAGCGGCAGGATGCCGCCGACCGCCGCTTTGCTGATCGCGCTCGGCGGCCTTGCCGCGGCGTCCGACGTGGTTCGGCACCTGCGCCACCTCACCGCGGCGCGGCTGTTGCGGATCGCGCTGTTCGATCTGGCGCTGCCGATTACGCTGGTCATGCTGACGCGGGCGTTGGCGCCGATGAAGCTCGGCCAGATCGCCAATATCCTGATCGCCATCGCGCTGATCACGCCGATGGGGCCGATGATCTACCGCATCGCCTTCGCGCCGCTCGCGCAGTCGAGCGTGCTGGTGCTGCTGATGGCGGCGTTCGGCGTGCATTTCTCGCTGATGGGGCTCGGCCTGCTGTTCTTCGGGCCCGAAGGCACCGGCACCGCGCCGCTGTCGTCCGCGTCGTTCTCGCTCGGCGATCTCGTCATCACCGGCCAGAGCATCGCCGTGGTCGGCGTCACCGTCCTGCTGCTGGTGCTGTTCGCGCTGTTCTTCGGCGGCACGCTCCTCGGCAAGGCGCTGCGCGCCTGCTCATCGAACCGGATCGGCGCCAGGCTGGTCGGCATCCCGACGTCGGCCGCGGGGCAGATCGCGTTCGCGCTCGCCGCCTTGATGGGCGCGGTGTCCGGCGTGCTGGTCGGGCCGCTGATGACGGTATTCTACGACAGCGGCTTTTTGATCGGGCTGAAAGCGTTCGTCGCCGCGATCCTCGGCGGGCTGGTGAGCTATCCGTTCACCGTGCTGGCCGCGCTCGGCGTCGGCTTCGCCGAGGCGCTGTTTTCGTTCTGGGCCAGCAATTTCAAGGAAGTGCTGGTGTTCACGCTGATCATTCCGGTGCTGGCATGGCGCTCGCTCACCGCGCCGCATGCCGAGGAAACCGAATGACCAGGCCGCGTTCCTCTTTGCTGCAGGCCGGCTGCGCGCTGGCGGTCCTGGTGCTGCCGTTCACCGGGCTGGTGCCGGACTACTGGATCACGCTGTTCGACTATATCGGCATTTCCAGCCTGGTCGCGATCGGTCTCGTGCTGCTCACCGGCGTCGGTGGCATGACCTCGTTCGGTCAGGCCGCGTTCGTCGGTTTCGGTGCCTACACCTCCGCGGTTCTGACGGTGCGGTTCGGCCTGTCGCCATGGCTGACGCTGCCGCTCGCGGTGATCGTCACCATGATCGCCGCGGGCCTGATCGGCGCGGTGACGGTGCGGCTGTCGGGCCACTATCTGCCGCTCGGCACCATCGCCTGGGGCATCGCGTTCTTCTACCTGTTCGGCAACCTCGACTGGCTCGGCGCCCATGACGGGCTTGCCGGCATCCCGCCGCTGCGGATCGGCGCCCATCCGCTGATTAATCCACGCGACTATTT
>CAXUBE010000241.1:0-4296 GCA_964249215.1 uncultured Rhodopseudomonas sp. | reverse complement strand
GCCGGCGGCGGCGCGGATGCTCAGCATCGAGAGCGGCCGCGCCGCACGGCTGGACGCGTAAGTCTTTGATCTGGCTTTGCTTATCATTCGACTCCAGCATATCAAGGCGGGTCGGGGCCGCGCCGCCGATCGATCCTGCCGTATTACAGGACATTCATCCAATCGGCCGCCGATAGTGCGCTACACTCGCGCCAAGCTTGTGAATCGGTTGCAGGCGCTTACTTCATGCGAAACACCCTGCGGCGGCAAGCCGCCGCCGGTTTCAAAGGATGATCCGCAATGCCCAACGCCCGCAAGATCCTGATCGTGGACGACGACAACGATCTGCGCGACGCGTTGGTCGAACAATTGTCGCTGCATGAGGAATTCGAGGCGTCGGCGGTCGACACCGGCGCCAAGGGCGTGCAATCGGCCAAGACGATTTCGCCGGACCTGGTGCTGATGGATGTCGGGCTGCCCGACACCGACGGCCGCGAAGTGGTCCGGAGCCTGCGCAAGGGCGGCTTCAAGGCGCCGATCATCATGCTGACCGGCCACGACACCGACTCCGACACCATCCTGGGCCTGGAATCCGGCGCCAACGACTATGTCGCCAAGCCGTTCCGCTTCGCCGTGCTGCTGGCGCGGATCCGCGCGCAACTGCGCCAGCACGAGGCCAGCGAGGACGCGGTGTTCACCGTCGGCCCGTACAGCTTCCGGCCAGGCTCCAAGATGCTGACCGGCGCCAATGCGCGCAAGGTGCGGCTGACCGAGAAGGAAACCGCGATCCTGCGATTCCTGTATCGCGCCGGGCTGTCGCCGGTGTCGCGCGAGACGCTGCTGCAGGAAGTCTGGGGCTACAATTCCGGCGTCACCACCCACACGCTGGAAACCCACATCTACCGGCTGCGCCAGAAGATCGAAAAAGACGCTGCAAATCCGGAGATTCTGGTCACGGAGGCCGGTGGCTACAAACTCGTGCCGTGATACGAATGCGGGTCGATTCGGAAAAGCCTTAGCGGCTTTGAGGCATCGTCAGCCGACGTCCCGTTCGTCTCTATCCGGTCCCTGATGTCGATCGAAGATGATGTTGCCCTGCTCGAGCGCATCCCGACGCTGCGGCTGTTGGGCACCGCGTCGCTGCGGATGCTGGCGATCGGCTCCGATATGCGGGAATTGTCCCGCGGCGACGTTCTGTTCAATGCCGGCGACGAGGCCGAGGCCGGCTACGTCGTGCAGCGCGGCGCGTTCCAGGTGATCCCCGCCGACGGCGGCAGGCACGACCTGATCGCCGGGCCCGGCGCGCTGATCGGCGAACTTGCGCTGGTCGTCCCGATGCCGCGGCCGTCCAGCGTGGTGGCGCTGGAATATTCCTCGGTGATCCGGATCGCGCGCAGCCTGTTCCAGCGCGTGCTGGAGAGCGATCCCGCCGCGGCGCGGCGGCTGCGCGACGAATTCGCCGCCCGCAGCAGTCAGATCGCCAGCGACATCATGATGGCCGGCGCGAAGCTCGGCTCATAACGCTACACCTCCAGCGCCACCGTGACCGGGACGTGGTCGCTCGGGCGCTCCCAGCCGCGGGCGTCGCGGGTGATCACATAGTCCTGCACGCGCGCGCCGAGCGCCGGCGAGACCCAGATGTGATCGAGCCTGCGGCCGCGATCGGCGAGGGTCCAGTCGGCGGCGCGGTAGCTCCACCAGGTGTAGACCTTTTCGGAAAGCGCGATGCGCTGCCGCGCGACGTCGATCCAGTTGCCGGCGCCCTGCACCGCGAGCAGCTTCTCGCATTCGATCGGCGTGTGCGACACCACCTTGAGCAACTGCTTGTGCGACCACACGTCGTTCTCGTGCGGCGCGACGTTCAGATCGCCGACCAGCACGTGGCGCGCGTCGCCTTGCGGATGCAGCGGCGCGCACGCCTTCATCTCGTCGAGGAAGCCGAGCTTATGCTCGAATTTCGGATTGAGCGCGGGGTCGGGCAGGTCGCCTCCGGCGGGCACGTAAAAATTGTGCAGCACCAATGGCGGCGCGTCGCCGCCGGTCTCGATCGACACCGAGACGTGGCGCGAATCGATCTTGTTGCAGAAGGCGCGGCTGTCGCGCGACGCGAACGGCAGCTTCGAGATCACCGCGACGCCGTGATAGCCTTTCTGTCCGTTCAGCGCGACATGCCCGTAGCCGAGCCGTTTGAAGCGTTTCAGCGGGAAGGCGTCGTCGGGACACTTGGTTTCCTGCAGGCACAGCACATCCGGCCGCATCGCCTTGATGAATTTGGCGACCAGGTCGATGCGCAGCCGCACCGAATTGATGTTCCAGGTGGTAAGGGAAAGCCGCATGCGGCGGTGATGCAACGGCGCGGCGAGCGGCGCAAGTGACGGCGGCGCTTCGTCCCGACCGCTTTTGTGGATCGTGCGAATTCTTCTTAAATAGATTCGCGCGATCCTCGACCCTTCTCACCTCTCCCCACGGGAGAGGGCGCGCGCATCGTTCGTTGAAATGCTGCTGTCAAAAGCTGATACGCTCCAGAGATAAGGCGCGGGGTCTAAACCTCCGCCGGTCCGTGGGGATCGGCGATCCGCCCCAGCCGGTGCGCCGAGGTCAGCGCGAAGCGCAGCAGCATCAGCCTGCGCGTGGGCGCCGCCAGCCGGTGTTCGGGCGCCTCGCAATGCAGGTGCGCGCCGTAGCCGTCCGCCACGATCAGCCCGGTGTCCGGCGGGAAGATCGCGCAGGGCAGGTCGGCCGTGAACGCGAAGAACAGCCGGTCGCAATGCGCGCGGTATTCGTGCCATTTCTGGTCGGCGCGCAGATCCTCAAGCGACGACTTGATCTCGACGATCCAGATCTCGCCGCGTTCGTTCAACGCCACGAGGTCCGCGCGGCGGCCCGACGGCAGCGACAGCTCGCTCACGCAGGCAAATCCGAGCGAGCGCAACAGCCGCGCGGTGCCGCGCGCGATCCTGAGCGCCGTGTGCGACTGCCGGCGGTCCGACGGCACCAAGGCGATCTCGGCGGCGGGTGATTCCATGACGGCGAGGCTAGCCGATCGGGGCGGCCGTATTCAAATCACCGCCGTCGCAGAATCGGCGGCAATTCGGACCGTCCCGGCCACCATTCCGACCTCACGCCAACGTGAAGCCATCGGATGCTGCCGTCGCGAAACGGTCCGGACCTGGTTCTGCGTGCCGGACCGCTTCGCGGCGGTTACACCCGATGCAACAGGTGCCGCGACGCTCCGTTCCGCGGACGTCGCGCGTCGGCGGCGCGATTTGGCTTGGCGCTGATCCGAAAATCGGCAATGTGCGGCGATGAGCAACGAGACGAAAGCCAAAGCCGGCGCGGCAATCATTCCCGTCACGCCGTTCCAGCAGAATTGCACGCTGTTGTGGTGCGAAGCCACCAGGAAGGCGGCGGTGATCGATCCCGGCGGCGATGTGCCCGCGATCCTCGCCGCGATCGAGAAAGCCGGCGTCACGGTCGAGCAGATCTGGATCACCCACGGGCACATCGATCACGTCGGCGGCGCCGCGGAGCTGCGCGACGCGCTCGACGTGCCGATCGAAGGCCCGCATCTCGCCGACAAATATCTGCTGGAGAACGTCGTCGGCAGCGGCGCGACGTTCGGAATGACCGGGGTTCGCAACGTCACGCCGGACCGCTGGCTCGCCGAGGGCGACAGCGTTCGCATCGGCGAACTGACCTTCGCGGTGCTGCACTGTCCCGGCCACTCGCCGGGCAGCGTGGTGTTCTTCAACAAGGAGACGAGGTTCGCGCTGGTCGGCGACGTGCTGTTTGCCGGCTCGGTCGGCCGCACCGACCTGCCGGGCGGCGATCACGCCACGCTGATCAGATCCATCACCGACAAATTGCTGCCGCTCGGCGACGACGTCGGCTTCATCTGCGGCCACGGTCCCGGCTCGCGGATCGGCCAGGAGCGGATCACCAACCCGTTCTTGACGGGCTGATCCTGCGCGGCTTCGTAGCGACGCGCGAAGACGCGGGCGATGATGCATCGCCCGCGCTTTTGTCGGAAGCTTGAAGCGTTATTCGACGATCTCGACGATACGCCGCGTGCGGGGCTCGACCAGCACGGTGCGGCCGTTCACCACGGTGTAGCGGTAGTCGCGCGCGCCGTATTCCGGCGGAACGTCGTAATAGCTCACGCCGTCCTCCGGCAGCACGGCGCCGACGCGAACCTCGTTGCCGTAGCTGTAGGACGGGCGACGCTGCTCGACGACGTAGTTGCGAAACCGCGGACGCTGATCGACGCCGAGCACGCCGGCGACGCCGCCGACCACGCCGCCGATCGTACCGCCAACA
>CAXUBE010000240.1:0-4305 GCA_964249215.1 uncultured Rhodopseudomonas sp. | reverse complement strand
CATCGGCGGCGACATCGCGCCCGCGCGGCTGCTGCTGGAGCGCGCCGCCGATGCACGCGAGGCCGGCGCCGCCTTCGTGCTGGCGCAGACCTACGATCCGGACGTGCTCGGCAGGCACGACATGCGCAGCATCGCGCTCGACCCCGCGGCGGCGCGGGCCTGGTACCGGAAGGCTGCGCAATACGGCTCCAGGGAAGCGCAGCTTCGGCTCGATCAACGGCCGAACTGATCACTCAGCCATAAAAAGGGGGACGACATGCGGCGCTTGACGGGATGGGCGATCGTTGCGGCACTGGCGATGTGCGGTGTCTCGGCGCGCGCCGAGGATAGCGACTACGACCCGGCAAGGGTCAGCGAAAGCCTGAAGGCGATCTTCCAGTTCGGATCGGTCGCGACCAAGCAAAGCCTGAACGCCAACACCGTGACGCTGATATCCGGCACCATCGGCGGCACCTATGTGCAGTTCGGCGCCGACCTCGCCTCCGTGCTCGACGACGGCAACAAATTGCGCGTCTTGCCGATCGTCGGCCGCGGCTCGGTGCAGAGCGTCGCCGACATTTTGTTCCTGCAAGGCGTCGATCTCGGCATCGTGCGCTCCGACACGCTCGACTATCTCGAGAAAAAAGGCTTCGCCAAGGATATCAAGAAGCAGTTCACTTACGTCACCAAGCTCTACAACGAGGAGATGCACGTCATCGCGCCGAAGACGATCCGCAGCCTCAAGGAACTCGACGGCAGGACCGTCAGCGTCGATCTTCCCAATGGCGGCACCTTCGTGACCGCGCTGATCGTGTTCGAGCGGCTCGGCATCAAGCCGAAATTCGTCTATGTCGAGCAGCGCATCGCGCTGGAGAAGCTGCGCACCGGCGAGATCGACGCAGTGATCGCGGTGCAGGGCAAGCCGTCGCGCATCGTCAGCCAGATCAAGGACGACCGGCTGCATTTCGTGCCGGTGGACTACGCCAAGCCGCTGCAGAACGATTACCTGCCGGCGACGCTCTCGGCCAAGGACTATCCGAACCTGGTGTCGGATCAGGAGCAGGTCGACACCATCGCGGTGCCGGCGGTGCTCGCGGCCTACAACTGGGCGCCGAACACCGACCGCTACCGCAAGCTCGCGCAATTCGTCGACGCGTTTTTCACCAAGTTTCCGGCGTTCCAGAATCCGCCGTTTCACCCGAAGTGGAAGGAAGTGTCGCTGTCGGCGCCGCTGGCCGACTGGCAGCGCTTTCCCGCGGCAAAAATCTGGCTCGACGGCCACGGCGTGGCGCCGGTCGCGCGCAGCAGCTTCGAGGAATTCCTCAAACAGAGCCCGGCGGTGAAGGTCACGTCGGACACCGACAAGGAAGCGCTGTTCAGGCAATTTCAGGCCTGGCAGGCGGAGCAGAACGCCCGCGCGCAGGTGCGGCCGTGAGCCGGACCACATGCGCGGGCGCGTGAATCCGCCGCCGCGCCTATTCCGCGGCCTCGTCCTCATGCAGTCCGCGCGCCATCGCGGCGCGGGCGGCGGAGTGATGCGCCGGGGTGATGTGGTTTGCGACCATCCGCAGCGCGGTGGCGAGGATCGCGGCGTCGTCGGTAAAGCCGAGGATCGGCAGCATGTCGGGCATGAAATCGAACGGCAGGATGAAATACGCGATCGCGCCCATCAGCGCGATCTGCACATGCCGCGGCGTCTGGCGGTCGAACGCGCAGTAATAGGCCGCGAGCAGATCTTCCATGAACGGCAGCTTCACCGCGAGCCGTTTCAGCTTCAGCCAGAACCGTTTGCGCACGCTCTCATGGTCCTGCGCCAGCCGGTCGGCCGGCTCGAAACCCACGCTGTGTTCGCTCGCCATCGCTTGCTCCCGCGGCCGTCGGCCGGCATCTTCATTTGGGGCGGCGGAGCCGGCCCGCAAGCCGGCGCGCCCCCTATTCGGCGCCGAGCTGCGCCGCGATGGCGTTCATCGCGGCCGCAAGGTCGATATCGAGGTCGGTGACGCCGCCGGCATCGTGGGTCGACAGCACCACCTCGACCGTCTTGTAGACGTTGCGCCATTCCGGATGATGGTCGGCCTTCTCCGCATTCAGCGCCGCGCGCGCCATGAAGCCGAACGCCTCGCTGAAATCCTTGAACGTGAACGTGCGCGCGATCGCGTCGCGGCCGGCGACCTCCGACCAGCCCGGCAATCCGGTCAGGGCGTTTTGCCGCGCCTGCGCCGACAGTTTTTCCGTCATTGGCGATTTCCTTCACACAAACTTGACCCGCAATTCGGGACCCAACCACCCGCAACCGGGTCACAATACCGACGCGGAACGTCGCAGCGCCGCCGGTAACCATAACACCCTGCAAGCCGCCGACGAAACCGCGCGTCGCCGCCGAATTTGATAGATTGCGGCCGACCGATCGGGGACGACATGGCCTTCGACCTCAAACGATTGATGTCGCGTTCGCTTGTCGAGCCTTGCGAGCAGATGGGACCGCCTTTGCAGCCGCCTCCACGATCCGCAAGACAAAAGGCGATGCTGGTCGTGCTGGCCGGCGCGCTGGCATTGATGGGCGTCGCCAGCTCGGCCTATTACTTCGCGATGCGCCCGGTGACGCTGCGGATCGCCGTCGGCCCGCAGAACAGCGACGATGCCAAGGTGATGCAGGCGCTGACGCAGGCGTTCTCCCGCGACCATGGCTATGTGCGGTTGCGTCCGGTGCTGACCGACGGCCCGCAGGCCAGCGCGGCGTTGCTGGCGGACGGCCGCGCCGAGCTCGCCGTGATCCGCGGCGACCTCGACGTTCCGAAAAACGCCCAGGCGGTGGCGACGTTGCGCAAGAACGTCGTGGTGGCGTGGGTGCCGGCAAAGCCGAAGGCGCGCAAGGCCGCGGCGAAGATCACCAAGATCCAGCAGCTCGCCGGCAAGCGCGTCGGCGTCATCGGCCGCACCCAGGCGAATGTGAACGTGACGAAGGTCGTGCTGCAGCAATACGGCATCGATGCCGGCAAGATCGAGTTCGTGCAACTGTCGGGCAACGACGTCGCCGACGCGGTGAAAGACGCGAAGGTCGACGTGCTGGTCGCCTGCGGGCCGGTCAACAGCAAGATCATCGCCGACGCCATCCTCGCCTCGTCGCGCGAGGGCGCGCCGACATTCCTGGCGGTCGATACCGCGGCGGCGATCGCGCAGAACCATACGATGTACGAAGCCTCGGAGATTCCGGCCGGCGCGTTCGGCGGATCGCCGGACCGGCCCGAGGACGACGTCAAGACCATCAGCTTCACGCATCACATCGTGGCGCGAAAGAGCCTGTCCGATACGACCATCTCCGCGTTCACGCGGCAGTTGTTCGCGATCCGCCAGACGATGATGACGGATTTCCCGCAGGCCGCGAAGATCGAGACGCCGGACACCGACAAGGACGCCTACATCCCGGTGCATCCGGGCGCGGCGGCCTATGTCGACGGCGAGGAGAAGAGCTTCTCGGATCGCTACAGCGATTACATCTGGTGGGCGCTGATGGGCGTCTCCGCGGTCGGCTCGCTCGGCGCCTGGCTGGTCGGCTTCCTGCGCAAGGAGGAGCGCCTCAACAACTCCACCTTACGCGAGCGGCTGATGGACATGATCGCCGAAGCGCGGCGCTCGGACTCCGTCGAACAGCTCGATGGGCTGCAGCAGGAAGCCGACGCGATCCTGCGCGAGACCCTGACCTGCTTCGAGAACGGCGCGCTGGCGGAAGGCGCGCTGACCGCCTTCAACATCGCGCTGGAGCAGTTTCACAACGCGGTTGCCGACCGCAAGGCGCTGATCGGCACGGCGCCGCTGCAGCTCCGCCCGATACGGCCGCAGGCGGTCTGATCGGCGCCGCATCGGTCCCGCGCGGTGGATGGCGCCGGACCCGTCATCGCGGCGTCGTGGAACGTGCTTAGAGCGTGATCCGGAAAAGCGGGCACCGGTTTTCCGGAAAAGATCACGCTCGAACATAAGGATAGAGCGGATGACGAATCCAAGAGAAGTCATCATGCTCTGAGGCATTCCCAGCCGACTACCGATCAGGAACAACGTCATGGCCGTTCGACTTTCCCGTGGATTGACCCGCCGCCGCCTGCTGACCGCCGCCGCGGGAGGCGCGGCCGGCGTGCTGGCGATGCCTTATCTGAGCCGCGCGGCGGACCGGCCGGTCGTGTGATAGCCGGGCGCGTCTTCCGCCTCCAGCAGGATCACGCGGCCATGGTCGGCCAGCGCGAAGGCGGCGCCGGCACCGGAAATGCCCGCCCCGATAACCAGGTAGTCGACAGATTCAGCCACGTTCTGCCCTATGTTGACGCACTTTTG
>CAXUBE010000239.1:0-4347 GCA_964249215.1 uncultured Rhodopseudomonas sp. | reverse complement strand
GGCACGCGCGATCGCGTGCTCGACCGCGGCTATCCCGCCCTCGGCCGCCGCGGCGCTCACGACGCGGCCTCCGCGCAAACCGGCGCGTTGGTAAACAAAGCGTATCGGGAGAGCGAGCGCATCGCGTCCAGTGCGTCGAACGGGCCGATCGATTCAAATTGTATCGAAATGTCGAACAGGATTTGAAACCATTGCTGCTAGCTTGCTCGTGGGGGACAAGGGGCAGACGATGTCACGCATCGCGATCAACCGCAACAAATCGAGGCTGAAGCGGCTGACCGGCATCCGCGCCAGGCTGGTGTTGCTGGCGCTGGTGCTGGTCACGCCGCTGATGGTCGAGCGCCTGCGCTCGCTGGAAGAGGCTCGCGCGCAGCAGATCGGCGCCATCAACGCCGAACTGTCGGCGATGGCGCGGCGCGCCGCCGACGCCCAGCGCGAGGTGATTTCCTCGGTGGAGGCCGTGCTGAAATCCGCGGCCTATATCCACGCCAGCGCATCGCATACCGGGCGGAGCTGCGCGATCCTGCGCGCCAGCCTGCGCGTCGAACTGCCCTGGATCCGGACCCTGTCGGTCGCCGGCGCCGACGGCATCGTTCGCTGCTCGACGCTTGCGTCGCTGGTCAATGTCGATGTCAGCGACCGCATCTACTTCCAGCGCGCGATGGAGCGCCACGATCTCGTCATCAGCGACTATCTGCGGTCTCGCGATGACATGGCGCCGATCATCGTCGCCGCCTATCCGGTGTCGGCGGTCGCCAGCGGCGATGATGCCCTGATCGTCGCCAGCCTGAGCCTCGACTGGCTGTCGCAGTCGATGACCAATCTCGGCGGCCGCGCCGGCGTCACCGCCGTGCTGGTCGACAGCACCGGCACCATCCTGGCTACTCCGCCGGACCAGAAGAGCATGATCGGCCGTCCGCTGCGCAGCCTGATCGAGCTCCCGGCCGACGCCGTCAATCCGGCCGATCCGGTCGCGCCGATCACGATCGTGAGGCAGGACGAGGGCAAGCGCTCGGTGCTGAGCGCGCCGCTGCCCGGCACCGGGGTGCGCCTGATCGTGGACATCGACGAGGCGCGGGTCTCGGCGAGCATCAACCGCGACATCCGCATCGCCTACATCCAGCTCGCGATCGTCTGCCTGCTGGTGCTGCTCGGCGCGCTGATCGCGGCCGAGCGCCTGATCGTGCGGCCGATCGGCGAAATGACCGCGATGGCCAAGAAATTCGGGCAGGGCGACTGGTCGGCGCGCGCGGTGCGCGACCGGCTTCCGGCGGAGTTCGCGCCGCTGGCGCGCGCGTTCAACGCGATGGCGGCGCAACTCGGCAAGCGCGAGCGCGAACTCGTGGCGACCAATCACCGCCTGACCGTGATGGCGTCGATCGACATGTTGTCCGGCCTCGCCAACCGCCGCGGTTTCCAGAGCCGGCTCGATTTCGAATGGCTGAAGGCGCAGCAGGCCGCCGCGCCGACCGCGCTGCTGATGATCGACGTCGATCACTTCAAGCTCTACAACGACAGCTACGGTCATCCCGAAGGCGATGCCTGCCTCAGCCGGCTTGGCGGAACGCTGGCCGAGATCGCCACCCGGACCCGCGGCTTTGCCGCCCGCTATGGCGGCGAGGAATTCTGCCTGCTGCTGCCCGATACCGGCGTCGCCGACGCGATGCGGATCGGCGAACTGGTGCGCACCGCGGTCGGGGATCTGGCGATGCCGCACCGCTCCAGCGCGTTCGCGCACGTCACCGTCAGCGTCGGGGTCGCCTGCGCTACGCCGACCGAGGCGCTGCTGCCGCGCGACCTGATCGAGGCCGCCGATGCCGCGCTCTATGCGGCGAAGCACCGGAGCCGCAACACCGTGGTCGAGCATGGCCTCATCCGCGGCGACGATGCCGCCCTGGCGCCGGCGAGCGAGCATCGCGCGGCGTAAGCCCACGGCGCGAGACCAACCGCAACCCATTGACCGGATGCGGCGTTTTGTGGCCTAGTCGCGCGCCTCGCGCGCGGATTGGGTTCGGACCGGCCCCGGTTTGCGACCGCATTCGCGCCTTCATTCGCCCTCAAAAGCGCTCGAACCGGCCGGCTGATCCGACGATCCCATGAGCAGCGAACGCTACAACGCACGCGAATCCGAGCCGCGCTGGCAACGCCGGTGGGACGAGCTTGCGATCTTCACCACCCGCAACGACGACCCCCGGCCGAAATACTACGTGCTGGAGATGTTTCCCTATCCGTCGGGCCGCATCCATATCGGCCACGTCCGCAACTACACGCTGGGCGACGTGATCGCGCGCTACAGGCGCGCCAAGGGGTTCAACGTGCTGCATCCGATGGGATGGGACGCGTTCGGCCTGCCCGCGGAAAACGCCGCGATGGAGCGCAAGGTCGCGCCGAAGGCCTGGACCTACGACAACATCGCCGCGATGAAGAAGCAGTTGCGCGCGATCGGTCTGTCGCTCGACTGGAGCCGCGAGTTCGCGACCTGCGATCCGTCGTACTACCGGCACCAGCAGAAACTGTTCAACGACATGCTGCGCGCCGGCCTCGCCGAGCGCGAGACCCGCAAGGTGAACTGGGATCCGGTCGACATGACCGTGCTCGCCAACGAGCAGGTGATCGACGGCCGCGGCTGGCGTTCAGGCGCGGCGGTCGAACAGCGCGAGATGAACCAGTGGGTGTTCAAGATCACGAACTACGCGCAGGAATTGCTCGACGCGCTTGACGGGCTCGACCGCTGGCCCGACAAGGTGCGGCTGATGCAGCGCAACTGGATCGGGCGCAGCGAGGGCATGCTGGTGCGTTTCGCGCTCGACCCGTCGAGCGCGCCCGCAGGCGCGGCCGAGCTGACGATCTTCACCACCCGGGCCGACACGCTGTTCGGCGCGAAATTCATGGCGATCGCGGCGGATCATCCGCTGGCGCAGGCGGCTGCGAAGACCGATCCGAAGCTCGCGGATTTCATCGCCGAGACCCGGCGCCACGGCACCGCGCAGGAGGTGATCGACACCGCCGAAAAACAGGGGTTCGACACCGGCATTCGCGCGGTCCATCCGTTCGATCCGGCGTGGACGCTGCCGGTCTACGTCGCCAATTTCGTGCTGATGGAATACGGCACCGGCGCGATCTTCGGCTGCCCGGCGCACGACCAGCGCGACCTCGATTTCGTCAACAAATACGGCCTCGGCAACATTCCGGTGGTGTGTCCGCCGGACGTCGATCCGGCGACCTTCGCCGTTACGGACGTGGCCTATGACGGCGACGGCCGCATGATCAATTCGCGCTTCCTCGACGGCATGACCATCGAAGCCGCGAAAGAAGAGGTGGCAAAGCGGCTGGAAAACATGTTCCTGCACCTCTCCGCGCCTGCGGGGAGAGGCCGACCAACTGAGCAGAGCGAAGGCGGTCGGGTGAGGGGGACTCTCAACAAGTCAGCACGCGTGGAGACAGCCCCTCACCCCGACCCTCTCCCCGCAAGCGCGGAGAGGGAGCAGCGCGTCGGCGAGCGGAAAGTCAATTTCCGGCTGCGCGACTGGGGCATCTCGCGGCAGCGCTATTGGGGGTGCCCGATCCCGGTGATCCATTGTCCGGCCTGCGGCGTGGTGCCGGTGCCGGACCGGGACCTGCCGGTGGTGCTGCCCGACGACGTCTCGTTCGACCGTCCCGGCAATCTGCTCGATCATCATCCGAGCTGGAAGCACGTCGCCTGTCCGACTTGCGGCGGTGCTGCGCAGCGCGAGACCGACACCATGGACACCTTCGTGGATTCGTCCTGGTACTTCGCTCGCTTCACCGATCCCTGGAACGATACGGCGCCGACCACGCGCGCGGCCGTCGACCGCCTGATGCCGGTCGATCAGTATATCGGCGGCGTCGAGCACGCGATCCTGCATCTGCTGTATGCGCGCTTCTTCACCCGCGCGATGAAGGCCACCGGGCATATCGCCTATGACGAGCCGTTCGCCGGGCAATACACCCAGGGCATGGTGGTGCACGAGACCTACCGCAAGGCCGACGGCGGCTACGCCACGCCCGACGAGGTCACGGTCGAGGCCGGCGGCAACGGCCGTCGCGCCGTGCTGACGGCGACCGGCGAAGACGTCGTGATCGGACCGATCGAGAAAATGTCGAAGTCCAAGCGCAACACCGTCGACCCCGACGACATCATCGACAGCTACGGCGCCGACGTGGCGCGCTGGTTCATGCTGTCGGATTCGCCGCCGGACCGCGACGTGATCTGGAGCGACGAGCGCGTGCAGGGCGCCTCGCGCTTCGTGCAGCGGCTGTGGCGGCTGGTGAACGAGTCCGCCGAGATCGCGAAAGCAGCACCGGCAGCCAGGCCGGCATCCTTCG
>CAXUBE010000238.1:0-4349 GCA_964249215.1 uncultured Rhodopseudomonas sp. | reverse complement strand
CATCTGTCGTTCTATCCGGACGCCAAGATCGGCGTGCTCGGCGTCAACGGCTCCGGCAAGTCGACGCTGCTGCGGATCATGGCCGGCATCGACAAGGAATATAATGGCGAGGCCTGGGTCGCGCAGGGTGCCCGCGTCGGCTATCTCGAACAGGAGCCGCAGCTCGACGCCGCGCTGACCGTGCGCGCAAACGTCATGTTGGGCGTCGCCAAGCAGAAGGCGATCCTCGATCGCTACAACGAACTGGCGATGAACTACTCGGACGAGACCGCCGACGAGATGACGAAATTGCAGGACGAGATCGAGGCGCAAGGGCTGTGGGATCTCGACAGCAAGGTCGACCAGGCGATGGACGCGCTGCGCTGTCCGCCGGACGATGCCGACGTCACCAAGCTGTCGGGCGGCGAGCGGCGCCGCGTCGCGCTGTGCAAGCTGCTGCTCGACCAGCCCGACCTGCTGCTGCTCGACGAGCCGACCAACCATCTCGACGCGGAAAGCGTATCGTGGCTGGAAGGCCATCTGCGCAACTATCCCGGTGCGATCCTGATCGTCACGCATGACCGCTATTTCCTCGACAACGTCACGAGCTGGATTCTCGAACTCGATCGCGGCAAGGGCATTCCCTATGAGGGCAACTACTCGTCCTGGCTGAAGCAGAAGCAGAAGCGGCTGGAGCAGGAGGGCCGCGAGGACGTCGCGCACCAGAAGACGCTGATGCGCGAACAGGAATGGATCGCATCCTCGCCAAAAGCCCGCCAGGCAAAATCCAAGGCGCGCTATCAGCGCTATGAGGAGTTGCTCAAGCAGGCCAGCGAGAAGCAGACCCAGACCGCACAGATCACGATTCCCGTCGCCGAGCGGCTCGGCCAGAACGTGGTGGATTTCGAAGGGCTCAGCAAAGGCTTCGGCGAAAAGCTGCTGATCGACGATTTGACGTTCAAGCTGCCGCCCGGCGGCATCGTCGGCGTGATCGGCCCCAACGGCGCCGGCAAGACCACGCTGTTCCGGATGATCGCGAAACAGGACGTGCCGGACAAAGGCAGCATCACGGTCGGCGAGAGCGTGCATCTGGGCTACGTCGATCAGTCGCGCGACAGCCTCGACGGCAAGAAGACCGTGTGGGAGGAAATCTCCGGCGGCAACGAACTGATCCTGCTCGGCAAGCGCGAGGTGAATTCACGCGGCTACTGCTCGTCGTTCAATTTCAAGGGCGGCGACCAGCAGAAAAAGGTCGGCGCGCTGTCCGGCGGCGAGCGCAACCGCGTGCATCTCGCCAAGATGCTGAAATCCGGCGCCAACGTATTGCTGCTCGACGAGCCGACCAACGATCTCGACGTCGATACGCTGCGCGCGCTGGAAGAGGCGCTGGAGGATTTCGCGGGCTGCGCGGTCATCATCAGCCACGACCGCTGGTTTCTCGACCGTATCGCCACGCATATCCTGGCGTTCGAGGACGACAGCCATGTCGAATGGTTCGAGGGCAATTTCCAGGACTACGAGAAAGACAAGATGCGCCGTCTCGGCCAGGATTCGATCGTGCCGCACCGGGCCAAGTACAAGAAGCTGACGCGGTAGACCATCAGGCAGTAAGACATCGTCGCAATGCGCGGAGCATACCGTGGCCGACTGGAGCGCCAGCCAATATCTGAAATTCGAGGACGAGCGGACCCGTCCGGCGCGCGAATTGTTGGCTCAGGTGCCGCTGATGCAGGCGCGCAAGGTGGTCGATATCGGCTGCGGGCCCGGCAATTCCACCGAGCTGCTGGTGGCGCGCTGGCCCGATGCGGCGGTGATCGGCGTCGACACCTCCGCCGACATGCTGCGGCAGGCGCGCGAACGGCTGCCGGCGCAGAAATTCGTCGAAGCCAATGTCGCGCATTGGGCGGCTCCCGCCGCGACCGACGTGATCTTCGCCAACGCGGTGTTTCAATGGGTGCCGGATCACGTCAAGCATCTGAAGCGCCTGCTCGGCGGATTGTCGGAGGGCGGCGCGCTTGCGGTGCAGATGCCGGACAATCTCGACCAGCCCTCGCATATCATGATGCGCGAGGTGGCGTTTCAGGAACCGTGGCGCAGGCAGCTCGCAAAAGCCGCCGAATTGCGCGACGCGCTGCCGAAGCCTGGCGTCTATTACGATGCGCTGCGGCCGCTGTGTTCGCGATTGGAAATTTGGCACACGGTCTACAATCACGCGCTCGACGATGCTGCCGCGATCGTCGAATGGGTCAAGGGCACCGGGTTGCGGCCGTTCGTCGACCCGCTCGAGCCGGCCGAGCGCAAGGCGTATCTGGCAGAATACACCGCGCGGATCGCGGCGAGCTATCTGCCGCAGGCCGATGGCAAGGTGCTGTTGCGGTTTCCGCGGCTCTTCATCGTGGCGATCAAGTGAGACAAGCGCCGCGCATCCGGTTGGCCGCGACGCTCTGCGTGCTGCTGGTGCTGGGGTTTCCGCGCCCGGCCAACGCGGACGCCGGCTTCATGCGATTCCTTGCGTCGCTCTGGCCCGAAGCGGAGCAGGCCGGCGTCTCCCGCGCCACATACGACGCAGTCACGGCGGGGCTCGAGCCAGATTACCAATTGCCTGATCTGCTTCTGCCGGGACGGCCCGCGACCGGCGCGCCGGCGCAGGCCGAATTCGTGCAGGTGCCGGCGGACTACATCAAGGAAGCGAGCATCGCGCGCCTTTCTGCGGAAGGGCGGCGTTTGCTGACGAGCCGTCGGCAGACACTGACCGACATCGAGAAGCAATCCGGCGTGCCGGCGACCATCATCCTCGCGATCTGGGGCCGCGAGACCGACTACGGCCGCTACGCGTTGCCCTATGACGCGATCCGGGTGCTGGCAACGCAGGCCTATGTCGGCCGCCGCAAGGATCAGTACCGCGCCGAATTCATCCTCGCGATGAAGATCATCGGCGAAGGCGACGTCGCACGCAAGGACATGCGTTCGTCCTGGGCCGGCGCCACCGGGCTCACGCAATTCCTGCCATCGGAATTCTACAAGCACGGCGTCGATTTCGACGGCGACGGCCATGTCGATATCTGGACCTCGGTGCCGGATGCGCTGGCGTCCGCGGCGAGGCAACTCGCCAACAAAGGCTGGCAGCCCGGTCTGCGCTGGGCCTATGAAGTGCGCGCGCCCGCCGATGCCGACTGCACCCAGGGCGTGCCGGACATCACCAAGCCGATCGCGCAATGGCTGCGCGAAGGTTTTGTACCGGTGCGTGGCGAGGTGCTCAGCGCGGCCGAACAGGCGCAGCCGGCGTCACTGCTGCAGCCCGAAGGGGTTTACGGACCGTCTTTCCTGACCACGAAGAACTACTTCGTCATCAAGGAATACAATTTCTCCGATCTCTACGTGCTGTTCGTCGGCCACCTCAGCGACAGCATCGGCAATCCGCAGCCCTTCGCGACGCCGTGGTCGGCATTCAAGCAATTGCGCACCGCGGATGTCGAGGCGATGCAGCGGCATCTGACGCGGCTGCAACTCTATGCCGACAAGGTCGACGGCAAGGCCGGCATGAAGACCCGCGCGGCGCTCGGCGCCTATCAGAAGTCGGCGAAGCTGCGCGTCGATTGCTGGCCGAGCGAGGCCGCTTTGCGATCGATCGCGGCGCAGCGCTGACAGTGACGCAAAACAAAAACCCGGCCGATTGCTCGGCCGGGTCGATGGTTCGCCGCGCACATTCGTCGCGGAGCGTTGGATCAGTTGCAGACCTGGACGGGGCGCGAGCGCCAGACGCCTTGATACTCGTCGAAGAAGCGCTGACGCACCACGCGGCAGGAGGGCTCTTCGACATAGACCGGGGCGGGGGCCGCATATGCCGGGCGGCTCGCGGCGATCGCGCCGCCGATCAGCGCGCCGCCGATCAATCCGCCGGCAACGCCAGCGGCGATGCGGCCGCCATCGGCCTTCGCGGCGGGCATCGCGGTCGCCAGCGAACCGGCAACGGTCGCGATCGCGAGCAGGGCGGAAATCGTCTTCTTCATCTCGGGCTCTCCTGAAAGGCGCCATGCCGGCGCGGGGGTTGGGGCGACGTGTCCGCCCGAATGCTAAACCTTTGCTCCAAAAAGGATCAAAGTGATTAATCTTGCGTAAACGTCGGCGCCGATCGGTCGCCGTCAAACATGGTTTTTTAAGGCCGGCTTTCGGTTTCAGCCGACGACAGACCGCCGCGCCGGGAAGCCGAGGGCTTCCCGATCGTCCGTTCCTCGATCAGACCGCCGGGATCAGCCGCAGACGCGGACCCGGCGAATCCGCCAGCCGAAACCGTCCCAGAACCGCTGACGCTGCCAGTAGCAGCCGCCGTAATAGCCGGGACCTGCGACATAGGCCGGACGGCCGTAATA
>CAXUBE010000237.1:0-4369 GCA_964249215.1 uncultured Rhodopseudomonas sp. | reverse complement strand
GGTTGCTGCGGCGGTGCCGCGGCGGCCTGGCCTGCGCGAATGAAATCGCCGTGCAGCACGTCCTCGCGCCGGCCCATCAGCCACAGCGCGGTCCAATACGCCATCGCAAGCCCGATGACGCAAAAGATGCTGATCTCAAGCATCGCGGCCCCCGGATCTGGCCGGCCGATCGGGGGCTCTGCGCTGTGCCGCCAGCTTGGCGCGGGCGCCTTCGTCGATCAGGGCACGAATCAGCGCGAGCCGGCGCGGCTCGTCGGTCGCCTCGGCCAGCATCCGCCGGTAGCGATCGTAGTCGTAGCCCGCCGTGGAATTGCTCATGCCCGCCGCCTCGGGCGATTGATTCCGCAAGCGCACTGCCCACGCAAGCAGATTCTGCGGCGAACCGCCGCGCCGGCCGCGACGTGATCGGCGATGGTTACCCGGCGCGGCGATCGGCCGACCCCGCGCGGGCGGTTGCGATCTGCCTCGATCCCGGTCATCACCGCGACTGACACGCGATTTGTTCGGAAACAAGAGCCGGGAATCGGGCATCGGTGACGGAGACGAGGATTGGCGCATGGACAGCTTTGTCAGCACGCCGTGGTGGGCCGCCGGCGTACTTTATCAGATCTACCCGCGCTCGTTTCAGGACTCCGACGGCGACGGCGTCGGCGACCTGCGCGGCATCGTCGCGCGGCTGCCTTATGTCGCCGAGCTCGACGTCGACGCGATCTGGCTGTCGCCGATCTTTCCCTCGCCGATGGCCGATTTCGGCTATGACATTTCCGACTATGTCGGGATCGACCCGATCTTCGGCACGATGGATGATTTCGACGCTCTGGTGGCGGCGGCGCACGACCATGGCCTGAAGGTCATCCTCGATCTCGTGCCGAACCACACCTCGGACCGGCATCCCTGGTTCATCGAAAGCCGCGCCTCGCGCGACAATCCCAAACGCGACTGGTATCTGTGGCGCGACCCCGCGCCGGACGGCGCCGCGCCGAACAACTGGATGTCGGAATTCGGCGGCAGCGCGTGGCAATATGACGCGTCCACCGGGCAATACTACTATCACGCCTTCCTCGCCGCGCAGCCGGACCTCAACTGGCGCAACCCGCAGGTGCGCGCCGCGATCTACGAGGCTATGCGGTTCTGGCTGCGCAAGGGCGTCGACGGCTTTCGCGTCGACGTGATCTGGCACCTGATCAAGGACGCCGGCTTTCGCGACAACCCGCCCAATCCGGATTTCCGCGCCGGACGTCCGCCGCATGAAGCGGTGCTGCCGGTGTATTCGACCGACCGGCCGGAGACGCTGCAGATCGTCGCCGAGATGCGCAGCGTGATCGACGCCTTCGAGGCGCGCGTGCTGATCGGCGAGATCTATCTGCCGATCGACCGGCTGGTCGCGTACTACGGCGAGAACCTCAGCGGCGCGCAATTGCCGTTCAACTTCGCGTTGCTGTCGGCGCCGTGGGACGCGCGCGGCATCGCGCGACTGATCGAGCGCTACGAGCGGGCGCTGCCGAGCGGCGCCTGGCCGAACTGGGTGCTCGGCAATCACGACCGGCCGCGGATCGCGAGTCGGATCGGCGCCGCGCAAGCCCGCGTCGCGGCGATGCTGCTGCTGACGCTGCGCGGCACGCCGACGATGTATTACGGCGACGAGCTCGGCATGCCGCAGGTGGCGATCGCGCCGGATCAGGTGCGCGATCCGTTCGAGAAGAACGTGCCCGGCATCGGGGTCGGCCGTGACGGCTGCCGCACGCCGATGCAGTGGGACGGCTCCGCGCAGGGCGGCGGATTTTCGGACACGGCGCCATGGCTGCCGCTGAGCGCCGACGCCGCGCACGACAATGTCGCTGGTCTGTCGGCCGATCCGCGCTCGATCCTCGGCCTATACCGCGCGCTGCTGACGCTGCGCAGGAGCCGGCCGGCATTGTCGCACGGCGCGTATCAGCCGATCGCGGCGGAGGGCGACCTGCTGCTGTACCGCCGCGTGCATGACGGCGCGGCGTTGCTGGTGGCGCTGAATTTCGGCGCCGCGCCCGCCGCGCTGACCGCCGATGTCCTCGGACTTGACGGCTGCGTGCTGCTCTCGACCATGATGGACCGCGACGGCGCGCGCGCCGGCGCCACGCTCGCTCTGCGCGGCCATGAAGGCGTGATCGTCGGTCCCGCCCCGAGCCGATGATTCAAGCCGCTCAGGTCGGATGCGCGTCGGCGTGGCTGTGGTCATCGCCGAGCAGGCATGCCGGTACCTGCCCCGGCCGGCTTCCTGTCGGACCAGACGTACCAGTCGCGATACGGCGAATCCGGCGAACGGCGCGCGTCCTACAACCAGGCGTGCTGATCCGGGGTGTGGTTGACGACAAGATCGATGATGACGCGGATGCCGCGCTGCTTGGCGCCGTGAGTGGATTCGACGGAGTCGCCGAGCGTGCCATAGCGCGGGTCGACGCCGTAGTAATCGGCGATGTCGTAGCCGTCATCCTTGCCGATCATGCCGTCCGCGACCTCGTCCCGTTCAGGCCGCCGGCGATCAGGCGAGCGCGACGCCGTAGTAATCGTCGATCTCGCGGCTGCCGCGACCGTCCCAGTCCGAGCCGTATTTCGGCGCGCCCTTGATCTGGTCGTTGGTCACCATGGTCTGGTAGCCGCCGAGCTCGACATTGTATTTCAGCGACGGCCACGGCAGCGGATAGAAATCGTCGCCGATGCCGAGAAAGCCGCCGAACGACATCACGGCGTAGGACACCCGCCCGGTCCGCTTCTCGATCATCAGGCGTTCGATGGCTCCGATTTTCTCGCCATCCGCGCCGTACACGGCGGTGCCCTGCACCTTGTCGCTGCCGATCAGGCTGACGGTTTCGCGGGCTTGCGCATCCATGGTCTGCTCCATCCGTGAGACGGGGAACAACCGCGCAGCGCGTAAAGCGTTCCGAATCCTCTGCTCCGGCAACGGCCCTTCACAATACCCGCCTTTGCGTCCTATGGTGGCGGCTCCCGAAACAACGAAAGGAGGTGATCCAGTGTCTCATCCGAAACGCTGTCACCTCGCTGAGGCCGCCCGCTAGGCTGAAGAGCCTGGCCGTGGCGCCTCGGCGCCCGGACACAGCGAGACAAGAGCGGGGCGCGCCGGATCATCTCCGGCGCGCCTTTTTTGCGCGATCGTTGCGCGCTTTACGCCGTTCGGACGACCGGGCAGTTTGTCCGGCACCGGCGAAAACCTGGACCCGCTTTTCCGGATCATGCTTTAGCCGCGGCTGGCGCGGCGTTTGGTCGCCGCGCCAGGAATCACGCCCTCGCGTTTTTTCACCGCATGGTAATAACCCCACCACAGATGCGCCGCGGCGCCGCGCAGCGGCCGCCACGGCTCGGCGAGCGGCGCCATCTGCTTGACGGTGGGGCGCTGGTTCAGCCCGAGCCCGATCCGCATCGCCTCCTGCACGGCGAGATCGCCGGCCGGCCACGCGTCGCCGTGACCGAGGCAGAATAAAAGATAGATATCCGCGGTCCACGGTCCGATGCCGTGCAGCGCGGTCAATACGGCGTGGGCCGCGTCGGCATCGGCGTCCGCCAGCGCTGCCAGATCGATCCGCTGGGCGGTCACTTCGCGGGCGAGCCCCTTCAGCGTCTTGATCTTCGCCGCGGACAATCCGAGCCGGCCGAGCCGGTCGGCGCGGGCGCGGCGCACCGCGTCGTGGTGAAACGGATCGAAAGCCTTGCTGACGCGGCCCCATATCGCGGCAGCGGACGCGACCGACAATTGCTGGCCGCAGACGATTGCGGACAATCCGGCGAAACCCGGCTCGCGCCGCCGCAGCGCCGGCATGCCGGCAAGCTTCAGCACCGGCCTCAGCCGCGCGTCCCGCTTCACCAGCGCGGCGATGGCGGTTTCGAGATCGGCCTGGGTTTCGAGGTGCACAATCATTGCGATAGACTCATCACGTCAGCGGAAAGAGATCAATGCCGCCCGTGTTTCGTTTCGCGCCGAGCCCGAACGGTTACCTGCATCTCGGCCACGCCTACTCCGCGCTGCTCAACGCCGATCTTTCGAGGCAGGCCGGCGGGCGGCTGCTGCTGCGGATCGAGGATATCGACCCGGCGCGCTGCCGTCCGGAATACGAAGCCGCGATGATGGAGGATCTGCATTGGCTGGGGATGGCCTGGGAGACGCCGGTGCGGCGGCAGTCCGAGCATCTGGCGCTCCATGCCGACGCATTGCGGCGGCTGCAACGCGACGGACTGGTGTATCCGGCATTCGAGAGCCGCGCCGAGATCGCGCGGCTGGTGGCGTCGAGGGAGGCGCTCGGTCCATGGCCGCGCGATCCGGACGGCGTGCCGCTCTATCCGGGCACCGCGCCGCGGACGCCGCCGGACGATGCGACGC
>CAXUBE010000236.1:0-4394 GCA_964249215.1 uncultured Rhodopseudomonas sp. | reverse complement strand
CGGGGATGACGGCTCAGCCGCAGGGATGAGGGCTCAACGCGCGGGGATGACGGCAGCGAACGCATCGCCGCTAATCCTCGATCGGGCAGTAAATCATCCACGGTACGCCGAACTGGTCGGTGCAGGTGCCGAACCCCTTGGCGAAAAAGGTCGGCGCGAACGGCATCGTCACGGTGCCGCCCTCGCTCAGCGCCTTGAAGCGGGCCTCGGCGTCGGCCGGCGACGGCACCAGCAGCGAGACCGCAAAACCCTGAGCCGGCTTGAAGTGGCCCGGAAACGCGTCGGCGGCCATGATCACCTCGCCGTCGATGGTCAGGCGGGCGTGCATGATGAAGTCCCTGGTCTCGGGCGGCATCGGCATGGTCGGCGGCGCGTCGCCGTAACTCATCATCCCGTCGATCTTGGCGCCGAGCGCCTTGGCGTAAAAGGTCAGCGCGGCTTTGCAGTTGCCGTCGTAGAACAGATAGGGATTGACCTGCATCGCTGTCTCCTTCTGGCTGTTGCGATTAGTTCTCGGCGATCACATCGAGTTTCGAAGGCCGTGATGACATCTTCATGCGCGTTCCGGGCGCAATGCAGCATTATCCTGCCGCCTGCGCGCGGCCTCGATCGCGCGGCGGCAGGCCGATCACAAACCATGCCCTCCGGAACTTAGCGCCGTTCGGGAGATTATCAGCCGTATCATCGTAACCGCAAAGGAACAGACCATGGGCAGCACTGTCGACAAGATCAAGGGTGCCACCAACGAAGCGATCGGCAAGGCCAAGCAGAGCATCGGCGAATCCACCGGCGACGACAAGTTGCAGGGCGAGGGTGCGCTGCAGGAAGCCAAGGGCCACGGCCAGAAGGCGGTCGGCGACGCCAAGGATGCGGTCAAGGACGCTGCCGACAAGACCGCGGTGTTCGTCAACAAGAAGCTCTGATCGGCATTGCCGATGCAATGCAGAACCGGCCCTTGCGGGCCGGTTCTTGCGTTTGAGACCGGGTGCGTCGTCATTCCGTCATCGCCGGCACGTCCGGATTGACGGCATCGGTCTGCCCGCCGGCCGGGTCGCCGACGATCTGGTCGAAGATATCGCCGAACTGCAACTGATACTGATACCCGTCGCGCGAGAAGTGGCCGATATGCGGCTTGGCGACGACGTTGTCCATCGTCAGCAGCGGATCGAAGTAATCGTCGGGGATCGAGATTTTCACGTTCTAATACCCCAGCGCGCAGCCGTCCTTGCGCGGATCGGAACCGCCGGTCAGCGTGCCCTTGTCCCAGTCGATCAGGATAGCCTGGCCGCCGCCGAGCGGGCTCGGCACCGGCGCGGTGGCGTGGCCGATCGCGCGCAGCCCCGCGGCGACGTCGGCGGGAATGCCGTCTTCGAGCTGATACACGTTCTCGTAGTGAAACGCGCGCGGCAGATCGAGCGCTTCCTGTACGTCCATGCCGTAGTCGATCATGCTGGTCAGCACGTGCACCTGCCCGACCGGCTGGTAGTGCCCGCCCATCACGCCGAACGGCATCTGCGCGCGGCCGTCGCGGGTGACCAGGCTCGGAATGATGGTGTGCAGCGGCCGCTTGCCGGGCGCGATGCAGTTCGGATGGCCGACCTGCACGCGGAAACCGGCGCCGCGATTCTGCAGCAGCACGCCGGTATGTTCGGACACGATCCCCGATCCGAACGCATGCGCGATCGAATTGATGAAGGAGCAGGCGTTGCGGTCCTCGTCGACCACGGTGACGTAGACGGTCGAGGGATTGTTCGGCGGCAGCGCCGCCGGCAGGTCGAGCATCCGGCCCATCTCGATCCTATCGACATGCTGCCCGGCGAAGTCGCGCGACAGGATGCGGGCGACGTCGACATCCGCATGGCCAGGATCGCCGATATAACGGTCGCGCATCAGATACGCGATCCGCGCCGCCTCGGCCTCGAGGTGAAACCGCTCGACGCTGAGCGGGCCGAACTGCGCGAGGTCGAAGCGGCTGAGTATGTTGAGCATCACCAGCATGGCGATGCCGGGGCCGTTCGGCGGGCACTGCCAGACGTCGTGGCCCTTGTACACCGTGCCGATCGGCGCGGTGGTCTCGGTCGCGTGCGCGGCGAAGTCCTCCATCGTGTGCAGGCCGCCGAGCGGGCGCAGCGTATCGACGATGTCCTGCGCCACCGCGCCGGTGTAAAAGCCGGCGGGGCCGTTGTCGGCGATCACGCGCAGCGTCTGCGCGAGTTCCGGCTGCGTGATCACGTCGCCGGCCGCCGCCGGCCTGCCGTGCGGCAGCAGATAGCGCCGCGTGTTGGTGCCGCCGCGCAGCTTCTCCAACCAGTTCGTCCAATCGAACGCGATCCGCGGCGCGACCACATAACCCTGCTCGGCGGCCTCGATCGCCGGCTGCAGCAACCGGTCGAGCCCGAAGCGGCCGTGATCGCGCAGGATGGTGGCCCAGGCATCGACCGCGCCGGGCACCGTCACCGCATGCGGGCCGGTGAGCGGGATGGCGTCGATGCCGCGTTCCAGATACCAGCGCGGATCGGCGGCCTTCGGCGCGCGACCGGAGCCGTTATAGGCGACGATTCTGCCGGTGCCTTTTTCCTGATACAGCGCGAAGCAATCGCCGCCCAGCCCGGTGGATTGCGGCTCGATCACCGCCAGCAGCGCGGAGGCCCCGATCGCCGCATCCGCCGCGGTGCCGCCGGCGCGCAGGATCTCGATCGCGCACAACGCGGCCTGCGGATGCGAGGTCGCGACCATCGCGTTGCGGGCGTGGACGGTGGAGCGGCCGGCGAGATGGAAACTGCGCATCGGGTCTGCTCGTCGCTGGCGGCGCCGTGGCGCGGCGCGATGGCGTGACGCTGCTTGTTGACGCTGCTCGGAGGACGCTACTTGGCATGATCGCGCGCGCCGGGGCAATCCTCGCCGCGGAGTTCCCGCCGCTTGTGCCGATGTGAGGGTCCATCACCTGTCAATCCGTACCCCCTCGCCCCGACCCACTCCCCCTCGGAAGAGGGCGCGCGCAGCATTCGTCGAAACGCTGCTATCGAATGCTGATCGCGATGACGGACGTGCGAAACTCGTTCCGACGCTCACGCCGCCGGAGGCGCCGAGATGCTGACCGACGGACGCGCCATCATGCGCTGGTTGAAGGCGTCGAGCTTGGGATACGCCGCGCGCCAGCCGCAATCGGCGAAGCGGAAATCCGCATAGCCGAGCACGCAGACGAGGCCGATCTGCGCGACGTCGAGCGGGCCGGACATGTGGTCGATGTTGCGCTCGAACCGCGCCATCCCGTTCCACGCCCGCGCCCATTGGTCGTCGATCCAGCCCTGCCACAGCAGCGGCTGCGGGCGCACCATCTTTTCGTAGCGGCACAGCAGCATGGCATCGAGCATGCCCTGCAGCAGCGCGTGGTCGCTCTTCACCCGCCAGCGCGCGCCGCCGGCCGGGATCAGCCTGCCGCCGCCGGCGAGTTCATCGAGATATTCGACGATGACGTAGGAATCCACGATCACCTCGCCATTGTCGAGGATCAGCGCCGGCAATTTCTTCAGCGGATTGACGTCGTGCGAATAGGCCTCGTTCGGCTCGCCCGGCATCACCTTGGCCGCGACGAATTCGATGCGGTCGATCAGCCCCAGTTCGATCGCGGCGATGCGGACCTTGCGGGCGAACGGCGAGGCCGGCGAGAAGGTGAGTTTCATGGATTGCTTCCTGTCATCGACGGCTCATGCCGTCACCACGGTCTGCTTCTGCTCGCCGAGGCCGTCGATGCCGAGCGTGACGACGTCGCCGGCATCGAGGAATTGCGCGGTCGGCTTCTTGCCCATGCCGACGCCGGGCGGCGTGCCGGTGGTGACGATGTCGCCGGGCAGCAGCGTCATGATCCCCGACAGATACGAGACGATCTTCGGCACGTCGAAGATCATGGTGGCGGTCGAGCCGGTCTGGCAGCGCTTGCCGTTGACGTCGAGCCACATGCCGAGCTTGTGCACGTCGGCGACCTCGTCCTTGGTCACCAGCCACGGCCCCAGCGGGCCGAACGTGTCGTGCGACTTGCCCTTGGTCCATTGCCCGAGCCGCTCGAGCTGGAAGGCGCGCTCTGAGACGTCGTTGCACACCGCGTAGCCGGCGACGTGGTTCAGCGCGTCGGCCTCGCTGACATATTTCGCGCGGCTGCCGATCACGACCGCAAGCTCGACCTCCCAGTCGAGCTTAGTCGATCCGCGCGGCTTCTCGACGTCGTCGTTCGGCCCGCACAGGCTGCTGCTGGCCTTGATGAAGACGATCGGCTCGCTCGGGATCGGCATCCCGGCCTCGGCGGCGTGGTCGGCGTAGTTCAGGCCGAGGGCGAGGAATTTCGGCTTGCCGCCGACCGGCGAGCCGAGCCGCGGCGAGCCCGGCACCGCCGGCAG
>CAXUBE010000235.1:0-4445 GCA_964249215.1 uncultured Rhodopseudomonas sp. | reverse complement strand
CCGCCGGCATCGCGCCACAGGATGTCGCTGTGGCCGTCGCCGTCGTAGTCGTGCGTCGCGGTCGCCGGCACGACCAGGTGATACAGATAATCACCCATGATCTTCTGGCCGGCGGTGCCGAGATGCTGATCGTCGGCGAACAGCCGCGTCTGCGGCGCGGTCGCCGATGTCAGGGTCGACGGCGCGGCGGGGTCCGACGAACAGAGCAACGCCCAGGCCGTAGTGACGCCGCTCGGTTGCGTGCAGCCCATCTGCCCCGAACCGGTGCCGATCGACAGAAACCCGTACAGAGACGGGTTGGCGCTGATTTTATTTCGCACCGAATTGATGTCACCGCGATAGAACGTGACGCCCAGCATATCGAGCTTGTTCCAAAGCGTATTGGTATAGAGCAGTTTTAGCGCCCGCTTGGCCGAATCATTGGTCGGGTAGTCATAGGCGGAGCCGGCGACGATGATCTTGAGCGCACCCGCCGTGCTCAGGGTCTTCACCGCGGTGGCCAGATCATTGGCCGCCTGGGTGACATAGGCATTGGGATCGGGAGGGTACGGACCGGCGCCGGTATCCTGATTGGCGTAGCTGATATCGTTGTCGCCGGAATGCACCAGATAGAGCGCCTGCGGATTGGCGGCGTTGCCGTGCGATGACAAATAGTTCGCGATCTGGGTGACGGTCGGAATGGCGGCCTGGAAGCCGCCGGTCTGCGACGTGTTGACGGTGACGTTCTTGGCGCCGCTGGTCGCGTAGTTGGTACCACCGGTCGTATTGGACGGGTTCGCCGTCAGGCCGAAATGCGCGGCAAGCACCTGCGAGCCGAGCAGCCCCGGGTTGGTCGTCGGCGCGCCGGCGCCATGAGCGACCGCGGAGGGCCATAGACTATTGTACGTAACGCTGCCAGAGCCCGGATTGCTCAGCGGCTTGTAATATCCGGAATCGACATTGCTGTCGCCGAACACGATGACCTGGTTGAACGGTTGCGCCGATGCGCCGGTCGCCCACAAAAAGAGCGCGCCGATCGCGAACATCGCTCCGGAGAATCGTTTCATGGGGCAACCTGTTGCGAAATGGAAAATTGGAAGGCGTACAGTCAAGGTCGAACGCCGCACCATTCTCACAGAAACCATCGCGATACAAGAATGCATTCGGGTTTCCTGAACCCCGCGTTGCGGCTTGTCATCGTCGAGCGCACCAAGTGCGAAGGATTTGATGCGCCGCCGCCGCACGTCGCCCCAATCTGGCCGCAGCGCGTGATACAAAGGGCCACGCGCCGATCACCCGGCGCAACCGCCAATTTCGAGGCCGCGCAGCGTGAAGCCTGTCGGACATCAACCACCGAACAATCGTTGCCGGCGCGCCGCGCGCCGCGACGAAGCCGGTTTTTCGCTGGTCGAGGTGCTGGTGGCGCTCGCCGTGCTTGCGGTGTCGCTGACCGCGATCGGCTCGCTGGTGGCGGTCAATATCCGCGGCACCTGGAGGCTCGATCAGCGTTTCGCGCTGGTGCAGACCGCGCGCTCGGTGATCGCCGGCCTGCCGGCCCGCTCGAGGCTCGGCGCCGCGCAGATGTCGGGAGAGATCGCCAACCAAAGCTGGCAGATCAGCGCGCGGCCGTTCGCCGCCAACATCATTGATCCGCGGCAGCCGACGCCATGGACGCCCGAGGCGCTGGTGGTCAATCTGCGCTCGCCCTCGGGCCGGATGTTGCGCATCGACACCATCCGCCTGCGTCCCGCCGGAGCCAAGCAATGACGCCTCGCGCGGCCCGGCGACCAAACGCGGGCTTCACGATGATGGAGACGCTTCTCGCGGTGCTGCTGATGGGAATCATCCTCGCGGCGCTGGCGACCATCACCTCGCAATGGCTACGCAACTGGGATCGGGGACTCGATCGCGTGCAGGGCGTCGATCTGCTCGCCGCCGGAATCGATCGCTTGGTGGCCGACCTGTCGTCGGCCGAATTCGTCTCGCCCGGCGCCGACGACAATCCGATTTTCGAGGGCAGCGAAAACGGCGTGACGTTCGTGCGCACACCGATCGGGCCCAATAGCTTCGGCGGCCTCGAAGTGGTCCGGATCGCCGAGGCGACCGACAGCCGCGGCACCGCGCTGGTGCGCACCACTGCGGCGTTCAGGCCGGGCGGATCGGGCAACTCGTACGATTTCGCGAACCCGGTCGTGCTGGTGCGCGCGCCTTATCGCATTTCGTTTTCCTACAGCGGCGCCGACCTGAATGCGCGCAGCACGTGGCAGCGCGGGCCGCGGCTGCCGCGCACGGTCACCATCAGCATGCGCGGCGGGCCTTCGCTCGCCACCGCGACCACCGTAACCATCCGTGCCGAATTGCCGGCGCGCTGCGCCGCGGTCAAGACGCCAGCGGATTGCCTGGTTGCGCCGACGACGCGGCTCGGATCGGGTGGCTGACATGGGCAAGCACGCATCGGGATCGGATCGACCCGCGTCGCGCGGCTTCATCGTGGTCACGGTGTTGTGGATCCTCGCGGCGCTTGCGACGCTCGCCGCGGTCTACGCGGCCTACGTCAACGTCACCGCATTCGGGATGTCAGAATATGACGAGCGGCTGCAGGCGCAGGAACTGGCGGCGGCCGGAATCGAGCTCGCGGTGTTCCAGATTACCGCGCCGCCGACCGAGCACCCGTCGCATGGACGCATCGATTTCCGCCTCGGAAACCGGGCGGTGACCGCCGAATTTCGTGCCGAGAACGGCCGGGTCGATCTCAACTTCGCTTCCAAGGAATTGCTGACGCGGGTGTTCATAGCGTCGGGCGCCAATCGCGACGCCGCCGAAAGCTACGCCGACCGCGTCATCGCGTGGCGCTCGCCGAGAAATTCCGGCAAGGCCGACGAAGACGCCGCATTGTATCGCTCCGGCTATGCGCCCCGCGCCGGACCTTTTCAGCACATCTACGAAGTCGCCCTCGTCAAAGGCATTCCGCCCGAGATGATCGACAGCGCGCTGCAAAATCTCACGGTGTATAGCGGCCAGTCGGAGATCAACGCGCTCAGCGCCTCGCCCGACGTGCTGGCCACGCTGCCGGGGCTGACGCCGGAGCGCGTCGAAACGTTGGTCGCACAACGCGCCACCGCGTCGCAGGACATCGTCAACGCGCAACTCGGCGCCGCCGCGCAGTACGTGACGTTTCTGGCGGGCAAGACCGACCGCGTGATCGTATCCGTGCCGATCAAGGCGAACCGCCGGCTGGTCGTCGAAGCCGTGCTGCTGCTGCCCGACAGCGGACCCGAACCTTACCGCGTGCTGTCGTGGTCGGAACGGCTCGAATAATTGCGGACTCGCGGCGCGGTCCGTCGTGCTACTTCTTGCGCCACTGCGCCGACACGCCGAGGATGATCCGCGCCTTGGCCGGCGCGGCGTCGTTGGCGGCGGCCGATTGCGGCATCTGCACGTCGAGCTGATCGACGAACAAAAACGGCATGCCGGCTTCGAGGTCGTACAGGATCTTTTGCAGCGCCGGCTGATCGGCCTCGCAACTCACCAGCAGGCCGACGAAGCCGTCCTTCGCCTGCGTGCCCTCGATGTTGATCTGCGACGACTGGACGCTGCCGCCGGCCTGGGTGATGGCGCCCGAGACGCGCTGCAGCAGCGAGGCGCCGGCGACCGTCAGCGTCGGGCCTTCAATATAGGGCGAGCCGGGACGGGTCGGACCGCTGGCAAGCGCGCCGCCGCCGCGGCCGCTGCGGCCCTTCAGCCGGTCGAGCAGGTCTTCGCTGCCGGCGAGATCATCGCGGCGATCGAGAATATCGGCGATCGACAGCCAGATCGTCGCCGCCGATCCGACGATCAGAAACGCGAACAGCGTGATCGCGACGATGCGGCTGCCGGCGAGCACGCGGACGGTGGCGTTGTCGGAGATCATCAGTTCAGCTTGTTCAAGGGATCGACCCTTGCTTCGATATGGAAGCGTTCGCCGGGATCGGTCGGCGAGCGCGTGGTCGGCGCAAAGAACGTCGCGCGGGTGATGTTGGGCGACTGCTCGAGCAGGCGGATCAGCGACGGCGCGTCGCTCGAAATGCCGACCAGTTGCACCTTGTTGCCGGAGAAATGCAATTCGGTGATATAGGTGTTGTCCGGAATACCGGCCGACAGCGTTTCGAGCAGTACCGTCGCTGCCGGCGTCTGGTACTTGCGCCGCTCCAGCTCGCGCAACGCCGCCTGGTCCGGCGACAGCGCGCCGGCGCGCGACAGCGACTGCACGCGCGCGGTCTCCTGCAGCACTTCGGTTTTCTGCGTATCGATGCGGCCGGTGATGATCGCCTCCGCGATCAGCGCGATGGCGGCCCCCGCGACCAGCACCGTGAGCAGCGTCAGCAGCGCGCGCCCGATCCGCGGCGTGCTGAGGAAGCGGTCGGCCTTCTGGTCGAACACTTCGATGCGGCCGCCGCCGTTCTCCTCTTCTGTCGACACCACCACGG
>CAXUBE010000234.1:0-4446 GCA_964249215.1 uncultured Rhodopseudomonas sp. | reverse complement strand
GCATCATATAGGCCATCACGTCGACGCCCGGAACGAGACCGCCGGCGAAGCCGAACCGCCGCGCCACGGTGTCGTCGTGCATCTTGTTTTCGGACTGCCTGGCGGTGTTGTGAGCCTGCACGCGATAGGGTTCGATGTCGGGCGTCATGTTTTCTCCGCAAAACTCAAGGCATGGTCCGGAAAAGATGGTACGCCACGGCGCGGCCAAGGCAAGCGCCGGCGCCAAACCCGAACCGAGATTTACACGTGAGCACCACCCGCATCTATGTCGACGCCGACGCCTGCCCGGTGAAGGACGAGATCTACAAGGTCGCGGCGCGGCACCATCTGCAGGTCAGCGTCGTCGCCGGCAATTTCATCCGCGTGCCGCAGGACCCCTCGATCGAGCGGATCGCCGCCGGCGCCGAGATGGATGCCGCCGATGACTGGATCGCGCAGCGCGCCGGGGCCGGCGACATCGTGATCACCTCGGACGTTCCGCTGGCGAGCCGCTGCGTCAAGGCCGGCGCCGAGGTGCTGGCGCCGAACGGCAAGCCGTTCAGCGAGGCCTCGATCGGCATGACGCTCGCGGTGCGCAATTTGATGACCGACCTGCGCTCGTCGGGCGAAGTCACCGGCGGGCCGCGCTCGTTTTCGCCGCGCGACCGCTCGGGGTTTGTGTCGGCGCTCGACCAGACCATTCGCCGCATCCGGCGCGCGACGCAACGGCAAGAGAGCTGAAGTCCAGATGGCGCCTCCGCTGATCCAGTTGAAAGACATCGCGCTGACCTTCGGCGGCACGCCGCTGCTCGACGGCGTGGAATTGTCGGTGTCGGAGGGCGAGCGCGTCTGCCTGATCGGCCGCAACGGCTCCGGCAAATCGACGCTTTTGAAGATCGTCGCGGGTCTGGTCGAGCCGGATCGCGGCAGCCGCTTCGTGCAGCCGGGCGCGACCATCCGCTGTCTGCCGCAGGAGCCGGATTTCTCCGGCTTCGCCACGACGCTGGCCTATGTCGAGGCCGGCATGGCGCCCGGCGACGATCATTACCAGGCGCAGTACCTGCTGGAGCAACTCGGCCTTACCGGTCAGGAAGACCCCGCGCATCTGTCCGGTGGCGAGGCCCGCCGCACCGCGATCGCCGCGGTGCTGGCGCCGGCGCCCGACATCCTGCTGCTAGACGAGCCGACCAACCATCTCGACCTCACCACCATCGAATGGCTGGAGGCCGAGCTCGCAAGCCGGCGCTGCGCGCTGGTGATCATCAGCCACGACCGCCGTTTCCTTTCCAACCTGTCGCGCGCCACCGCCTGGCTCGATCGCGGACGGATCAGGCAGATCGACAAGGGTTTCTCCGCGTTCGAGCAATGGCGCGACGACGTGCTGGCGGAGGAAGAGCGCGACCAGCACAAGCTCGACCGCAAGATCGTGATGGAGGAGCACTGGCTGCGCTACGGCGTCTCCGGGAGGCGCAAGCGCAACGTCAAGCGGCTCGGCAATCTGCACGCGCTGCGCGACCAGCGCCGCGATTACCGCGGCGCGACCGGTCAGGCCAGCCTCGCCGCCGCCGAGGCCGACAAATCCGGCAAGCTGATCGTCGAGGCCAAGCACGTCGCGCGGCGCTACGGCGAGCGCGTCATCGTCGCCGACTTCTCGATCCGGATCCAGCGCGGCGACCGCATCGGCATCGTCGGACCGAACGGCGCCGGCAAGACCACGCTGATCACCATGCTGACCGGCGGCAGCCCGCCGGATTCCGGGACCATCCGGTTCGGCGCCAATATCGAGATGGCGACGCTCGACCAGCATCGCGAAAGCCTCGATCCGAAATCCACGCTGGCCGAAGCGCTGACCGGCGGTCGCGGCGATCACGTCATGGTCGGCGACAAGCCGCGCCATGTCGTCAGCTACATGAAGGATTTCCTGTTCGCGCAGGAACAGATGCGCACGCCGCTCGAGGTGTTGTCCGGCGGCGAGCGCGGCCGGCTGATGCTGGCGCGCGCGCTGGCGAAACCGTCGAACCTGCTGATCCTCGACGAGCCGACCAACGATCTCGACCTCGAGACGCTGGACGTGCTCGAGGAAATGCTCGGCGACTATCCGGGCACGGTGATCCTGATCAGCCACGACCGCGATTTCCTCGACCGCGTGGTGACCTCCACCATCGCGCCGGAGGGCGACGGCGCGTGGATCGAATATGCCGGCGGCTATTCCGACATGCTGACCCAGCGCGGCGCGGACTTGAAGCGCGACGCGGTGAAGTCGCAGCAGGCGACCCGCGCCGGCAGCGCCAGGCAGGCCGCGGCCGGAGCGCAGAAAAAGAAGCTCAACTTCAACGACAAGCACGCGCTGCAAACGCTGCCGAAGACCATCAAGGCGCTGCAGGACGACATCGCCAAGCAGCAGCGCCATCTCGACGATCCGAACCTGTTCGCCAAGGACCGCAAGAAGTTCGACCGCGTCTCCAAGGCGTTGTCGAACGCGCAGCAGCAATTGCAGGACGCCGAGGACAAATGGCTCGAGCTGGAATTGCTGCGCGAGGAGATCGAGAGCGCGTGACGTGGATGCTAGCCGAAGCGCCGCCGCGCCAGCGCGGCGCCGGCGCCGAGCGCCGTCAACTTCGCCTCGGCGATCTCGCGATGCATCGGGGCCATCCCGCAATTCGTCGTCGCCACGATGTTCGACGCCGGCACGTGCCGCATCACCGCGGCGATGGTGGCCGCGACATCCTCGGCGGTCTCCACGTCGTCGCTGGCGACGTCGATCACGCCGGCCTGCACGACCTTACCTTTGAGCAGCGCCAGCAATTCGAGCGGCACCCGCGAATTGCGGCACTCGATCGCCACCTGCTGGATCGGGCTCGCATCGATCGCCGGGAAGATGTCTTCGTATTGCCGCCACTCGCCGCCCAGCGTCTGCTTCCAGTCGGTGTTGGCCTTGATGCCGTAGCCGTAGCAGATGTGGATCGCGGTGGCGCAGCTCAGCCCTTCCGCGGCGCGCGCCAGCGCCTTGACGCCCCAGTCGGCGGCCTCGGCCATGTAGACGTTGAACGCCGGCTCGTCGAACTGGATCATGTCGACGCCGTCGGCCTGCAACGCCTTGGCCTCGGCGTTGAGCAGTTCGGCAAACGCGAACGCCATCTTGACGCGGTCGCCGTAATATCGGTCCGCGATGGTGTCGATGATGGTCATCGGCCCCGGCAGCGTGAACTTCAATTTGCGCCGCGTATGCGCGCGGGCGGCCTGCGCCTCGACGGCATGGACGCGGCCTCTCAGCCGCAGCGGCGCCACCACCTGCGGCACCATCGCTTTGTAGCGGTCGTTGCGGATTCCCATCTCGACCTTGTGGGCGAAATCGATGCCTTCGACCTGCTCGAGAAAGCCGTGCACGAAATGCTGCCGCGCCTGTTCGCCCTCGGTGACGATATCGATGCCCGCGTCTTCCTGCATTTTCACCGCCAGCAGCGTGGCGTCGCGCTTGGCGCGCACGAGTTCGTCGCCCGAGGATTTCCACGGCGCCCACAGCTTGTTCGGCTCCGCCAGCCATTCGGGCTTCGGCAGCGAGCCGGCGATCGTGGTCGGAAACAGCATCGGCGTTCCTGGGCATTTTCGATTTGGGCCTGTGTGCCATGTCTCGCCCGCCGCGTACATAGTTCCGCCCCCCGCAAGGAGCACCCGCGACGACCGTCCTTGCGAGCAGCGGCGGCGGCCGAGCAATCCCGTCGCGCGGTGCGGCCGCCGGATTGCTTCGCTTCGCCCGCGATGACAAGAATAGCGCTTTCGCCGCGCTTGCCATGACGGGCGCCGCGCAACGACGACAATGAGGAAACCGCCATGATCGAGTTCTTCTTCGACTGTTCCAGCCCGTGGACCTATCTGGCGTTTCACAACATCCAGCCGCTGGCGAAGGAGTACGGCGCCCGGATCGCATGGCGGCCGATCCTGGTCGGCGGCATCTTCAACACGGTCAATCCCAGCGTCTATCAGTCGCGCGAGACGCCGGTGCCGCTGAAGGCGCGCTACATGCACAAGGACCTCGCCGACTGGGCGCGCGCGGCGGGGCTTGCGATCAAGATGCCGCCGAGCGTGTTCCCTGTGAACAGCGTCAAGGCGATGCGGGACTGCATCTGGCTCGGCGACGACATGCTGCCGTTCGCCACCGCGGTCTTCGAAGCCTATTGGGGCGGCGACCGGGACATCTCGCAGGACGCGGTGCTGGCCGCGATCTGCCAGCAGGTCGGCGTCGACGCCGCGGCGCTGTTCGCGGGCATCGCGCAGCAGCCGATCAGGGATCAGCTCAAGCTCAATACCGACGAGGTGATGGCGCGCGGCGGCTTCGGTTCGCCGACCATCTTCATCGACCGGACCGACATGTATTTCGGCAATGACCGGCGGCCGCGGGGGCGCGACGCGCTGGCGCGGCGCGCGCCGGACGCCGCGTCGAGCGCGGCCTGATGCCGAAGGCGGGGG
>CAXUBE010000233.1:0-4491 GCA_964249215.1 uncultured Rhodopseudomonas sp. | reverse complement strand
GCGCCCGACGCCGCCGCGATCGCGCGCGCGAAAGCGGCGGTCGCGAGCCTCGTATTTGCGGACACGCTGAAGCTCGTGATCGTCGACGGCTTTTATGCGCCGGAGCTGTCCGACGCCGTATCGGTCGCCGGCGTGTCGGTGCGCTCGCTGCGCGACGTGCTGGATGATTCCTCTGTCGAGGCGCGCGCGGAGCTGCTGCAATCGCGCATCGCCGATCCGATGATCGCGCTGAACGCTGCGCTTTCGACCGACGGCTTCGTCGTCGATGTCGCGCAGGATGCCGCGCCGGTGAGACCGATCCACATCGTCCATGTCGCGACGCGCGCCGGCACCGGCGCGTTCACCCGCTCGCTGGTGAAGGTCGGTGCGCGCGCGCGCGCGGCCATCGTCGAGAGCTTCGTCGCCGCCGCGGGTGCTGCGTCGTATCAGGCGCACGATACCGCGGTGATCTCGGTGGGCGACGACGCCGATGTGCAGCACGTCCGCCTGCTGGACGATGCCCCCGATGCGGGCAACATCGCGTCCGCGATCGTGACGCTGGGCGCGCGCGTCAGGTTCAACACCTTCAGCCTGACCATCGGCGGCGGCGTCAGCCGCTATCAGAGCTTCATCACGCTGGCCGGCGAGGGCGCCACGCTCACCACCAACAGCATCCATCTGCTGCGCCGCCAGCAGCACGGCGATTGCACCTTCGTGATCGACCACGCGGTGCCCCATTGCGTCAGCCGCGAAACCTTCCGCGCGGTGCTGGACGATCGCGCGCGCTCGGTGTTTCAGGGCCGCATCGTCGTCAAGCCGCAGGCGCAGAAGACCGACGGCAAGATGATGTCGCGGGCGCTGCTGTTGTCCGACGAGGCCGAGATCGACAACAAGCCGGAGCTGGAAATCTTCGCCGACGACGTGCAGTGCGGCCACGGCGCCACCGTCGGCGCGCTGGATGAGAGCCTCAAATTCTATCTGCGCGCCCGCGGCTTGCCGGAAAAGGAAGCCGAGGCGCTGCTGATCCAGGCGTTCGTCGGCGAGGCGATCGAAGCGATTGCGGATGACGGCCTGCGCGAGGCCGTGATCGCGCTGACCGAGCGCTGGCTTGGAGCGCGCGCATGACGCATCCCGCGGTCTCGAACGGCTCATACGACGTGGCGCAGGTCCGCAACGATTTTCCGGCGCTGTCGCTGCAGGTCTACGGCAAGCCGCTGGTGTATCTCGACAACGCCGCCTCGGCGCAGAAGCCGAACGCGGTCCTGCAGCGGATGACGCAGGCGTACAGCACCGAATACGCCAACGTGCATCGCGGGCTGCATTACCTCGCCAACGCCGCGACCGAGGCCTATGAGGGCGGCCGTGGCAAGGTCGCGCAATTCCTCAATGCCGGACGCAGCGAGGAGATCATCTTCACCCGCAACGCCACCGAGGCGATCAACCTCGTGGCGTCGTCGTGGGGCGCGCCGAATATCGGCGCGGGCGACGAGATCGTGCTCTCGATCATGGAGCACCATTCCAACATCGTGCCGTGGCATTTCCTGCGCGAGCGCCAGGGCGCGGTGATCAAGTGGGCGCCGGTCGACGACGGCGGCAATTTCCTGATCGAGGAATTCGAGAAGCTGCTGACACCGCGCACGAAGCTCGTCGCGATCACCCAGATGTCGAACGCGCTCGGCACCGTGGTGCCGGTCAAAGAGGTGACGGCGCTCGCGCATGCGCGCGGCATTGCGGTGCTGGTCGACGGCAGCCAGGCCGCGGTGCATCTTTCGATCGACGTGCAGGACATCGACTGCGATTTCTACGTCATGACCGGACACAAGCTGTACGGCCCGACCGGCATCGGCGTGCTGTACGCCAAATATGATCGCCTGGTGGCGATGCGGCCTTACAATGGCGGCGGCGAGATGATCCGCGAGGTGTCGCAGGACCGGGTCAGCTACGGCGATCCGCCGCATAAATTCGAGGCCGGCACGCCGCCGATCGTCGAGGCCGTGGGGCTCGGCGCGGCGATCGACTACGTTAATTCGATCGGCAAGGAGCGCATCGCCGCGCATGAGGACGAACTGCGGCGCTACGCCGAGGACAGGTTGCGCGAGATCAATTCGCTGCGCATCATCGGCAGCGCGCGGCACAAGGGCCCGGTGATCTCGTTCGAGATGACGGGCGCGCATCCGCACGACGTCGCCACCGTGATCGACCGTGCCGGCATCGCGGTGCGCGCCGGCACGCATTGCGTGATGCCGCTTTTGGAGCGGTTCCAGGTCACCGCGACCTGCCGCGCGTCGTTCGGCATGTATAATACGCGCGACGAAGTCGACCACCTCGCTCAGGCGCTGATCAAGGCGCGGGAATTGTTCTCATGACCGACACCGTCGAAGCCAAGTCGCAAGACCAACCTGAAGCCAGGGCCAACATGGAGACCTTCTCAGCGCTGCCGCCGGAGGAGACCGAGCGGCTCGGCGGCGAGATCGTCGCGGCGCTGAAGACGGTGTTCGATCCGGAAATCCCGGCCGACATCTATGAGCTGGGCCTGATCTACAAGGTCGATATCAAGGACGACCGCACCGTCGACGTCGAGATGACGCTGACCACGCCGAATTGCCCTGCCGCGGCAGAAATGCCGACCATGGTCGAGAACGCGGTGGCGTCGGTGGCCGGCGTCGGCGTCGTCAATGTCAACATCGTCTGGGAGCCGGCCTGGACGCCGGAACGGATGACCGACGAGGCGCGGCTCGTCCTGAACATGTGGTGACACGTTTTATCGATCTGCTGCATTGCCGATGCGGCGAGGACTGAATAGATGACGGATATGATGCCATCGCCGATGCCACCCGCAAAGACGAAGCCGCGGCCCCGCCCGCAGGTGATGCGGCTGACCGACGCCGCCGCGGCGCGGGTGCAGGAACTCACCGCGCGCGCCGATTCCGCGATCGTCGGCCTGCGGGTCGGCATCAAGAACGGCGGCTGCGCCGGGCAGTCCTACACGGTCGAATACGCCCACGAGATCAAGCCGACCGACGAGGTGGTCGAGGACAAGGGCGTCAAGGTGCTGGTCGATCCGAAGGCGGTGCTCTATCTGCTCGGCACCGAGATGGACTACAAGGCCGACAGGATGTCGGCGACCTTCATCTTCAACAATCCGAACCAGACCGGCGCCTGCGGCTGCGGCGAATCGGTGCAACTGACGCCGGCGAAGCGCGACACCTGAGGCGTCGGGCCGGCGCTACGCCACCTGCGCGATGCCGATGAATTCCGGATCGGTTTCGCAGATCACGCGGTTGCGGCCGTTGCGCTTGGCGGCATAGAGGCAACTGTCGGCGCGGTCGATCAGCGAATCGCAATCCTCATCGACCTTCAGCGTCGAGACGCCGGCCGAGAGCGTGACGCGGCCGAGGATCTCGCCGGTCGATTTCTTCTTCAGTTCCTTCGACATCACGCTGCGGCGGATGTTGTCGGCGACGATGATCGCCTGGCGCAGCGGCGTGTTCGGCAGCACCACGGCGAATTCCTCGCCGCCGTAACGCGCGGTGATGTCCTGGCCCTTGATGGTCTGCTTCAGCGACATGCCGACCAGACGCAGCACCTGGTCGCCGGTGAGGTGGCCGTAGGTGTCGTTGAACGACTTGAAGTGATCGATGTCCATCATCAGCAGCGACAGCGGCTGGCTGGTGGAGACGGCGGTGCGCACCGCCTCGGTGACGGCGCGGTCGAAGTGCTTGCGGTTGCCGAGGCCGGTGAGCGGATCGGTCAGGCTCTCGGCGCGGATCGCCTCGAGGCTGCTCTGCAGGTTGGCGATCTCGAGCTTGGAGTTCGTCAGGCGCTCTTCCAGCGCCACGTTGGCGTCCTGCATGTCGTGGGTGGAGGACACCAGCCGCTCCACGATCGCCTTGACCTGCGCGGTGTCGTCGGTCAGCGACAGCTTGTGGCTGGCGCCGACCAGATTGTCGCCGAAAATCGCGGTGGTGCCGAGCGCGTCCCTGATCAGCGTCATCACGTCGTCGATCTCGTTGACGACGCGCGCGCCGATCTTGTCGATGCGGTCGGTGGTTCGGCCGTGCGAGAGGTAAGTGTCGTAGATCTGTTCGAGATCGGCTTCGCTGAGCGCGCCGCTGCGCGCCAGCGTCTCGTTGATGACCTTGTTCAGCGCGGCGTTGTAGCCGGTCGCATAGACGTACCAGATCTCGTAGTTGCGGGGCATCGCTCCCTGCCGCAGCGCCCTGATTTGCCCGATCGCGATTTCTGCGAGCGCCATCGTGCGCTCATGCTCGTCCTGGCTGGAAATAATCACACCCGCCCCCTGCGGGCTTCTGCCCGCGCACGCAAACTACGTCGGGGGAAACTACCGGAAGACGATGAAGGAGACGTAAATGCAACCTGTCGTCGGCTCAGCCCGGACTACGCACCGGCCGCAGCAGGAAGGCGGGGAGGTGGGAGTGGTCGGCCGGCTCCGATTGCGGCTCGCGCGGAGCGTGCGGCTGCGACGAACGTCCGATCGACGGCGCGCCGGAG
>CAXUBE010000232.1:4255-4492 GCA_964249215.1 uncultured Rhodopseudomonas sp. | reverse complement strand
GCTTAAGAGCGAATGGCGAATAGGGAGTAGCGAATAGCCGCTCCCTTCCTCACCACTCGCTATTCGCTACTCCCTACTCGCAGGTTCTCCATGCCCACCTTCCACTTCGATCTCGTCTCCCCCGAAAAGCTCGCCTTCTCCGGGGACGTCGACCAGGTCGACATCCCCGGCGTCGAAGGCGATTTCGGCGTGCTCGCCGGCCACGCGCCGGTGGTGGCCTCGATCCGTCCCGGCATC
>CAXUBE010000232.1:0-4210 GCA_964249215.1 uncultured Rhodopseudomonas sp. | reverse complement strand
GCCGAAGTCTCCGACAAGGGCCTCACCGTGCTGGCCGACGTCGCGACCTCGATGCAGGAGCTCGACCGCGCGGCGTTCGCCGATCAGATTTCCGACATGGAAACGAAACTGTCCGAAAAGCAGGGCTCCGATCTCGATCGCGCGCTGGAGCGGCTCGATCACTACAAGGGCATCCAGTCCGAACTCAGCACCACCGCGATGCATTGAGGCAGTCGGGATGCATTGAGGCGGGGCGCTGTCGCCTCACGCACGAGCGTCATACCCCTTGCGCACGAGCGTCATACCCCTTTTGCGCACACCGCCGTCATCACCTGACGCACACCGCCGTCATCACCCGGCTTGACCGGGTGACCCGGTATTCCAATGTCATCGATGAAATACGCCCGTCGGTAGATCGGACGTCGTGCTTTACGCCAAATTCCGAAGCGTGACGGCCGCCCTGCAAGGCGCGCGGAGAAACGGCGCGCGCATCTCAGGATGACGTCGCCGCAAACCGCGCGAACGCCCGCGCCACCTCCCGGTAGACGGCGCGGCGGAACGGCACCACCAGGTCGGCGACGCGGTCGAGCCGTTCCCAGCGCCAGGCGTCGAATTCCGGCGGCTGGCCGTTGCGCGCGGTCAGCGGGTCGATCTCGTCGTCGCGCCCGGTGAATCGCAACGCGAACCATTTCTGCCGCTGACCGGTGAAGCGCGACAGCCGGTGCGGCGGACCGTCGTAGCGCGGAAAGTCGTAGTGCAGCCATTCGCTCTCGCCGAGGAAATCCGCGCGGGTGACGCCGGTCTCTTCCCACAATTCGCGCATCGCCGCGACGCGCGGCGCTTCGCCCTCGTCGATGCCGCCTTGCGGCATCTGCCAGTCGAGTCCGGGCAGCACGATTTCCGGGCCGTCGTCGCGAAACCGGTGGCCGATCAGCACGCGGCCTTGCGCATCGAACAGCGCGACGCCGACATTGCGCCGGTACGGCGGCTCGCCGCTCATCGCGCCGCGGCTCACGGGCTCAGCAGCTTGCGGAAATAGCCGATGGTCTCCTTCAGCCCGTCGCGCAGCGCCACCTTCGGCTCCCATTGCAGTTCACGCCGCGCCAGCGCGATGTCGGGCTGGCGCTGCTGCGGATCGTCCGACGGCAGCGGCAGGAAGATCAGCTTCGATTTCGAATCCGTCATCTCGATGATGGTTTCGGCAAGCTGCCGGACGCTGTTTTCGGTCGGGTTGCCGAGATTAACCGGGCCGATGAAGTCGTCCGGCCGCTCCATCAGCCGCGCGATGCCGTCGAGCAGATCGGTGACGTAGCAGAACGAGCGGGTCTGCCCGCCGTCGCCGTAGACGGTGATGTCGGCGTTCGACAGCGCCTGCACGATGAAGTTCGACACCACGCGGCCGTCATTGGGATGCATGCGCGGACCGTAGGTGTTGAAGATCCGCGCGACCTTGATCCGCACTTTGTGCTGGCGGTGGTAGTCGAAGAACAGCGTCTCCGCTGCGCGCTTGCCCTCGTCGTAGCAGGCGCGGATGCCGAGCGGATTGACGTGGCCCCAATAACTCTCCGGCTGCGGGTGTACGTTCGGATCGCCGTAGACCTCGCTGGTGGAAGCCTGGAAGATCCGGGCGCGGGTGCGCTTGGCCAGTCCCAGCATGTTGATCGCGCCGTGCACGCTGGTCTTGAGCGTCTGCACCGGGTCGTGCTGGTAGTGGATCGGCGATGCCGGGCAGGCGAGGTTGTAGATGTCGTCGACCTCGACGTAGAGCGGGAACGTCACGTCGTGGCGCATCACCTCGAAACGCGGGGTGTGCACCAGGTGTTCGATGTTGCGGCGCCAGCCGGTGAAGTAATTGTCGACGCACAGCACCTCGTGGCCGTTGGCGAGCAGCCGGTCGCACAGATGCGAGCCGATGAAGCCGGCGCCACCGCTCACCAGCACGCGTTTCGATAGTCGCATCGATCGATTCCAGTGCCGTGCTTCGGGCCGTGGCGCCCGCGCCGCGCCGCATTGAATGGCAAGAAACCACATGCTAGGCAAGCCGCGAAACGAAGCAGCGCCGCGGCCGGTGCGGCCCGGTCCGGTCGATCAGACAGACCCGGATTTATCAAGGCGTTGGATCGCGATGGCGTCGGCGGTTGATATCGCGCAATTGCGCATTCTCGAAATCGGCGGCGGTTATTTCAAGATGCAATATCCGCAGCGCACTACGCTGCTGTGGTCGATCAGCAAGCTCAGCGACGACTTCCCGGACTTCGACGGCTTCTCGACGCCGGATCGCGTGATGCGCGAATTGCGCGCCGCGCGCGCCGGCAGATACGACGTGGTGGTCGCCAACACGCTGCGTTACTCGCCCTGGCATCCGCGCTACTGGGCGCGCGCGCCGGGCTACACGCCGCGCCATCCCTGGGCATCGCTGTCGCGCCAGTTCGGCGTCAGCGTGCTGCGCTGGGCCGAGGTGCCGGTGCCGCTGGTGGCGATCGACATGGATGATTCGTTCGGGATCGGCCGCGGCTCGGTGTTCCTGCTCGACAAGGCGAAGGTGTTCTTCAAGCGCGAACTGCCGGTCGACAAATGGCAGGTGCTCTCCGGCACCGTGCATCCGCATCTGCCGACGCTGCGCTATCGCCGCAGCGAGACGTGGCGCCGCCGCATCGAAACGCTGCAGCCGATCTCGCTGCCGCAGTTCCGCTACGGCGAAAGCTGGCGCGACGCGCCGTTTCCGGACAAGACCCACGATATTTTTTTCGCAGGCGCGGTCGAGGGCAACTCGACCGTGCGCACCTCGGGCCTGCCCGAACTCGAGCGGCTTGCCGCGCGCGGTTACCGCATCGACCGGCCGACCGAGCGGCTGGCTTACCCGGCGTTTCTCGAACGGATGTCGCGCTCGTGGCTGGCGTGGTCGCCGGAAGGCATGGGCTGGGACTGCTACCGCCACTACGAGGCGCCGATCGCGCAGGCGGTGCCGGTGATGAATCATCCGACCATCTTCCGCCACGCGCCGCTGCTGCAGGGCGTGCACGGCGTGTACTACGACGTCGAGCCGGGGGGCCTGGAGCGCGCCGTGGTCGACGCGCTCGCCGACAAGGACAGGCTCCGCGCGATGGCGCTGGCCGGCCGCGCCCACGTCTTCGCGCATCACACCGTCAAGGCGCATTGCGACCGCATCCTGCGCGCCGCGTTCGACGTGGCGTGATGCATCGAACCGCGCGATCTTCTTCACCTCTCCCCCATGGGAGAGGTCGGCGCAGCAAGGACGATCGGGTGAGGGTTCGATCATCCGTCAGATAGTAGTTTGGATTGGAATGAGTCACGTCTCTCGTCATTGCGGGGCGCAAGCAGCGTTGGCTGCGAGCGAGCGCATCCCGGAACGACGCTGTTGATGCGCCTTCTCATTTCAACACGGCTTTAGCCCGCGGCGGCGAGCCGGGAGAACTGCTTCACCACGCGCTCATAGACCGGGCGTTTGAACGGCACGATCAGTTCCGGCAGGTTCTGCATCGGCTCCCAGCGCCAGCTCACGAATTCCGGCTTGTGGCCGTCGCCGGGGTTCTCGACGTCGATCTCGCTGTCCTTGCCGGTGAAGCGCAGCGCGAACCATTTCTGCCGCTGGCCGCGGTAGCGGCCCTTCCAGGTGCGGCCGGCCACGGTGCGCGGGATGTCGTAGATCAGCCATTCCGGCATCTCGCCGAGCTTCTCCACCGAACGCGCGCTGGTCTCCTCGTAGAGCTCGCGCTTGGCGGCTTCCCAGGTGTCCTCGCCGGGATCGACCCCGCCTTGCGGCATCTGCCACACATGCGTGTCGTCGACGTGTTCGATGCCGCCGGCGCGGCGGCCGATGAACACCAGTCCGGCCTTGTTGATCAGCATCATGCCGACGCAGGTCCGATACGGCAGGTCTTCGTAGCGCGCCATGACCCGATGCCTCTTGCGTCGCAGCAAACCCTCGCGCGGCGCGCGGGCAGTTGCCAATCTCCCTGTCCTTGGGTGCGGTCAGCCCGATTTTGATTTGAGCATCGCCGTTGTCAATGGCACAAGCAGGATGCCGCGGCTGTCCAGCGCCTTGCTCCAGGCGCCGATCCGCTCGATCGAGACCGGCAATGCGGAGGCGATGCCCACCGCGCTGCCGCGTTCTTTGGCGATGCCTTCGAGCTTCGCCAGCGCCTTGTCGATCTCCTGCGCGGTCGGCACCGCGTCGAGCGCGAGGTCGGCGCGGGCGAACGGCACGCTC
>CAXUBE010000231.1:0-4521 GCA_964249215.1 uncultured Rhodopseudomonas sp. | reverse complement strand
AGGCCGGGCCTGTCGAGACTCGCCGCAGTTCATCAGCATCAGCGACGGTTCATGGTTCGGTACGTCGGCGTGCATCGAGCGGATCACGCAGATCTCGTCGATCATCTCGGCGGTGTGCGAGAACAGGTCGCTGACCTCGACGCGGGTGCCCTGCGACAGCGCGGCGGGCGCGATCGCGGATTTGACGCCGGCCTCGACCTGCATCGCCCAGCCGTGCGGCTCGTCGCGATGGCGGGTGCAGATGTTCAGCCGCGCCACCGCGCCGATCGAGGGCAGCGCCTCGCCGCGAAAGCCGAGCGTGCGGATCGCGAGCAGATCCTCGTCGTCGAGCTTGGAGGTGGCGTGGCGGTCGGCCGCAAGCAGAAGGTCGGCGCGGGTCATGCCGCCGCCATCATCGGTGATGCCGATCCGCCGCCGCCCGCCGCCGTCGGTGAAGACGTCGATCCGGCCGGCGCCGGCGTCGACCGCGTTCTCTACCAGTTCCTTGACCACGCTGGCCGGCCGCTCCACCACCTCGCCGGCGGCGATGCGGTTGACGACGGTTTCTGGCAATTGGCGCACCGGCATGGCCGTTTGTAGCCGATTCAGGCCGCCGGCAGGACCCGGAATCCGCCGCGGCGCACAGCTTGCTGACGCGTCGATCGCCGGCCGCGCGTTTCGCCTTTGCGAAGCAGCAGGCGAAAGATGTCATCCCGACCCTTTCAACGGACCGTTGTGACGGCTGGCGGTCGGGTATATCGTTTAGAAAAATTATAAAGAGACCGGAGGAAACCCCATGTGCCGCCTGTTCGCTCATCAGCCGCCGCGCAATTACGAATCGCAGACCCGGTCGCTCCGGATCGACGGTCATTGCACGTCGATCCGGCTGGAGCTGTCGTTCTGGGATACGCTCGAAGAGATCGCCGCCGGTGAGGATATGAGCCTCGCCAAATTTCTCACCAAACTGCACAGCGAAGTGCTCGACCAGGCCGGCGAGGTCAATAATTTCGCGTCGCTGCTGCGTTGTTCATGCCTGATCTACCGGTCGCGGACCACGGCGGCTGCGCCGGAATTCGGCAGCGGCATCGCGCTGCGGCTGGTCGCGGCGGAGTGAAGCCGTGGTTCCGGTGATGCGGTCGCTTCTCTCTCCCCGCAACAACGGGGAGAGAGAACGGGTGAGGGAGAAGGCTTAAATCTCCTTCCGCCCCATCGCGCCGGCGATGTGGTCGGCCTGCCGGATCGCCAGCGCCACGATGGTCAGCGTCGGATTGCACGCCGCGCCCGACGTGAACACGCTGCCGTCGGAGACGAACAGGTTCTTGACGTCGTGCGACGCGCCGAACTTGTTGACCACGCCGTCCTTGGCCTTGGCGCTCATACGGTTGGTGCCCATGTTGTGCGTCGAGGGATAGGGCGGGGTCGGGTAGGTCACCGTCGCGCCGATCGCCTCATACACCGCCGCGCCCTGCTTGTAGGCGTGGTTGCGCATCGCGACGTCGTTGGGATGGTCGTCGTAATGCACGCTGGCGACCGGCATGCCGTATTTGTCCTTGGCGAGCGGATCGAGCGTGATGCGGTTGGTCTCCTGCGGCATGTCCTCGCCGACCAGCCACATGCCGGCCATCCTCGGATAGCTTTCCATCGCCGCGGTGAACGGCCGGCCCCAGGCGCCGGGGTTGAGGAACGCCGCCATGAACGGCAGGCCGAGCGAGAGCGTTTCCATCTCGTAGCCGCCGGCGAAGCCGCGCTTGGGATCGTGCGCCGCCTCGTCGCGGATGATGCCGGCCATGGTGGTGCCGCGATACATGTGCACCGACTTGTCGAACACGCCGTAGACGCTGCCGGTCATGTGCCGCATGTAGTTGCGCCCGACCTGGCCGGAGGAGTTCGCCAGACCGTCCGGGAACATGCTGGAGGCGCTGTTGAGAAGCAGGCGCGGGCTCTCGATCGAGTTGCCGGCGACCGCGACGATCCTGGCCTTCTGCCGCTGGGTCTTGCCATCGGCGTCGGCATAGACCACGGCGGTGACCTTGCCGGCGGCGTCGTGCTCGATCTTGAGCGCCATCGAACTCGGCCGCACTTCCAGATTGCCGGTCGATTCGCCCTTCGGAATCTCGGTGTAGAGCGTCGACCATTTCGCACCGGACTTGCAGCCCTGGAAGCAGAATCCGATCTGCTGGCAGGAGCCGCGGCCGTCGCGCGGCTCCGAATTGATGGCCATCCGGCCGGTGTGAACCTCCTTGTAGCCGCACTTCTTGGCGCCGGCTTCCAGCACCTTGAAGTTGTTGTTGCCCGGCAGACCGGGGATGCTGTTGGTCCGGGTGACCCCCATCTTGGTCTCGGCCTTGGCGTACCACGGCTCCATCTCGGCCAGCGTCACCGGCCAGTCGAGCAGGTTCGCGCCGGGCAGGCTGCCGTAAGCGCTCCTGATGCGGAATTCGTGCTCGTCGAACCGCAGCGACGCGCCGGCCCAGTGCACGGTGGAGCCGCCGACCGACTTGACGATCCACGCCGGAAGATTGGCGAAGTCCTTCGCCACGCGCCACGAACCCGATGTGGTGCGCATGTCGGTCCAGGCGAGCTGGGTGAAGCTCTCCCACTCGTTGTTGACGAAGTCCTGGATCTCGGTGCGCGGTCCCGCTTCGAGGATCACCACCTTGATGCCCTTTTGCGCCAGTTCGTTGCCGAGCGTGCCGCCTCCGGCGCCGGAGCCGACGATCACGACGACGCCATCATCATTCAGATCGAATTTAGCCATGTGAAATCCTCCCGAGCTTTTGTTGTTGGTGGCGTCGTCAAACCTTCGGCAGCCAGTCGATGTCGTTGAAGCCGCGGTTGATGTAGCCGCCGTGCTCGGCGGACGAGCCTTCGTAGCCGAATTTCGGCCAGACCTCTTCCTGGTTGTAGAGCGACACCACGAGGTCGCCGCGCAGCGTCTTGAAGAAGGCGGTCTGCTCGATCGCCTGCAGCAAGGCCACGCGATCGGCCTCCCACGCCACCTGCGCGTAGTTGCACTTGTGCTTGTCCTGGGCGTCCTGATCGAGACGCTTCACGCCCTCTTCCAGAGTGGCCTTCACGGCGGGGTCTTTCGCCGCCTTGCCGTCCCATGGCTTGACCGCGGCGATGTAGTAGCTGTCGACCAGCATGTCGTGCGGGTAGATGTCGCGCGCGACCTTGACCATGGTCTTCAGCGTCGCGGGCTGCAGCGCCGTGGCGTCGGCCGCCCAGGCGTCGTCGATGCCGAGCGGAATGCTGGCGGCGACCGCCGCAATCGGCGCCGCGGCGGCGGCGCCTTTCAGGAAGGTGCGCCGGCTGTGCCGGCTTCGCGTGTCGACTTCTCTCATCTGTTTCCTCCATCGGTTTGTTTTGTCGGCGTCGTTTTTTCAGTCACGTCGGAATAGCTTTGGCGTCACGCCCTAGCCGAAGCGTCCGCCTTTCTGGATCACCTCGATCTTGTAGCCGTCGGGATCGGTGGCGAAGAAGAACCGCGCCAGCGTCTTGCCGTCGTGCTTGAAGTCGCGCAGCGGCCCGGGAGACAATTTCTCCTGCTCGAACCGCGCGTGTTCGGCATCGACGTCGTCGACGACGACGGCGAGATGGCCGTAGCCGTCGCCCGGCGAATACGGCTCCTTGCGGTCGAAATTGACCGTGAGTTCGAGCTCGAACGGCGACGAGGGATGGCGCAGGTAGATCAGCGCGAAATCGGGAAATTTGAGATGGTCCGCGACCTTGAGGCCGAACGCGCGGTCGTAGAAATCCAGCGCCTTTTCTTCATCCAAGACGCGGATCATCGAATGCACCGGCTTGGCCATCACTTCAGGTCCTTCAGATAGGCGATGATCGCCGCCCGCGTGTCGGGCTTGGCCTGCCTGTAAGCCATGGTCGCGCCCGGAATGACGTCCTGAGGATTGGTCAGCCAGGAATCGAGCCGGGCGTCGTCCCAGACGAAATCGGCCTTCGCGAAGCCCTGCGAATATTTGTAGCCGGACACGCTGCCCGCCTTGCGTCCGGCAATCTGGAACAGCGTCGGCCCCTGACGCGGCGGATCGGCCGTGTTGGTGGTGTGGCAGGTGGCGCACTGCGTCCTGAACAGCGCCGGCCCGTCCGGCGGCTTCGCCGCGGGCAATGCGGTTTGCGCCAACGCGCCGGGGGCGAACGCCACGGCGCCAAACAATCCGACTGCTTTGAAGTGGCCCGCGCGCATTCCGCTCATGTGCTTCGATGTCGATGAACGGAGATTAGGTCGTGAAAAATCCCGCATGGTAGTAGCGGGCTGTTTCAGGCGGAAACTAATTGTCGAATTCGGTCCGGCCGCGTTTCGCCTTGATGTCGCCGCGGCGCTTCTTGCCGTCGAGCCGGCGGGTCTTGGAGGCGAGCGTCGGCCGGGTGGCGCGGCGCGGCACCGGCCGCACCATGGCCTCGCGCAGCAATTCGAGCAGCCGGTCGATCGCGTCGGCGCGGTTGCGCTCCTGGGTGCGGAAGCGCTGGGCGTGGATCACGATCACGCCGTCCTTGGTCATGCGCTGGCCGGACAGCGTCCGC
>CAXUBE010000230.1:0-4540 GCA_964249215.1 uncultured Rhodopseudomonas sp. | reverse complement strand
AAATTCATCTACGTCGCGCTGTCGCGCGTGCCAGCGCCGCGACACCCGTCTCGCGTCTTGGCGCAGCCGGAAGTCAGCAAGATCGCGGTCAGCGCCAGGCTTTGCACCGTGCAGGGCGTGGTGACGCAGACCGCGCCGCGCCGCGACAAGCCCGGCTACATGCGATTGCGCAAGCTGTCCTGGGGCGACGCCGTTTGAACGCGATCCGCCCCTGCGACGACCCATTCACGTTGCGGTCTGCGCACTCGCCCGATATCGCGTGAACGGGCTATGGTGCCGCGCTACGAACTGGAGAGTGTTCACATGTCGACCGGCTGGATCGTTCTCGGCGTCATCGTCATCATCGTGCTGTTCGCGCTTGCGTCCTATAACCGCCTCGTCGCGCTCAGCCAGCGCGTCGGACAGGCCTTCGCCGATATCGACGTGCAACTCAAGCAGCGTCACGACCTGATCCCGAACCTGCTGGAGACCGTGAAAGGCTACGCCGCGCATGAGCGCGGCACGCTCGACGACGTGGTGAAGGCGCGCAACGTCGCGCTGTCGGCGCAGGGTCCGGGCCAGGTCGCCGCCGCGGAGAACCAGCTCTCCGGCGCGCTCGGACGGCTGATCGCGCTGTCGGAGGCCTATCCCGACCTCAAGGCCAACGCCAACTTCCAGCAACTGGCGAACGAACTCTCCGACCTGGAAAACAAGATCGCCGCCAGCCGCCGGTTTTTCAACAACGCGGTGCAGGAATACAACACCGGCATCCAGCAGATGCCCGCCGCGCTGTTCGCCGGCACCTTCGGATTTGCCCGCAAGGATTTCTTCGATCTCGGCGCCGCCCGCGCCGATGTCGAGCAGGTGCCGCAGGTGAAGTTCTGACGCGCCGCGAGGACTGGAGTGCTTCGCCGTAAGGGCCTCGCATGGACGGCGGCCGACAGTTGACCGGGATCCGCCATGGCCGCCTATGGTCTCTACACCCACATCGCATCGAACAAATTCCGCTCGGCACTGCTGCTGGGCGGGCTGTTCTTGCTGATCTACGTGCTGGTGTATGCCGGCGCGCTGGTCGGCGAGGTGGTCGGCAACAGCGACGGCTCGGTCGCGTATTATCTTGCCGCCGCGGCGCGCGATCTCGCCGTGGCGTTTCCGTTCGCCACGCTCGCGGCGGCGCTGTGGATCGTGATCGCGTATTTCTTTCACCAGCGGATCATCGACGCCGTCACCGGCGGCCGCGACGTGACGCGGCAGGAGCAGCCGCGGCTGTACAACCTGATGGAAAACCTCTGCATCTCGCGCGGCATTTCGATGCCGAAGCTCAAGGTCACGGACAGCGAGGCGCTGAACGCGTTCGCGACCGGGCTCAACGCCAGGCAATACGCCGTCACCGTCACCTCCGGATTGCTCGCCGCGCTGAACGACGAAGAGATGGAGTCCGTGCTCGGCCATGAATTGACCCATATCCGCAACGGCGACGTGCAGATGATGGTGATCGCGGTGATCATCGCCGGCGTCGTGGGTTTTCTGGGCGAATTGTTCTTCCGCCTGTTTTTCAATTCCAACTGGAGTTTTGGCGGCTCGCAGTCGTCGTCTTCGTCCTCGAACAGCGACAACAAAAGCAGCGGCGGCGGCGCGTTCATCGCGGTGATCATCGCCATGGCGTTGATCATGATGGCGTGGCTGCTGTCGCAGGTTGTGCGCCTCGCGCTGTCGCGCTCGCGTGAATTCCTCGCCGACGCCGGCTCGGTCGAACTGACCAAGAACCCCGACGCGATGATCTCGGCGCTGCGCAAAATCGAAAACCGCGGCGAATTGCCCGGCGCCACCTCGGCGGTGATGGAAATGTGCCTCGACAATCCGCGCGAGGGCTTTGCAGATCTGTTCGCGACCCATCCGTCGGTGGACGCGCGGGTCGCGGCGCTGGTGAAATTTGCAGGCGGCCACGACATCGGCCGGCTGGCACCGCCGTCCGATCAGGATCAACCGGCAAGCGCCGGCGGGGCGGCGGACGATAGCCTGCCGCCGCCTGGACCTTGGAGCACCGCCGATCAGCCGGCGAGCGCTCGGCCGCTGCAAGGGCCGTGGGGCAGCCCCCGGTGGCGCGGCTAGCGTTAACGACTTTTTCAAGATTTGCCGGAGCGCGGCCGGCGGCAATTGAAATATCCTTTGTTTCTGCCATGTTCGCGCCCAAACCAGCGTCGAGCGTTGGCCCGCAAGCGCTCTCGCGGCGGCAGCGCGTTCCGCGTCGATAAGGGATGTTCATGGCGAAGCCAGCAGTTATCGTAGTGGGCGCCGACAAGGGCGGCGTCGGCAAGACCACGGTCTCGCGGACGCTGCTGGACTACTTCAGCGCCAACAACGTGCCGACGCGCGCCTTCGACACCGAATCCCCGCGCGGAACCCTGATGCGGTTTCATCCGGAGATCACCGAGATCGTCGACATGACGTCGACCGCCGACCAGATGAAGATCTTCGACACGCTCAACGCGGTGGCGCCGTCGGTCACCGTGATCGACGTCCGCGCCGGTCTTCTTTCGCCCGCATTGGCCTCGCTGCGCGACATCGGCTTCCTCGACGCCGCAAAGTCCGGCCAGATCACCTTTGCGGTGTTCCATATCCTGGGTCCCTCGATCGCCTCGCTCGACGAGATCGCCGAGACAGCAGGCTTCATGAACGGCGCGAAATACTTCCTGGTGAAGAACTTCATTAACAACACCAGCTTCTTCGAATGGGACCAGGCGACCTACAATTCGTATTTCCACCGCATCAAGGACGCCACCGAGCTCACGATCCCGAAGCTGAACGAAATGGCCTATGAACAGGTCGAAGTGTCGTCGGTGCCGTTCTTGAAGTTCGTCGCCAACAAGGGCGTGCACGACGAAGCCGCGAACTACTCCTTCGTGCTGCGCGGCTATGTGCGGCACTGGCTCGCCAACGTCTGGAGCGAGTTCGATCGCATCAAGCTGACCGAGATTGTCGGCAAGGACGGCGGCGGCCGCTCCCCCGGCGGCGAGAAATAGTCGCGGCATTCTTGACCGCTCCGCTTGCGCGGGGGAGGTAGCGCTGCCGACGTCGTAGCGCCGATTTAATCCAACCAAGGTTGAAGCCACTCGATATATATTCCCGCCATGCCCCGCACGCCGGTCTACATCATCTGCTCGCCCCGCCCGTTCGTCGGCAAGACCATGATCGCGCGGCTCCTGAGCGAATTCCTGCTGCTGCAGCGCGGATCGGTGGTCGCGTTCGACCTCAATCTGAAGGAGCCGTCGCTGCTCGACTATCTGCCGCGGCTCACCGAAACCGCGGAGGTCGACGATACCTTCGGCAAGATGGCGCTGATGGACCGGCTGATCGTCGATGACGGCGCCGCCAAGGTGATCGATCTCGGCTATCACGCCTTCGACGAGTTCTTCCGGATGACCGAGGAGATCGGCTTCATGAAGGAAGCCGTCCGGCGGCAGGTCGCGCCGGTGGTGCTGTTCGTCGCCGACACCGACCGCGGCTCGGCGCGGGCGCACGAGATGCTGCGCGGGCAGATTTCCGAGCGCGCTCTGGTGACGATCGACAATGAGCACGTGCTACGCGGCGAATTGCCACTCGCGATGAGCCGCGGGCGGCTGATCCGGATTCGCGCGCTGCCGGTGTTTCTGAAGACCTATATCGACCGGCTGTCGTTCTCGTTCACGCAATATCTGCGTGTCGAGCGCGATTCCTCCACCGAACTGCACCAGTGGATCCGGAAGAATTACGCCAGCTTTCGCGAGCTCGAGCTTGAGGCCGCGATGTAAACAGCGTGGGGCGGCCTGATTGCCTGTCGCTTCGCTGCTCGCAATGACCGTCAATGCCCTTCGAACGACATCAGTGCGCGCACCGGCACGTCCATCGCGCGGATCTTGTCGGCGCCGCCGAGCTCCGGCAGGTCGATCATGAAGCAGGCCGCGACGACATTGGCGCCGGTCTGGCGCAGCAGCTTGATCGCGCCCTCCGCGGTGCCCCCGGTGGCGATCAGATCGTCGACCAGGATCACGCGCTCGCCGGACTTGATGGCGTCGACATGCATCTCGATGATGTCGGAGCCGTATTCCAGCGCGTAGGACATGCTCACCGTTTTGTGCGGCAGCTTGCCTTTCTTGCGGATCGGCACGAAGCCCGCAGAGACCTGATGCGCCAGCGCGCCGCCGATGATGAAGCCGCGCGCCTCGATGCCGGCGATCTTGTCGATCTTGGAGCCTGCCCAGGGCTGCACCAGTTCGTCCACCGCGCGGCGGAACGAGCGCGCATCGCCCAGCAGCGTGGTGATGTCGCGAAACATGATGCCGGGCTTCGGATAGTCCGCAATGGTGCGGACGGCGTCGCGGAGATTATCGTAAGGAGGCGGCATGACAGCAATCTCGTTCGGGTTGTCCTCCCCTGAAAGGGGGAGGTCGGCGCGAAGCGCCGGGAGGGGGTCAATGCGCGACAATGACCCCCGCCCCAACCCTCCCCCTTTTTGGGGGGGGGGGGGACTGCCCCGCGAAGCGTGGCGCCGCCGCGGGACGCGGTTTGGGCGGGGCGCCGG
>CAXUBE010000229.1:0-4562 GCA_964249215.1 uncultured Rhodopseudomonas sp. | reverse complement strand
AGATCACCTCGACGAGTTCGCTCGGGGCCACCCGGATCCAGATCCAATTCGCCATCGGCCGCAACATCGACCGCGCCGCGCGCGACGTGCAGGCCGCGATCAACGCCTCGCTCAGCGACCTGCCGAGCGACCTGCCGACGCTGCCGCGGTTTCGCAAGGCCAATTCCGCCGCGGCGCCGGTCTACATCCTGGCGCTGACCTCCAAGACGATCTCGCCGAGCGCGATCTACGACGTCGCCGACACCGTGCTGGCGCAGCGCATCTCGCAGGTGCCGGGCGTCGGCGAGGTTACCGTCAGCGGCGCCGATCAGCCGGCGGTGCGGATCGCGCTCAATCCGGTGGCGCTGTCGAATGCCGGCATCGCGACCGACGACGTGCGCACCGCGATCGTCAACGCCAATCCGCTGGGGCCGATCGGCATCTTCAACGGCGCGCGGCAGAGCGAAACGCTGTCGCTCAACCGGCAGATGCGCACCGCGGCCGAATTCCGCGACATCGTCATCAAGAGCGCGGGCGGCAATTTCGTGCGGCTGTCCGACGTCGCGACCGTGGACGATTCGGTCCGCAACAGCCGCTCGATCGCCTGGTTCAACAAGCAGCCCGCGGTGCTGATCCAGATCACCAAGCAGGGCGACGCCAACGTCATCGACACCGTCGACCGCGTCAAGGCGCTGATCCCGGAACTGAAGCAATGGATTCCGGCGGGCGTCGATATCTCGACGCTGACCGATCGCACCGGCACGATCCGCGCGAGCGTCGAGGACATGCAGTGGACGCTGCTGGCGACCGCCGTTCTGGTGATGGTGGTGGTGTTCGTGTTCCTGCGGCGCGTCACGCCGACCATCGCCGCCGGCGTCTCGGTGCCGCTGGCGCTCGCCGGCACCTGCGCCGGGATGTGGCTCGCCGGATTTTCGATCGACAATCTGTCGCTGATGGCGCTCGCGATCTCGGTCGGCTTCGTGGTCGACGACGCGATCGTGATGATCGAGAACATGTACCGCAACCTCGAACACGGCATGGCGCCGTATCGCGCGGCGCTCGAGGGCGCGCGGCAGATCGGCTTCACCGTGCTGTCGATCAGCCTGTCGCTGGTCGCGGCCTTCACGCCGCTGATCTTCATGGACGGCATCGTCGGGCGGCTGCTGCGGGAGTTCTCGCTGACGCTCACCTTCGCGATCGGCGTCTCGACCGTGGTGTCGCTCACCGTCACCCCGATGATCTGCGCGCATTACATCAAGAGCGCGACCTCGAGCAGCGACACCTGGTTCGACCGGCTGGTCGAAGGCGTGCTGTCGCCCGTGGTGGCGTTCTACGGCTGGACGCTGCGCGTCGTGCTCGGATTTCCGCTGCTCACGATGCTGGTGTTCGCGGCCACCATCGCGCTGACGGTGACGCTCTACGTCAAGACGCCGAAGGGCTATTTCCCGACCGACGACAGCGGCTTCGTGATCGGCTCGACGCGCGCATCCGCCGACATCTCGTTCCAGGCCATGCTGGGACTGCAGCAGCAGCTCGCCGATATCGTGCTCGCCGATTCCGCGGTCGCAGGCGTCGGCTCCAGCCTCGGCGGCAGCGGCGGTCCCGGCGGCGGCGGCGCCAATCGCGGCACCATGTTCATCAGCCTGAAGCCGATCGCGGAGCGGGGAGGGCTGTCGTCGCAGGCGGTGATCGACCGCATGCGGCGCAATCTCGGCGCGGTGCCCGGCATCAGGCTGTTCATGTTCGCGGCGCAGGACATTCGCGCCGGCGGCCGGCAGAGCGATTCCGATTATCAGTATACGCTCGCCAGCACCGATCTCGATCTGCTGCAGAAATGGGCGCCGCTGGTCGCCAAGCGGATGGAGACCGTCGAGGGCATCACCGACGTCTCCAGCGACCGCGATCCCGGCGGGCTGCAACTGACGCTGGCGATCGATCGCAAGACGGCGTCGAGCCTGGGGGTGCGCGTGCAGGATATCGACAACGCGCTCAACAACGCGTTTTCGCAACGCCAGATTTCGACGATCTACACCCAGCGCAACCAGTACATGGTGGTGCTGGAGATCGACCAGAAATTCCAGAACGACCCCTCCGACCTGATGAAGATCTACGTCGCGGGGGCCAACGGCACGCAGGTGCCGCTGTCGGCGCTGGTCCATACCGTGCGCGACCTGTCGCCGCTCGCAGTGTATCACTCGCAGTCGTTCCCCTCGACCACGGTGTCGTTCAACCTCATGCCCGACGTGCCGCTCGAGATCGCGACCGCCAACGTGCAGCGCGCGGTGGATGAACTGCACATGCCGGAGGGCATCCGCGGCTCGTTCGACGGCAATGCCGGCGATTTCGCCAAGACCAGCGGGCGGCAGCCGCTGCTGATCCTCGCCGCGCTGATCGCGATGTATATCGTGCTCGGCGTGCTGTATGAGAGCCTCGCGCATCCGCTGACCATCATCTCGACGCTGCCGTCGGCCGGGCTCGGCGCGCTGCTGGCGCTGCAAGTCACCAACACGCCGCTCACCATCATCGCCTTTGTCGGCATCATTCTGTTGATCGGCATCGTCAAGAAGAACGGAATCATGATGGTCGACTTCGCGCTCGAGGCCGAGCGGCATCGCGGCCTGTCGTCGGCCGAGGCGATCTTCGAGGCCTGCACCGTGCGTTTCCGGCCGATCCTGATGACGACGATGGCGGCGCTGTTCGCAGGGATTCCGCTGGTGCTGGCGACCGGCCCCGGTACCGAATTGCGCCGGCCGCTCGGCATCACCATCATCGGAGGGCTGTTCGTCTCGCAGGTGCTGACGCTCTACACCACGCCGGTGATCTATCTCCTGATCGACCGCGCGCGGCGCCGCCGCGGCCGCGCGCCGGTGGTCGTCGCACCGGCGGAATAAAGCATGATCCGGAAAAGTGGGAACCGGTTTTCCGAAAAGATCATGCTCAAACATAAAGTTGGCGCGGGATGGCGAATCGAAGAGAAGTCATCACGCTATAGGCCGCGGTTGCCGAGCATGGCGCTGCGGCGTATAGCGGGCGATGTCCGAGACCATGAAAACCGACGCCGGCGCCGCCGAAGCGGTGGCGGAATGTCCGCGTTGCCGCAAGCCCATGCCGCTGTGCGTCTGCGACGGCGTGGCGCCGCTTCAGAGCCGGATCGCGCTGTTGATCCTGCAGCATCCGCAGGAGCAGGACCGCGCGCTCGGCACCGCGCGCTTGACCGCGCTGCATTTTGCCAATGCGACGCTGCGGATCGGGCTGTCCTGGCCGAGCCTGTCCAAGGCGCTGGGACGGCCGGTGCACGATCCCTCGCGCTGGGCGGTGTCGTATCTCGGATCGATCAAGCCCGCCGAGCTCGGCGAGCGCGCAATCCTGGCGGTCGACCGCAAGGGCGAGGCGGAAGAGAACCAGCGCGCGATCCTGGGCGCCATCGACGGCGTGGTGCTGCTCGACGGCACCTGGAGCCAGGCCAAGGCGCTGTGGTGGCGCAACGCCTGGATGCTGAAATGCCGGCGCGTGGTGCTGGCGCCGCCGCAGCCCTCGCGCTACGGCCGGCTGCGCAAGGAGCCGCGCAGCGAGGGGCTCTCCACCATCGAGGCCGCCGCGATGCTGCTCGGCGCGCTGCAAAAGCGCGGCGACATCGAGACGACGCTGCTTGCGAGTTTCGAGACCATGCTGGCGCGCTACCGGCAGGTGCAGGCCGACCATCCGGCGCTGGCGCCGAAGCCGAAGAAGCGCGATTACCGCCGTCGCAAGCGCGCTTGAACCGTTGAAGAGAGCCGCGGTTGCCTATCCCCGGACGCCCGTATATGAGTGCGGCCGATGGGGCCACGTGGCGGAGTGGTTACGCAACGGTCTGCAAAACCGTGTACACCAGTTCAATTCTGGTCGTGGCCTCCACTCCCTTCGATCCACGCAAGCCGACCTGGCGCTTCGGAACGGAGCGGTGGCTTTGTCGTTGTCGGTCGAACCCGATCGTCAGGAGCCTTCCGATGCGCCAACTGTCTCTCGCCATTTTTGCAGCCGCCTCCGCGCTGAGTGTCGGCGTCCCGGTCACGCCGGCAGCCGCCGATAAGATCCAGGATACCTACTGCCTGCAGGGCCGGTCCTACGGCTACCCCGGCAACTGCCAGTTCTCGACCTACGAGCAGTGCATGGCGACCGCCAGCGGCACCGATTCCAGTTGCGGCATCAACCCGATGCACGCCTTCAATCAGCAGCGGCGACCCGACCCGCGCCGCCGGCCGGCCGATCGATGGTAAATTCGGCCGCCTCGCACCTGCGGCGATGAATTTGCAGCATTCAATTTGCAGAATTGAATTGCAGCAGTGAATCTGCAGCAGTGAATTTGCCGAAGTGACCATGAAACCCGCCGGCCCGCGCCGGCGGGTTTTCATATGTCCGCGGCGGTGGTGCGAATCTCGGTTCAGAACGGCAGCGACGCGCGGCCTTTGAAGGTCCAGATTTGCACGTTGCCGCCGAGGCCGCCGAGTTCGGCACCGAACGCGATCGCCGCGCCATTGTCGAAGCGGGCGGCGAGGCCGCCGACGGCGCGGGCGGACCAGCCGTCGAGCAGCGGAACCGAGGCC
>CAXUBE010000228.1:0-4620 GCA_964249215.1 uncultured Rhodopseudomonas sp. | reverse complement strand
CGGCGCACGGGCGCCGCATGTCCGGCGCGCGCTTGCCGGCCGACCTGAGGACGACGGCTGACGCTCGCCGGCCAGACGCGCGATCTGCCGACCGAACCCGGCGTCGCGCCGGAAACGGTCGCGGATTGCGTACCGCCAGGCCGGCGCTCGGCCGGCCGGTCACGATCCGGCATGGCGACGTCGATCCACTCAGAGCGTCGGCCATCGATCGGCACGATGCCCGCTTCAAGCCGCCGCCAGCGGACCGCGATCGCCACGCCCGGCGCGGTTTGTCGGAAACTTCTTCCACCAGATCAAGGCGTTCAAGCGCATCGCCAGTCGTGCCGACAAGGCCGATCAGCGCGTCTCGGCCATGACCGATCCCGCCGCCGCCGCCGCCGGCTCACGATGCATCCCACCGGTCCCACGACGGAGTCCGGGTCCGGCACCGTAACTTTCTGCATATCTGTTACTCATTGACTTACCCCCGGCGCAGGGGTTGCTTGTCGCGGAAGAAACGAGCGCGAAGACGCTCATTCAGGGCGGTAAGGGGCAAGCCGATGCACAAGAATGTCTTCATGGCGACCACGGCGCTGCTGGGAACGCTGTGCTTTTCCGCGCCGGCTGAAGCGCAGACAGCCGCCAGCAGCGGCGCGAATCCCGGTACGGAGCAGCAGGCGCTCACCGCATCGCCCGCCGAAGTGGCGGCACCGGCGGCGACCGCGAGCGATTCCGGCGACATCGTCGTTACGGCGAACCGGCGCGAGGAGCGCTCGCAAAAGGTCGGCGTATCGATCACCGCCATTTCGGGCGACACGCTCAACGATCGCAACATCCGCACGTCGGAAGATCTCGGGCGTCTGGTGCCCGGCCTCAACGCGACGGCGGCGACCGGCTCCGGCGTATCGACCTTCGTGATCCGCGGCGTCGGCGAGACCGACTTCTCCGATCACCAGGAGCAGCCCAACGCGACCTATCAGGACGGCGTCTACGTTCCGTTCGCCACCGCCGCCGGCATTCCCCTGTTCGACATCCAGCGGGTCGAGGCGCTGCGCGGCCCGCAGGGCACGCTCTTCGGACGCAACGCCACCGGCGGCCTGATCCAGTATATCAGCAACAAGCCCGTGGCCGGAACCAGCGGCGCGATCGAGGGCGCGTACGGCATGCGCGACCTGAAGCGCGTGCAGGGCTATGCCAACGTCGGCAGCGACCTGATCGCGGCGCGGCTCGGCTTCTACTACCAGTCGCAGGATGGGTTCATCGTCAATACGCTGGGGCCGAATCGCGGCAACAAGGAAGTCTACGCCCTGCGCGGGCAGATCCGGATCAAGCCGGCGGCGGATACCACGATCACGCTCCGGGCGGAGGGCTTCAACCAGTCCGGCACGCCGGTCGGATATATCGCGACGCCGGAATTGCTGGGGGCGGTCAATTCGGATCTCCCGGCGAACGTCGACGCCTACGGCACCGGACCCGGCAACGATCCCTATGGTTACCGTACCCCCTATAGCGGCTTGAAGGTCGCGCTCGACCAGCCGGGCAGATTGCGCAAGCGGTCGCGCAACTATGCGATGACGATCGAGCAGGGCGTCGGCAATGTCACGGTGACCTCGACCACCGCCTATTCCAACATCTTCAACAATTACCTCGAAGACACCGATTCCTCGCCGTTCAACACCTTCACGGCGGAAAGCCTGTCGCGCGCGCATGATTTCCAGCAGGAATTGCGGCTCAGCGGATCGACCGACCGGTTGCGGTATACGGCCGGGCTGTTCTATCTGAACATCAAGGGCAATTACTCGATCAATAACGATATCCTGGTTTCGCCGGCGCTTTCGCGAGCGATCGGCTTTACCGCCGGCCGCGTGCTCGAAAGCGACCATTACACCCTCAAGACGCAATCGGAGGCGGTCTACGGCCAGGTCGAATACGATCTGACGGACAAGTTCACCGCGATCCTGGGCGGCCGCTATACCTGGGACCAGCTCCGGTTCAATTTCGCCAGCCAGTGCCAGCAGACCGTGATCGGCGTGTGCGCGTTCTTCGGCGGCAACGGCGGCACGGCGCTGCAGTTCAACGGCATCGGCCCGCTCGCGCTGCGCGACGACGAAGGCGACTGGAGCGGCAAGGCGCAGCTCAACTTCAAGCCGGCAAAGGACGTCCTGCTGTATGCGAGCGCCAGCAAAGGCGTGAAGTCGGCGGGCTACAGCGCCACGCTGGCCAACGCGCTGCCGATCGAATCGATCAACTATCGGCCGGAAAATCTCTATGCCTATGAACTGGGCGAGAAGGCCCAGTTCTTCGACCGGCGGCTGACGGTCAATACGAGTGCCTATTATTACGATTATCGCCGGTATCAGACCTTCCTGTTCGAAACCGTCGCGACGCAGGTATTGAACCGTAACGCCACCGCCTATGGCGGAGAGGTGGAGATAACGGCCCGCCCGATAAAGGATCTCAGCGGCAATTTCAGCCTGGCCTATAATCATTTCCTCGTCAAAACCGTGTTTCCAGGCATCGTGAACCAGCGGCCGATCAACGCCCCGCGCCTCCAGCTGAACTGGGGAATCAACAAGACGTTCGAGATCGGCGGCGATACCCGTCTCGACCTGAACTATTCCGGGCGCTATATCAGCAAGGCCTATTACAACATCATCAACGTGCCGCTTTCGGCGGCGGCCGGATACAGCATCAGCGATTTCAGCGCTCGCCTGGAGTCGCAGCGCGGCTGGTACGTCGCGGCGTATCTGAACAATGCCTTCGACAAACGCTATGTCGCCGGTGCGTTCGACGTGTTCATCGGATATGACCTTCGCCTGTATGGCGAACCGCGGACGTTCAGCGCCGCGGTCGGCTTCAAATTCTAGCACCGGCGACATATCGGCTTCGCGCATAGCTGAATGCCGCAATCGGAGGTTGTGCGCCGCCGTCCTGGGCTTACCCTGACCGGGCATATCCATATGCCATGGCCGGTATCGTGCCGGCCCGAACAGCGAAGGCGGAAATGATGGCCATGCCGCAGCTTGACGACGATGCCGATGTCGTGATCGTGGGCGCCGGGCCATCGGGCGCGGTCACCGCGCACACGCTCGCGGCCAGGGGGTTCAGGGTCGTCTGTCTCGAACAGGGCGACTGGGTCAATCCGTCCGACTATCCCGGCAACAAGCCCGAGTTCGAGCTGCTGCTGCAACAGCAATGGAGCTGGAACCCGAACAAGCGCGCGCGCCCCGCCGACTATCCGATGAACCTCGACGCGGCCGAGGTGACGCCGATCATGTTCGCCGGGGTCGGCGGATCGAGCCTGCTGTACGGCGCGCAGTGGATGCGGCTGCTGCCGTCCGATTTCCGGGTGCGCACGCTCGACGGGATCTGCGACGACTGGCCGATCGGCTATGACGATCTGGAGCCGTTCTATACGCGCGTCGATGCGTTCATGGGCGTCGCCGGCCTGGGCGGCGATCCGGCCTATCCACCGCAGGATTACGAGATGCCGCCGCATCCGCTCGGCAAGGGCGGGATGCGCATGGCGCAGGGCATGAACACGCTGGGCTGGCACTGGTGGCCGGGCACGCAGGCGATCCCGACCTGGAACTTCAAGAACATGGCCAAGTGCGTGCGCTGGGGCGTATGCGAGACCGGGTGCCCGGCCGGCGCCAAGGCGTCGTTCGACCTGGGCTATTGGCCGCACGCCACCGCCGCCGGCGCGACCCTCGTCACCGGCGCGCGCGTCCGCGAGATCACGCTCGACGCGGCCGGGAATGCCGACGCGGTGATCTGGATCGACCGCGACGGGCAGGAACATCGCCAGCGCGGCAAAACGATCGTGCTGGCGGCGAACGGCATCGGCACGGCGCGGCTGCTGCTGCTGTCCAGGTCGAAGGCGTTCCCGGACGGACTCGCCAATTCGTCGGGGCTGGTCGGCAGGAATTTGATGCTGCACCCGAACAACGAGGCGCTGGGGCTGTACGACGAGGATATCGAAAGCTGGAAGGGCCCGGCCGGCCAGTTGATGTATTCGATGGAATTCTACGAGACCGACCTGTCGCGCGGCTATTATCGCGGCGCGAAGATGAACCTGATGCCGGTGCCGGGGATCCTGCGCGTGCTGGAGAATTTCGACGGTCTGCCGTTCGAGCAACGCTGGGGTAAGGCGACGCACGACATCGGCCGCTATGCCGGCCGCGCGCTGAGCTGGGCCGGCAATATCGAGGACCTGCCCGAGGAATCGAACCGCGTCGTGCTCGATTCCGTGCTGACCGACGGCGACGGCATCCCCGCGCCCAAAATCGAATATACGATCAGCGAGAACACGCAGAAGAACCTCGACTATACGCTCGACCGGATGGTCGAGATGCACGAGGCGGCGGGCGCGACGCATGTGTTCCGTCACCCGCTGTGGAAGGAGGCACCCGGCCATCTGCTCGGCACCGCGCGCATGGGCGACGATCCGGCGACCTCGGTGGTCGACCGTTTCTGCCGCAGCCACGACGTGCCCAATCTGTTCATCGTCGACGGCAGCGTGATGGTGACGAGCGGCGGGGTGAACCCGACCGCGACGATCGCCGCGCTCGCGCTGCGCACCGCCGAGCATATCGCGGAGACCGCGCGCGACCCGCGCGCGGCGGCGAAGGACCGGCGGGT
>CAXUBE010000227.1:2979-4637 GCA_964249215.1 uncultured Rhodopseudomonas sp. | reverse complement strand
TCGCCGGAGCCGTCGGGCTTCATGATGCCGATCGAGAATTGCCCGCCGCCCTGCTTGGTGAAGGCGATGTAGTCGCCGCGCGGCGACCACACCGGCGTCGAGTAGCTGCCGTCGCCGAACGAGATGCGCTGCGCCTGCCCGCCGGTCGCGGCCATGACGTAGATCTGCGGCTTGCCGCCGCGATCGGATTCGAAGCACAGCCGCGAACCGTCCGGCGCGTAGGACGGCGAAGTGTCGATCGCCGGCGTATCGGTGAGGCGGGTGGTCGATTTCGAGCGCAGGTCCATCACGAACAAATTGGAATTGCCGCCCTGCTGCAGGCTCATGACGACCCGCTGGCCGTCCGGCGAGAAGCGCGGCGAGAACGACATGCCGGGAAAATTGCCCACGATCTCGCGCTGGCCGGTCTCGATGTTGAACAGATAGACCTTCGGATCGCCCTGGCCGAATTCCATGTAGGTGATTTCCTGGGTCGAGGGCGAGAATCGCGGCGTCAGCACGAGGTCGGCGCCGCGCGTGAGGTAGCGAACATTGGCGCCGTCCTGATCCATCAGCGCGAGCCGCTTGACGCGGCGCTCTTTCGCGCCGGTCTCGTCGATGAACACGACGCGGCTGTCGAAGTAGCCCTTCTCGCCGGTCAGCCGCTCGTAGATCTGGTCCGAGATGATGTGCGCGATGCGCCGCCAGTATTCCGGAGAGGTGAAATATTGCTGGCCGGCGAGCTGCTGGCCGGTGGCGACGTCCCACAGCCGGAATTCGGCTTTCAGCCGCCCGTCCTGCTGCCGCGTCATGCGGCCGGTGACCAGCGCCTGCGCGTTGATGCTCTTCCAGCTTTGAAACTGCGGCGGGGTGTCGATGTTGGAAATGCGCTCGATGTAGGCGGCCTGATCGATCGGCGCGAACAGGCCGCTGCGCTTGAGGTTGTTGGTGATCACCTGCGCGACGCCGACGCCGACGTCGCCGTCCGCCGCCGTGCCCGCGACGAAGTTCGGGATCGCGATCGGCAGCGGCGCGACGTTGCCCTCGGTGATCTGCACGCGGGCCTGACCGAACGCGCGGCCTCCAGGGACAGCCGCCAGCGCGCCGACGGACCCCATGCCGGTGATGATCTGTCGGCGGTTTGGGCGAAACGGCATTGTTCGAAAATCCTTGACCATGTTCGGTGCAATCTTGATGAAGGCCGGCGGGGTGTTCTCAGGGCCTGCGGTCGGTGAACACCGGCGCGAAGAACTTCCATTCCTCGAAGAACGCCGCCGGCAGGTTGTAGGGCTGGCATTCGATGATCGCGCGCAGCGCGCTCTCCTGATACACCCGCAGGAACGGCGTCGCCGGCGTGCCCTCGGCGACCGGCATGGTCTCGAGCGTTCCGTCGCGCTTCAGCCGGATGACGAACGCGGCCTCGGACTTCAGCGCTTCGATGCCGCCGTAAGGCTTCTTCCAGCAGCGCTCGACCTGCGACTGGAACATCGCGCCCCAGGTCGCCGAATTGTCGGCCGACTTGCCTTTGGCGAGGCCGAGCGCGGCGTTCGAATTCAGCGTATCGCCGGTGACGGCCTGGCGCGACGGATCGCGCTTGTCGAGCAGGGCCGCGATCTTCGACTGATCGAACGCGCGCTCCGGCTTCGCCCACCTCTTCGAACACATGATGTTCAAGGCCA
>CAXUBE010000227.1:0-2969 GCA_964249215.1 uncultured Rhodopseudomonas sp. | reverse complement strand
CGCTTCCGAAATCGCGTCGATCTTCGGCTCGGGTTTTTTCTCGACCGGCTTCGGTTCTTCCTTTGACTTGCTTTCGGCGACCGGCTTCGGCGGATCGGGCTTCTTCTCGACGGGCTTTTCCGGCGGCTTCGGCGCCGGCGGCGGCTCGGTCTCCGTGATCACCGGCGGCTTCTCGGCGATCTTGCCGACCGCATCCTCGAGCGGCGGCTTCGCTTCGGCGACCTTCTCGACCAGCGGTTTCGGCGTGTCCTTCTTGCCGGTCTTCATGCCCGCCATCACCTTGGCGAGCTGGTCTTCCGAGATGGTATCGACCGCGACGGCGTCCTGCGGCGGCAATTCGAAGGCCTTGGACGAGAACGACACGAGGCCCCAGCCCAGCACGAGGACGTGCAGGGCAACCGACGCAACCAGGGTCTTGTCGATCTTCTCGATCTTCACGTTCCGGATTCCTGCTCCGTCACGGCTGCAAGCGATACGCGCGTCATCTGTGCTACGAGCCCTGCTCGGGAACGATGACGATATTGGCCTTGAACCCCGCGGTGCGGATGGTGCCCAACAGCTTCATCATGTCGGTATAGCAAACGTCCTTGTCGCCCCGAAGGAAAACCACGCTTTCGGTGTCCGAACGCGTGGCGCGGATCGCCTTGATCTTGGCCTCGAGATCGGACACCGGCACCAGCGTATCGCCGAGGTAGAGCTCGACCCTGGAGTTGCAACTGCCGCCGGTGCGCTTCACCGACAGCGTCAGCGGCGGCGCGTTCGACGACAGCGCCGAGCCGCCGCGCGCCACCGGCAGATCGATGTCGATCGTCGTGGTCAAAAGCGGTGCGGCGACCATGAAAATGATCAGCAGCACCAGCATGACGTCGACCATCGGCGTCACGTTGATCTCGGCCATCACCGGCCGCCTGCGGCCGCGGCGTCCGCCGCTCGCCGCTCCCGCGCCACTCATCGCCATGCCGTGGCCCTCACGATGCGCCCGATGGTCCCGCCGCTCATGCGCGCTCGTCGATCTGCCTGGACAAAATCGCCGAAAACTCGTCGGCGAAACCTTCCAGCCGCTGCGCCTGCCGGTTCACTTCGGAAGTGAATTTATTATAGAAGATTGTCGCCGGAATTGCGGCGATCAGGCCGATCGCGGTGGCGAACAGCGCCTCCGCGATGCCGGGGGCGACCACCGCCAGCGAGGTGTTCTTCGACGCCGCGATCGACTGGAAGCTCGACATGATGCCCCACACCGTGCCGAACAGGCCGACGAACGGACCGGCCGACCCGACGGTGGCGAGCACCAGCAGCCGGCGCTCCAGCCGCTCGACCTCGCGCGCGATCGAGACGTTCATCACCTTCTCGATCCGCATCTGCAGACCCGCGAAGGATCGCGCCTGGCTCTCGAACGAGCGCTTCCATTCGCGCATCGCCGCGACGAAGCAGGCCGCCATCGATTGCGTCGGCTTGGCCGCCAGCGCGCGATAGAGCTCGTCGATCGATTCGCCGGACCAGAACGCCTGTTCGAAACGATCCATCGCGCGCTTGGTGCGCGCGTAGAGAAACATCTTGTCGATCGCGATCGCCCAGACCCAGACCGAACAACCGAGCAGCCCCAGCATCACGCCCTTGACGATCCAGTGCGCCTGCAGAAACAGCGCGATCAGGGAAACATCCGCGGATGCCAGCGGCAAGGCTGACTGCGCCACGTCGGCCGGATTCATTCGATTTCCTTTCAACGCAAGCCGTTGCGATCTCACAGCGAACGCGGCCACGCGCCGCGTTTCGGCGAACGCGCGAATTCGCCGAAGCCTGATCTGTCGCAGGGGAGCCGGGACGAAGCCCGGCCACTCCATCCCTGCCAACGTGTCAAAACGAGGGCTCCGGCGACGCGCCAACCTGCCCTAACCAAACGCTAATCTTGGTTAATGTCCGGTTACCAAAGGGGATTTCGGGCCGGCGCGGCGGCGCCGGGACGCCATGCCGCAGCTGCTCGAAACGCTTGGCAGATGGCGACGCAAAACGAAGCCGCCCGCCTGGATCGCAGGCGGGCGGCTCAACGTTAGAACTATCAGTCTCGAATTATCAGGCTCGGACTATCAACCCTGCGGCTGGTCGTTCGGCGCGGCCGGGCGCGGACGGTGCTGCGCCATGAACTGATCGAACTCTTCCTTGTCCTTGGCGTGGCGCAGCCGTTCGAGGAAATCCTTGAACTCGGTCTGCTCGTCCTCGAGCCGGCGCAGCGTTTCCATACGGTATTCGTCGAACGCGCGGTTGCCGCTGGTGGGCGGGCCGAAGCCGAAACCGCGGCGCTCCATGCGGTTCTTCATCCGCTCCATCTTGTACTGCATGCGCTCCATCTTGTTGGCGAAACGATCGCCGTGATCCCAGCAACCCATTTTTCTGCTCCCGAGTGTGTAGACAAGAAGTGCCAGGCCGACCGGCCACCAGAAGATGAAACCGAGCACCGTGACGGCGATCCAGCCGGGATGCCAGCGCGAGTGCAGCACCGGCGGATAGCGATCATCGGCCGGGTAGCCCCAACGATTCAGATTTGCGGCGTTAGCCATTTGCCTCTCCATGAACGGCGATCCGCCGTTGTGAATGTAAATAACATTTACATACGTAATCGATCGCCGATTTTTGTCAAGCGGGAAGCAGGCGCGGTCGGGATTAAATACGAAACAGTCACTCAATAATTCTTGACGAACCTATTTCGGAACGCTGCCCCATGGGCCTGATGGCTTTGATTCGGCTGGCTTTTCCGGAGCGGTCTTGCGGTCGGCGGAAAAGCCCAGGCCGCGCAGGTAGATCAGCACGCCGGCCTCCAATAAGTCTTCTGCCGACATCGGCAGCTTGCGCCGCGCCGCGTCGCCGCGCCCGAATAGCGACGCCACGCCGTGCGACAGCGACCAGATATGCAGCGCCATCATCAGCGCCGGCGGCCGCGCGACGCCCGCCGGCGTCAGCGCCGCGAGCCGCTC
>CAXUBE010000226.1:0-4650 GCA_964249215.1 uncultured Rhodopseudomonas sp. | reverse complement strand
GATCACTCAGGGGAAGAGCAACGCCGAGGTGGCGACACTGACTTACCTCAGCCCGAACACGGTGAAGTCCTACATCCGGAACATCTACCGGAAGATCGATGCCGCGAGTCGAACGCAGGCCGTGCTGTCGGGCGTCACGCACGGCTTCACGCAGTATCTCGCCGACAACGCCTACGACAAGGCGATGGAATTGGCCGGACGCGTCGCCGCCAACGCGCCGCTGACGAATTTCGCGGTGCTGCAGGCGCTGCCGATGATCGCGGAAGCCAATCCGCAGACCGGACTGCTGATGGAATCGCTGATGGCGACGGTCGCGCAGAGCGACCGCGAGGCGAAGACGCGGATTCGCGCGTTCCTCGATCGCAAGACCGCCAAAGTGCGCCCGGACTGACATGGCGGCGACGGCAGAAACCGCGATCCGTTCTGCGAGCGCCGAGCCGCCTGCGCGCGGCGCCGGTCCGCTGCGGCCGATCGCATTCGGCGACCACGGGATTTTGACGGAGCATCGCGGCGACGGCAGCATCGTTCTGCGCTCGACCGGGTCGCTGCCGGACTATCCGGTCAGGATCACCGACCGGCTGCATCACTGGGCCGAGCATGCGCCGGACCGCCTGTTCATGGCCGAGCGCGATGCGACCGATGGCTGGCGAGGCATCAGCTACGCGCAGATGCTGGCGGCGGCCCGCGGCATCGCCTCGGCTTTGTTGGCGCGCGGATTGTCGGCGGAGCGTCCGGTGATGATCCTGTCCGGAAATTCGCTCGATCATGCGCAACTGATGTTCGGCGCACTCTATGCCGGCGTCGCGGTCTGCTCGGTGTCGCCGGCCTATTCGCTGGTGTCGACCGATTTCGGCAAGCTCAAATACATCGTCAAGCTGCTGACGCCCGGGCTGGTGTTCGCCGAGGACGTCGGACCGTTTGCCGCCGCGATCGGCGCCGCGGTGCCGGACGATGTCGAGATCGCGGCCGGTCGCGGTGAAGTCGCGGGCCGCAACGTCACGCCGCTGTCGGACCTGCTCGCGACCCCGCAGCACGCCCAGCTCGATCATGCGCATCGGGACATCGGGCCCGATACCATCGCGAAATTCCTGCTGACGTCGGGCTCCACCGGCAATCCCAAGGCGGTGATCAACACCCAGCGCATGATCTGCTCCAATCAGGTGATGATCCGCGAGGCGCTGGCGTTCCTGAAAGAGGGACCGCCGGTGATCGTCGACTGGCTGCCGTGGAATCACACCTTCGGCGGCAACCACAATATCGGGCTGACGCTGTTCAACGGCGGCTCGATGTACCTGGATTCCGGCAAGCCGACGCCGGCCGGCATCGGCCAGACCATCCGCAATCTGCGCGAGATCGCGCCGACGGTGTATTTCAACGTGCCGAAGGGCTTCGAGTCGCTGCTGCCGTCGCTCATCGGGGACGCCCAACTGCGGCAGATGTTCTTCAGCCGGCTGCAATGCATGTTCTTTTCCGGAGCGGGTCTGGCGCCGCATGTCTGGCATGGGCTCGACGACGTCGGAATGCAGGCGATCGGCAGCCGGGTGCCGATGCTGACCGGGCTCGGCGCGACCGAGACCGCGCCGTTCTTCATGTCGGTGACGCCGCGCACCAGCCGCTCCGGTCATGTCGGCCTGCCGGTGCCGGGCAATGAGGCGAAGCTTGTGCCGAACAACGGCAAGCTCGAAGTCCGCGCGCGCGGGCCGAACATCACGCCGGGCTACTGGCGCGAGCCGGAACTGACCGCGAAGGCGTTCGACGAGGAGGGGTTCTACCGGCTCGGCGACGCGCTGAAGCCGTCGAACGCCGCGGACCTCGCCGAAGGCTTCGATTTCGACGGCCGCATCTCCGAGGACTTCAAGCTCGGCAGCGGCACCTGGGTCAGCGTCGGCCCGCTGCGGGCGCGCTTTATCGCCGCATGCGCGCCGCTGCTGCGCGACGTGGTGATCGCCGGCATCGACCGCGACGACGTCACCGCGATCGCGATTCTCGACGGCGATGGCTGCCGCCAGATCAATCCGGCGCTGGCGTCCGACGATCTCGCGGCGATGGCTGCGGACCCGCAGGTGCGCGCCGCGTTCAAGCAGCGGTTCGACGCGTTCCTGACGCAGGCCACCGGCTCCTCGACGCGGATCGCGCGCGCGGTTCTGCTGGGCGAGCCGCTGTCGATCGACCGCGGCGAGGTCACCGACAAGGGCTCGGTCAATCAGCGCGCGGTGCTGGAGCACCGCGCCGAACTGATCGGCGACCTCTATGCGGCGGTGCCGCGCGATCATGTGATTGCGGCGGGTTAGGGCGGCGCCGGTGCCCGAGGCCACCAGCGCGACATTCGGACGGGGCTGACTTGCGCCGCCGACTGGCCTAGAACCGAACTGAGAGATACCACCGAACCACAAAAAGAACGCAAGGGAGACACGCATGAAGACAGTTGGATGGGCCGCGGCGATCGCGGCGGCCGCCTGGGCGTTGCCGGCAACGGTCGTTCCGGTGCTGGCGCAGACCAGCGAGATCACCATCGGCATCAGCATCAGCACCACCGGCCCCGCCGCGGCGCTCGGCATCCCGGAGCGCAACGCGCTGGAATTCGTGCCCAAGGACATCGGCGGCGTGCCGCTGAAGCTGATCGTGCTCGACGACGGCGGCGATCCGACCGCGGCGACCACCAATGCGCGGCGCTTCGTCACCGAATCCAAGGCCGACATCATCATGGGCTCGTCGACCACGCCGCCGACGGTGGCGATATCGACGGTCGCCAACGAGGCCGGCATTCCGCATTTCGGCCTCGCGCCGTTTCCGATCACGCCGGAGCGCGCGAAGTGGTCGGTCGGGATGCCGCAGCCGGTGCCGATCATGGGCAAGGTGCTCTACGAGCACATGAAGGCGCACAACATCAAGACCGTGGGCTATATCGGCTACTCGGATTCCTACGGCGACTTGTGGTTCAACGACCTCAAAACGCAGGGCGTGCCGATGGGCCTTGGCATCGTCGACGAGGAGCGCTTCGCGCGGCCGGACACCTCGGTCGCGGGACAGGTGCTGAAGCTCGTCGCCGCCAATCCGGATGCGATCCTGATCGGCGCATCCGGCACCGCGGCGGCGCTGCCGCAGTCGGCGCTGCGCGAGCGCGGCTACAAGGGACTGATCTACCAGACCCACGGCGCCGCCTCGATGGACTTCATCCGGATCGCGGCGGCGTCGGCCGAAGGCGTGCTGATGGCGTCCGGCCCGGTGATGAACCCGGAAGGCCAGGCCGACAGCGCGCTGACCAAGAAGCCCGGGCTCGCGCTCAACACCGCCTATGAAGCGAAATACGGCGCCAACAGCCGCAGCCAGTTCGCCGGTCATTCCTACGACGCGTTTGAACTGCTCAAGCGCGTCATCCCGGTGGCGCTGAAGACCGCGAAACCCGGCACGCCGGAATTCCGCGAGGCGGTGCGTGCGGCGCTATTGTCGGAAAAGGAAATGGCGGCGACGCAGGGCGTCTACAACTTCACAGACAAGGACCGCTACGGGCTCGACGACCGCGCCCGCATCCTGCTTACCGTGAAAGACGGCAAATACGTTCCGGCGATGTGAGGCCATCTCCGCAGCCATTCACGTCATCATCCGCCAAAGCGGTACACCCGGCGCTGGAGAGGTCACATAACTTCAAACGTCAGCGATAGGTGCCCCGCCGTCGCGGGGCATCACAACTGCGCAAGCTTCATATCCCGCTCGGCTCCGCGTGCGAGAAACCAAGATAGCTTGCGGCGACGCGTTCGTTACCGGCGACCTCGGCCGCCGGGCCGTCGAGGATGAAACAGCCCAGCTCCATTACATAGGCGCGGTCGGCGATCGCCAGCGCGGCTTTCGCGTTCTGCTCGACCAGCAGCACCGAGACCCCGGCGGCGCGCAATTCCCCGATGGTGCGGAAGATGTCGGCGACGATGATCGGCGCGAGTCCGAGGCTCGGCTCGTCCAGCATCAGCAGCGTCGGCGCACCCATCAGCGCGCGGCCCATCGCCAGCATCTGCTGCTCGCCGCCGCTCAACGTGCCGGCAAGCTGCGCGCGGCGCTCCTTCAGCCGCGGAAACAGCGTGTAGACGCGTTCGAACGAGCGCGCCGCGGTCGCCTTCGCGATCCGAAACGCACCGAGCTGCAGGTTGTCCTCGACGTTCATCGTGGCGAACAGTTCGCGATGTTCCGGCACCAGGCAAAGCCCGGCGGCGACGCGGTCCTCGATATCGAGCCTCGACATTTCCGCGCCGCCGAAGGCGACGCTGCCCTTCAGCGGCAGGATGCCCATGATGGCGTTGAGCAGCGTGGTCTTGCCCGCGCCGTTGGCGCCGACGATGGTGACGATCTCGTTTGCATGCACGTCGAGGCCGACGCCGCGCACGGCTTCGACCTTGCCGTAGGACACCGAGACGCCGGACACCGCGAGCAACGCGCTCATGCCACGGCTCCGAGATAGGCCTTGATGACATCGGGATCGGCGCGGATCGCGGCCGGTGTGCCTTGCGCGATGCGCGTGCCGAAATCCAGCACCACGATGCGGTCGGCGAGGTCCATCACGAAGCCCATGTCGTGCTCCACCAGCAGCACCGACATGCCGCCGTCGCGCAGTTGCCGCAGCAACGCTGCGAGCTGCTGCTTTTCCATGTGCCGCAGACC
>CAXUBE010000225.1:0-4702 GCA_964249215.1 uncultured Rhodopseudomonas sp. | reverse complement strand
AGCCGGCCGCGACTCCGCTGTCCGCCGCGCAGATCGAGCGCATCGGGCGGCTCGCCGACCTGATCGCCGCGTCGCGGCGTCCGCTGATCCTCGCCGGCCACGGCGCCGGCGTGTCGGATGCCGAGGGGGCGCTGTCCGCGCTCGCCGATGCCACCGGCGCGCTGCTGGCGACGTCGTTGCAGGCCCACGGCATGTTCGCGGGCAACCCCTGGTCGCTGGGCATTTCCGGCGGCTATGCGTCGCCGGCCGCCATGCAACTGATCGCGCAGAGCGACCTGATCGTCGTGTTCGGCGCGTCGCTGAACATGTGGACCACGCACAAGGGCGAATTGACGCCGAAGGCCGTGACCATCGTGCAGGTCGACGCGGACGCGACGCGGTTCGGCCGCTTCCGCGACGTCGGGCTGGAAATCGAAGGCGATGCGTCGATGGTGGCCTCCGCCATCCTGGCCGAGCTTGCATCGCGTGCCTCGGTCTCGCGCGCGACCTGGCGCAACGCGGAGACCGCGGCGGTGATCACGCAGAAAAGCCATCGCAACACGCCGTATCAGGACGTCGGCACCGCCGAACACATCGATCCGCGGACGCTGACCAAGGCGCTCGACGACATCCTGCCGCGCGAGCGCGTCGTGGTGCTCGACGGCGGCCACTTCACCGGCTGGCCGATCCATCACCTTTCGATTCCGGATGCGTCGAGCTGGTGCATTCCGATCGCGTTCCAGTCGATCGGTCTCGGTCTTGCGGCGTCGGTCGGCGCGTCGATCGTCAAGCCGGATCGGCTGATCGTGCTGGCGGCGGGCGACGGCGGCCTGCTGATGTCGATCGCGGAACTGGAGAGCGCGGTGCGGCTGAAGGCGCGGCTGTGCGTCATCGTCTACAACGACGCCGCCTACAGCGCCGAGGTGCATCATTTCAAGGGCGCGTTCGCGCTCGACATCGTGCGGTTTCCGGTCACCGATTTCGCGTCGCTGGCGCGCGGCTTCGGCGCCGACGGCACCATCGTGCGCAAGCCGGCGGACCTCGACGCGGTCCGGCGCTGGATCGAGGGCGGCGCGCCGGGCGTCTACGTCATCGACGCGCGCATCAACCCGGAGCTCGCGGCGGATTGGTATCGCAAGGCGTTGGGGGGCAATAATTTGTAGCGACGCCCGACCGCGCCGAATCCGCGGGCTATTCGATCGGCGCGCGCGGCATCCGCGCTTCGCCCGGCTCCATCCTGAAGCGATAATGCAGCGTGTACCATGGCGGCGCGACGCCGGCCGCGACCGGGTGCGGTTCGTCGTGGCGAACGAAGTCGCCGATCAGCGCCTGCGTCACGCCGAACTGCACGTCGCTGTCGAGATGCGCGTCGCCATCGGCATAGACCTGGGAGATCACGGTCTTGAAGCCGGGCTTGTAGATCAGCGCGTGGATATGCGCCGGCCGGTAGGGATGACGGTGCTGCGCGCGCAGCAGCTTGCCGACCACGCCGTCGGTCGGGATCGGATAGCCGGCGGGCTTCACCGAGCGAAACCAGAACTTGCCGTCCTGGTCGGTCGAGAATCTGCCGCGCAGATTGAAGTTCTCCTGCGCCGGGTCCTGATTCTCGTAGAGCCCGACCGGCGAGGAATGCCAGATGTCGACCGCGGCATCCGCGATCGCCCGGTCGGCGCCATCGACCACCTCGCCGGTCATGAACAGCGCCGGCCCCGGCGTGTCGCTGCGCACGATCGATCCGCCATTGGCGATCGGCGGTGCGCCCAGCCGGAAGAACGGCCCGAGCATATTCTGCGAGGTCTCGGTGGCGCCGGAATCGCCGTTGTTGAGCAGGCAGACCAGCGAGGAGACGCCGAGCGAGCCGGCCATCAGCACGGTCTCGTTATGGGTCTCGTTGCTCTGCCGGCCGAGCTCGGACAACAGCGCCGCGGCGTCGCGGAATTCCTCCTCGGTGAGCCGCACCTCGCGCACGAACGCGTGCAGATGATTGACCGCCGCCACCATGATTTCGCGCAGCCGCGGGTTCTCGGTGCGCCGCATCACCTCGATCACCGCCGGCGTGACGTCCTGGTGCCGTTCGATACGCATGCCGGTCTCCATCGCCCCGCGGACGGCGGGCATTCCCGGCGCGAATCCGAACGCTTTCGTCGGCGCCGAGTCAACCGCGGCGTTCATCCGGCGCTCGCCTCGCGGCGGTTTGGCGGCTAGGTTGACCGCGCGATTCGGGGCGTCGCGACGCCTGTCTGTTCGAGGACTGCCGTGCCATGACCATCCGCCTGCATCGCGGCGACCTTCCCGATTTGTCCGGCTACGCGGATTCGGTGGCGATCGACACCGAGACGATGGGGCTGCATCCGCATCGCGACCGGCTGTGCGTGGTGCAATTGTCGAACGGCGATGGCGGCGCCGACGTGGTGCAGATTCCGCTCGGTCACGCCGACGCGCCGAACTTGAAGAAGCTGCTCGGTGATCCGCAAGTGCTGAAGATCTTCCACTTCGCGCGGTTCGATGTCGCGGCGCTCTACAACGCGCTCGGCGTGATGCCGGAGCCGGTGTATTGCACCAAGATCGCCTCGCGGCTGACCCGCACCTATACCGACCGCCACGGCCTGAAGGATCTGGTGCGCGAGCTTCTCAACATCGACCTGTCGAAGCAGCAGCAGTCCAGCGATTGGGGCGCGGTGACGCTGTCGGACGCGCAGCTCGCCTATGCCGCCTCCGACGTCCTGCACCTGCACGCGCTGCGCGACCGGCTGGACGCGATGCTGGCGCGCGAGGATCGTACCGCGCTGGCGCAGGCCTGCTTCAAATTCCTGCCGGTCCGCGCCAGGCTCGATTTGTCGGGCTGGCCGGATGAGGATATCTTCGCCCATTCGTGACGCCGGCCATCATGAGCCCCGCCGCGGTCACGTTTGCGGCGATGCCGCATGGTGCGGGTCAGCCGCCGCGTTTCGGTCACACTCCTCGTTCTGGTGAACCGGGAGCGCGGAAGTCCGGGTTTCAAGCGCGGGAGCAGCGGTGGCTTCGGTCCAGATGTCGTCCTATCAGATCGGAATGGAGGCGCGCTTTGCGGTCGCGGCGCGCCACAGCCGGCTGGTGCGCTTTCTGCGCTTCGCCGTGCCGGCGGTGGTGGCGCTGTCGCTGGCGATGATCGTTGCGGTCTCGGTGTTCAATCCGTTCCGATACCTCGCCAGGCTGCCGGTGGACATGGGCGATATCGTGGTTTCCGGTACCAAGATCACGATGGAATCGCCGCATCTGTCGGGCTTCTCGCCGGACGGGCGGCCCTATGAATTGTGGGCCAAGACCGCGACCCAGGACCTCACCAGCCCCGACCATGTCGAATTGCACACGCTGCGCATGAAGATGCTGCAGGAAGACCAGTCGACCGTGGTGATCGAGGCCCGCGAAGGCCTGTTCGACACCAAGGCCCAGCTCCTCAATCTGCGCCAGGACGTGTACCTCAAGACCTCGACCGGCAACGAAGCCTGGCTGACCAAGGCCGACGTCGACATGGGCAACGGCTCGGTGTTTTCCGACGAGCCGGTCGATGTTCACTGGCTCGGCGGCAAGGTGCGCGGCCAGCGCATGCGGATCACCGAGAAGGGCGACGTGGTGCGGTTCGACGGCGGCGTGGTGACGAATATCGACGGCGGACCCGGCGCCTCGCAGTCAAGTGCCGAGCCGGCGCAGAAACCCGAGCCGCTGCAGCAGAAGCCCGAGCCGGCGCAGCCGAAGCCGCGCGCCGCCGCCGGCAAGGCCAACGCGAAATGACGCCACCGATGCGACGCGCTACTGTGGTCCTACGCGCGATCTCCCGTGGTGTCTGCGCCGCGCTGCTGATCGCGGCATGCCCTGCGACCGGCGCGCGCGCGCAGAGCACCATGAGCGGCATCCCGAACGCGATGCAGGGCTTCTCGCAAAATCGCGATCAGCCGATCCAGATCGAATCCGCCACGCTCGAACTGCGCGACAAGAAAAAGGAAGCGACCTTTACCGGCGACGTCAAAGTCGTGCAGGGCGACACCACGATGACCTCGAAGACGCTGGTGGTGTTCTACGATCAGGACACCCCCGCCCCGGGCAAGGCGGCGAAACCGGCCAAGCCGGCGATGACCGCGGCGGCGCCGGGACCCGGCGGCAATTCCTCGATTCGCCGGCTCGAGGCCAAGGGCAGCGTCGTCGTCACGCAGAAGGACCAGGTCGTCACCGGCGACAGCGCGGTGTTCGATACCAAGACCAACCTCGTCACCATGCTGGGCGGCGTGGTGCTGACGCAGGGCAAGAACGTGGTGCGCGGCGACCGTCTGCTGGTCGACATGACCACCGGCGTGTCGCGGGTGGAATCCGACAGCGGACGCGTCCAGGGGCTGTTCCAGTCGTCGCCGGGCGGCGGCCCGATGGGCATCGGACCGGCGCCTAAAGCGAAGTGATGTCAAGTAAGTAGCATGTCGTGACCGGACCGCGGGTTGATGCCGCGGCGGCAAGCCTGTAACACCGGCAGCAACGCTCGCCGCTGCGAGGCCGCTGGGCAGGAAGGCACTGTTGCGTCATGTTGAGTGATTGCGATTCGAAGCGCCGTCGTGCGGATCGCGGGAAGGCCTGATCGATCCGGATGGTGGACCTCATCGGCATGTTCCGGCGGCGGGCGCCGAGGCGCACCGGCTTTGCGCGCGCGCAGGTCGACATCACCTCGATGCATGACAGCGTCGGCGATCTGTTGGCG
>CAXUBE010000224.1:0-4714 GCA_964249215.1 uncultured Rhodopseudomonas sp. | reverse complement strand
CCCCAAACCCCACCTCTCGGAATCCCGAGTCAGTTCAAAGTGAAAATGCTCTAATCCGGGACGCCGTCGAGCGACGCCGGTTCGCGCTAGGTGGGCGCGCCCATCAGCTCCGCGACGGCGCGCGCGACGTTCTCCAGCGTGTACGGCTTCTGCACCACCGGGCGCATCCGGTGCTCCATCGGCAGCTTGGCCTGTTCGCCGTAGCCGCTCGCGAAGAAAAACGGCACGCCCATTTCCGACAGCCGATCCGCGACCGGAAAGCTGTTGTGATCGCCGAGATTGATGTCGAGGATTGCCAGCGACGGCGTGATGGTTTCGAGCAGGTCGATCGCGGCCTGCACGGTCGACGATGTGGATACGGTCTCGGCGCCGAGCCGGCCGGTGATGTCCTCGGCGTCGAGCGCGATGATCAGGCTGTCTTCCACCAGCAGCACCGACCTCCCGGCCAGCAGGCTCGGCGGCGGCGAGGCAGGATGGTTCGGCGTCGAGCGCGCGAATTTGATCGGCGGCCCGGTAAAATTCTTCGGCTCGGAGACGTGGCGCGCCGGAATGCGAAACCGGGCCTGAAAGCCGGCGTGGCGATACTCCGCCGACGCGGTGCCGCCGAGATCGTAAGGCACCGAGCGCTCGATGATCGTGGTGCCGAAACCTTTGCGCTTCGGCGCCTTGACCGGCGGCCCTCCATGCTCCTCCCAGTTCAGCACCAGATCGCGGTCACGGTCGCGGTGCCAGTCGATACGCACGTCGCCGTCGGCGGACAGGCTTCCATATTTGGTGGAGTTGGTGACGAGTTCGTGGATCACCAGCGCCATGGTCGAATAGGCCTGCGGGTTCAGCAGTGTCGGTGGGCCGTTGGCGACGATCGCGTTGGAACGCTCGGCGAACGCCGCGGCCTCTGCTCCGATCAGCGCCTGCAGCGGCGCCGGCCCCCAGTGGTCGTCGGTGATCTGATTGTGGGCGCGGGCCAGCGCGTGAATGCGGCCGTCGATCACCTTGACGAATTGCTTGACGCCCTCCTCGTCGGGTTGCGATTGGCGGATCAGGCCGCGGATCACGCCCAGGATGTTGCGCACCCGGTGATTCAGCTCGGCGATCAGCAATTCCTGCCGCGCGCTGGCCTGATGCCGCTCCGCGGCGGCTTCGTCCGCGAGCCGCAGCACGACCTCGATCAGCGTGGCGCGCAGGGTTTCGGCGACACGGATTTCCGACGAGGTGAACGGCTTCGAACGCCCCTCGACCAGCTCCTTCCATTCCGCAAAACTCGCGCGCGGCGTCAGCCGCGGTCCGTTCGGCCCGTATTCCACCGGCTTGTGCGGATCGCCGGCCCAGCGCACCGAGCGGATCAATTCGGAGCGGAACAGCACCACGTAATCGCGCGGCGAGCGCGAAATCGGGATCGCCAGCATGCCCGCGGCCGACGCGGAATAGTCCCGCGCGCCGTCGATCAGCGAGGCGATGTGATCGGTGGCGTAGACCTTCCCCGCGGCGGTGCCGTTGAGCGCGCGCACCAGCTTGCGGAAGTCGTCCGACGGCGGTGTCAGCCCCGAAAACGCGTAATTGCCGTTGAGCCAGACGCCGACGCCTTCGGCGGGAATCGCATGGGTGAGGATGTCGGCCAGCCAGTCGGGGTCTTTCAGCAGCGTCTCGTCGGAGGCGACCGCGCCGAGCAACTGATCGGATATATCACGGGCGCGACGTTCGTACTCGACGACCTCGCGCCGCTCGCGGCTCTCCAGCCGCATCGCGAACATCTGCGCGAACAACTCGGCCACCGAGCGTTTCTGGAAGGTCGGACAAAGCGGCGCGTAATGATGGCACGCGAACAGTCCCCACAATTCGCCTTCGACCAATATCGAAATCGACAGCGACGCTCTGACGCCCATGTTCTTGAGATATTCGATGTGGATCGGCGACACCGCGCGCATCACCGACAGCGACAGGTCGAGCGGCCGTCCGTCTTCGTCGGCTTCCGGCACGATCTGCACCGGCGTCGCGTCGACGTCCGCGATCACGCGCAACAGGTTGCGCTTATAAAGCTCGCGCGCCTGCCGCGGAATGTCGCTGGCCGGGTAGTGCAGGCCCTTGAAGGTGCCGATGCCGCTGCGGCAGGCTTCGCCCACCACCTCGCCGGAACCGTGCGAATCGAATTGATAGACCATCACCCGGTCGAAACCGAGCAGGGCGCGCACCTGACGCGCACCCTCACGGTAGAACGCCGCCAGATCCGGAGTCTGGTCGAGCCTGTTGGTCATCGAGCGCACGGAGCCGGCGGCGTCGCCGAGATCGCCCGACGCGGGCTCGGCCTCGATCACAATCTGGCCGCCGGACGAATGCAACGCCACGTCGAAAGGCGGCATCTTTTTGATGAGATCGCAGCCGAGCAGGCGTTCGACCGCATCTGGTCCGCGCAGCAATGCCACGCGATTGCGGAAGTCGTGCAAGGCCGATGCGGGGAGAAATTCCGCGAGCGGACGGCCGATCATGTCCTGCGCGCTGCGACCGATGAAATCGACCATGTTCGCCGACGCGCGGGCGACCAGCCAATCGGTACTGAGCGCGATCAGGAACCCGATGGGTTGGATCGCGCCAGGAGCGTGGATTGGTTCACGATCGCAATTGGTGAGATCGACGGTAAACTTCGGCTCCACCAAGTCGGTCCTGCGGTTGACGTTTCTTGAAATCCGGCACTACGAATCATCCGACCGACGACGTAGTGCGGCAATGCTTATAGCAAAAAGCCCGGCGCGAACAGCGCCGGGCCCGATCCGAAATGCCGCCGACTATTTCGCCGTCGACGTCGTGCCGCTCTTGTCGAGATTCTGCGCCATCTCCAGATGATGCTTCAGCGCGGGCAGCGTCTTGCTGGCCCATGCTTTCAACTCGCTGTTGTCGCCGCCATTGGCATAGCGCTCGAACAGCGACACCGCGTCTTTATGGGCGTCCACCTGAATCGAATCGAAATTCGCGCTGAAGTCCTTGCCGGTCTGAGCGCCAAGCTTGTCGAGCTTGCTTTGATGCGAGCTGTCGAGCGCGGTCGGCAGTTCGGCCTGGACCTTGCCGCCGGATACCATTGCCTTCAGTTCCGAACTCGTCCTGGTGTGATCGGTCACCATGTCGGACGCGAAGCTTTTCTCGGCCGAGTTGCCCTTGTCCTGCGCCAGCTTGTTCGAACTGATCTCGAACATGTCGCTGATCGCGACTTCCTTGACGAAGTCGGGCGTGCTGGGGCTGATACCAAGCACGGAATTCACGCCGGTCTTCTCGCCGACCGACTGCGCCAGCGACGGCGTCGCAAGCAACAGACAGCATAATACGATCGTCGTCCGCTTCATATGTATTCTCCTGTGATCCGCGTCAGCCGGCGGCTTTTCTGTTGACACCCTTGCGAAGGGCAATGGTGTTGAGTTTGCTGTTGGCGCCCTTTTCCTCATTCAGATTGGTTGTGAGGAAGCGGACGATGTCGTCATGGCCGAGCTCTTCGGCCCAGGCGATCAGGGTGCCGTATCGGGCGATCTCGTAGTGTTCGACCGCCTGGGCATTGGCGACGATCGCTGCGTCGAGGACGGATTTATCGGCGATTTCGCCCGCGGTCTCATCGGATTCCTTGATCAGGCCGTCGATCGCCGGACAGTCGGTCGCGGAGGGCTTGTGCCCGAGCTTCTTGAACACCTGATCCAGCCGCGCGATCTGATTGTTGGTTTCTTCCAGATGCGCCTTCAGCCCGCCGACCAGATCGCGGCTGGTCGCCAGACCGATCATCTTCGGCAGCGCCTTGGTGATCTGATGCTCGGCGTAATAGATGTCCTGCAAGCCATGCAGGAGCATGTCGTCCATCGTCTTTATGTCTTTGGTGAAAATGCCCATAGCGGTTCCTCGGGGTGGATTCGTTCACACAACTTGGGCGACACGTTTCGGTTCCGAGGCGCGCTGCAGGCGGCGTTGCGTCGCGTCCGCAGCACCGGAACGAATTGATGCCGCTCGTATGATCGCGCGAACAGGCAAGTCCCGGTCCTCGCAAAGTCCTCGCTCACCCTTGCTTTTCTGGCGACGACGGCGATGATCGCAAGTTGCACGGCGCACGCCCAGACTGCCGCCGAAAAATCCGCCACGGAAAGTCCACGGTCGCAGCGTAAGGGGAGAACCCGGCATGGCGCTCGATACCACCCTTACCCGGCTGTTAGGCGTCGAGTATCCGATCCTGCTGGCGCCGATGGACGCGATCTCCGGCGCCCGGCTGACGGCCGCCGTCAGCAATGCCGGCGGCTTCGGCATTCTCGGGGCAGGCTACGCCAAGCGGGACTGGCTGGAGACCGAGCTTCCGAAACTGAGTGCCTTGCTGCGCGACGGATCGACGTTCGGCGTCGGCTTCATCACCTGGAGCCTGTCGAAGAATCCGGACAGCCTGGATGTCGCGCTGGCCGCCGGACCGAAGGCGATCATGCTCTCGTTCGGCGATCCGGCCCCGTTTGCGCAACGCATCAAGAATGGCGGCGCGCTGCTGATCTGCCAGGTGCAGAGCGAAGACATGGCCCGCGAAGCGCTCGCGGCGGGGGCGGACGTTCTGGTCGCGCAGGGCACGGAAGCCGGCGGTCATGGCGCGACGCGAACGTCGATCGACATCGTCCCGGCGATCGTCGATCTGGCGGCGGGGCGCGTGCCGGTGGCCGCCGCGGGCGGTATCGCCGACGGCCGCGGGTTGGCGGCGAGCCTGACG
>CAXUBE010000223.1:0-4719 GCA_964249215.1 uncultured Rhodopseudomonas sp. | reverse complement strand
GGTGCGCAGCATGCCGGTGGTGTCGGAATCACCGCCGGCGCCGGGATTGTCCTGGGTGTCGGCGATCACGATCGGCCTGGCGGCGGTCTTTGCCAGTTCGATCGCAAGCTGCACGCCTTCGTCGGGCGGATAGACGCGGCCGTCGAAATCACTTTCATGGCCGATCACCATGGCGGCGATGGCGTCGGCCGCCGCGTCGGCGACGGCTTGGCTGCGGCCATAGGCGACGACGCTCGGCCCGCAGTCCGGAAAATCCGCCGCCGGAAATCCCGGCGCGAACGACAGCGTCGGCACGTCGTCGCCCTCCAGCGCGGCGAGCGCGTCGTAGATGCCCTTGGCCGGCTGGTCCAAGCTGCACTGCCAACTGATCGCGATCAGGAACGGCAATTGGCGAAATGCCTTGGCGAAGCACCCGCCCTCGAGCAGCAATGCCAGATTCCGCGCGGCGGCGCGCCCGGTGTCGGCCATGTCGACATGCGGATAGGTGCGGTAGGCGATCAGCGCGTCGGCGAGCGCGACCATCTGGGGCGTGACATTGGCGTGCAAATCGAGGCTCACGACCAGCGGAAGCGAATACCCGATAACTTCACGGACGCGGCGCAGGATTTCGCCTTCGCCGTCGTCGAGATGCTCGGTCACCATCGCGCCGTGCAGATCGAGATACACCGCGTCTAGCGGTGCGGCATCGCGGATGCCGTCGATCATGACGGCGGCGACGCGCTCGAACGCGTCTTTGGTGACATGGGCGCAGGGGCTGGCGCCGCAGGCGATGGTCGGGATCAGCTCCCAACCGCGCGTCTCGGCTTGCGCGACAAAGCCGGCGAGCCCGACATTGATGCCGCGCATCACGCGCAACATCTCATCGCCCTGCGTCATCGCCGGCCAGCCGCCGCCGTGAACGAAATCGTCCCAGCCCGCTTTGGTCGGCGCGAAGGTGTTGGTCTCGTGCAGGAAGCCGCCGACGGCGATGCGGGTCATGACGTGCTTTGGTTTTCTACAAGGCCGCAACGACCGGCGGCGCCGGCCGGAAGCCGGCGAAATCCCAGCCGCGGCCGGGTGCGGCGTCGAGCAACTGCCGGGTATAGGCCTGTTTCGGATGGGTCAGCACCTGCGCGGCGGGACCCTGCTCGACGATGCGGCCGTGCTGCATCACCGCGACGTCGTCGCAGATCTGCGCCGCCACGCGCAGGTCATGGGTGATGAACAGCAGCGCGACGCCGAGCCGGGTCTGAATCTCGTCGAGCAGGCCGAGCACCTGCGCCTGCACGGACACGTCGAGCGCCGAGACCGCCTCGTCGGCCACCAGAACATCCGGCTCGAGCGCCAGCGCGCGCGCGATCGCGATGCGCTGGCGCTGTCCGCCGGAAAATTGATGCGGGTAGCGCGCAATCGCGTCGGGCGGCAGGTCGACCAGCTCCAGCAGTTCGCGCGCCTTTTCGAGCGCGGCGGCGCGCGCCACGCCGTAATTGATCGGCCCCTCGGCGATGGTCTCGCCGATGGTGAGTCGCGGGTTGAGCGAGCGGTTCGGATCCTGGAAGATGATCTGGATGCGCTTGCGGTGCGGCTGCAGCAGCCGGCGCGACAGCTCGGAGATTTCGCGGCCGGCAAGTCGGATGCCGCCGGATGTCGGATCGATCAGCCGCACGATGCAGCGCGCCACGGTCGATTTGCCGGAGCCGCTTTCGCCGACGATGCCGAGCGTGCGGCCCTTGCGCAGCGTCAGCGTCACGTCCTTGGCGGCGACAACTTCGCGCTTGGCGCCGAAAAATCCGCGCTCGCGATACACCTTGCCGAGTTCGTTGGCCTCCAGCACCACCGGCGTGGACCGGTCCGGCCGCGGCGCGCGCGGAATGAGGCTCGGCACCGCGCGCAGCAGATTGCGGGTGTAGTCCATCGTCGGTTGCCGCAGGATGGTGTCGAGGCCGCCGGTCTCGACCAGCCGGCCCTGCCCCATCACCGCGACGCGGTCCGCGATTTCTGCGACCACGCCCATGTCGTGGGTGATGAACAGCACCGCGGTGCCGTGATCCTTCTGCAGATCGCGGATCAGCGTCAGGATCTGCTTCTGCGTCGTGACGTCGAGCGCGGTGGTCGGCTCGTCGGCGATCAGCAGCTTCGGCTCCAGCACCAGCGCCATCGCGATCATGATGCGCTGGCGCTGGCCGCCGGAGAGCCGGTGCGGATATGACGCGAAGATGCGCTCGACCTCGGGCAGCCGGACCTGGTCCATCATCGACAGGATGCGCCGGCGCCGGGCGCGGGCGTTGAGATCGGTATGAACCCGCAGCACCTCGTCGATCTGCCGGCCGACCGGCACCACCGGATTGAGCGCGGTCATTGGCTCCTGGAAGATCATCGCCATGGTGGTGGCGCGCAATTGGCGCAGCCGGCGATCGCTCGCGGTGAGCACGTCCTCGCCGGCGAGGCGGATGCGACCGCTCGACGCGGTCAGCGAGCCTTTCGGCAGCAGTCCCATCACCGCGAGCGAGGTCACCGACTTGCCGGAGCCGCTTTCACCGACCAGGCACAGCGTTTCGCCGGGCCGCACCTCGAGCGAGATGCCGTCGATGACGCGGTCGCCGCCGGCTTTGGCGCCGAGCGACACCACGAGCTTATCGATGGCAAGGACGCTGTCGGATATTGCCGCTTCGCTTTGCATCCGCTTACTTCGCCCCGGCGCGGCGCTTCATCCGCGGATCGAGCGCGTCGCGTGCGGCGTCGCCGATCAGGTTGACCGACAGGATCGCGACCGACAGCATCAGCCCCGGCCAGAAGATCAGCGACGGCTTGATCTGGAAGAAGGCGCGGCCCTCGGCCATGATGTTGCCCCAGGTCGGCGTCTCCGGGCTGATGCCGGCGCCGAGGAACGACAGGATCGCCTCGGTGAGGATCGCGGAGGCGCAGATATAGGTGCCCTGGACGATCAAAGGCGCGACCGTGTTCGGCATCAGATGCCGCCACATGATCTTCGGCAGGCTGGAGCCGACCGAGATCGCGGCTTCGACATAAGGCTCCCCGCGCGCACCCAGCACCACCGAACGCACCACGCGGGCAACGCGCGGGATTTCGGGAATGGTGATCGCCACCAGCACGGTGGTGAGGCTCGCGCCGGACAGCGACACCACGGCGATGGCGAGCAGGATGCCCGGCATCGCCATCACGCCGTCCATGATCCGCATCATCACCGCGTCGACCCATTTGAAAAAACCCGAGACAAGCCCGATGGCGAGGCCGAAGCCGATGCTGATCACGGCGGCGCCGAGCCCGATCAGCAGCGAGATGCGCCCGCCATGGAGGATGCGCGCCAGCACGTCGCGGCCATAGGCGTCGGTGCCGAGCCAATATTCCGCGCTGGCGGGCTTCAGGCGCAGCGCCGGCGCGAGCAGCATGGGATCGTGCGGCGACAGCCACGGCGCCAGCACCGCAGATGCGATCACGAGCAGCAGGCAGATCGACGCGCCGGCGATGATCGGCGTCGCGGTGAGAAAACCGAGCCCGCTGCGGAACGGCGTGGTGAGCGGGATCGACGGTTCGGGGATTGTCTCGATCGCCATTATTCTGTTCCAGCGACTGTAAGTCGGGCCTTCACGATACAGGGCGCCCCAATCCCTCGTTCCGCCGGGAAGGGAAGAGGTGACGAGCCTGCGTTCCTGTGTGACGATGCGCCCATGATCGCCATCAATATCGTATTCTGGGATCGAGCAGCGTATAGGCGACGTCGATCAGGAGATTGACCGCGACGTAGACGCCGGAGGTCAAAAGGATCATGGCCTGGATCACCGGATAGTCGCGCGCCAGCACCGCGTCGACGGTGAGGCGGCCGATGCCGGGCAGATTGAACACGCTTTCGGTGACGACAACGCCGGAAATCAGCAGCGCGAAGCCGGTGCCGATCACGGTGATCACCGGGACCGCGGCGTTGCGCAGCGCGTGGCGCAGCAACACCCCGCTTTCCGCGATGCCTTTTGCGCGCGCGGTGCGGACGTAGTCCTCGCCGAGCACGTCGAGCATCGCCGCGCGCGTGGTTCGCGCGATCAGCGCGATGTAGATGAACGACAGCGTCAGCGTCGGCAGGATCAGCCGTTCGAAATACGGTCCGAAACCGGCCGCGATGTTGCGATAACCCTGCACCGGCAGCCAGCGCAGCTCGATCGCGAAAATCTGGATCAGCACGTAGCCGATCACGAATATCGGCACCGAGAAGCCGACTACCGACAGCCCCATCACGAAGCGGTCGATCCAGGTGCCGTGCTTCCATGCCGCGACCACCCCGAGCGGCACCGCGACGAGGATGGCGACGACGATGGTGGCGATCGCGATGCTGATCGATGGCTCCAGCCGCTGGCCGATCATCCGCGCCACCGGCACCTGCGAGATCAGCGAGACGCCGAGATCGCCGTGCAGCAGCTTGCCGGCCCATGCAAAGAACTGCACGTAGAGCGGCTCGTTCAGCCCAAGGGTTTCGCGGATGTGTTCGAGCTGTTCGGTGGTGGCGTTGTTGCCGGCGAGGATCGCGGCCGGATCGCCCGGCGTCAGCCGCAGCAGCAGGAACACGAACAGCGCGACCACGCCCATCACGGGCGCTGCTGCGAGAATGCGGCGGATCAGATAGCCGAGCATAGGAACGCGGGTCCGGTTTTGGTTGCGGGCTTCATACGAAGCAGCAAGTGTTATGCCATCGGGTGCAACTAGCCGTGCGTCATGCCCCCACCCCAACCC
>CAXUBE010000222.1:0-4724 GCA_964249215.1 uncultured Rhodopseudomonas sp. | reverse complement strand
ATTTCATCGCCGCATTGTCCGGCGAGCGCTCCGGGCTCAAGGCGCGGCTCGCCGCGGCGCCGCTCAAGATCGCGTTCGACGGCGCGATCGCCAACCGCGCGAGCCTGCTGCTGGACGGCACGCTGTCGGCGGACAGCGTGTCGCTGCGCAACGCGCTGCGCTGGACCGGACAGGAGCCGCCGGGCGCCGGCGGCTTCGGCCGCTTCGCGCTGAAGGCGCGCGCCAACGTGGTCGGCGCGTCGATGGCGCTGACCAACGTCAATATCGAGCTCGACAAGAACGCCGCCGAAGGCGTCATGACCTACGCCAGCAGCAACGGCCGCCAGACCCTGCAAGGCACGCTCGCGGCCGACGCGCTCGATATCACGCCGTATCTGTCGACCATCCGCCTGCTCGCGAGCGGCGCGCGCGACTGGAACAGGCAGTTGTTCGATCTCGCCGGCGTCAATCCGGTCGATCTGGACATGCGGCTGTCGGCCGCCAAGGTCACGATCGGCTCGTCGATGCTGGGGCGCACCGCGCTCGGCGCCAGCCTGCGCAACGGCACGCTGGCGCTGAGCATCGGCGAGGCGCAGATCTACGGCGGCATTGCCAAGGGCACGCTCGGCATCTCGCGCTCCGAGACTGCAGCCGACGTGAAAGCGCAATTTCAACTGACCGATGTCGACCTGCAGAGCTGCGCCGCCGACCTGTTCGGCGTCCGAAGCCTGACCGGCCGCGGCAATCTCAACATCGCGCTGGAAGCCTCGGGCGCAAGCCCGTTCGGCCTTGCGCAATCGCTCGACGGCACCGCGAGCCTCAGCGGCCATGACGGCGCGATCGGCGGCTTCAACGCCGAACAATTGCTGCGGCGCCTGGAGCGACGGCCATTGTCCGGTGGCGGCAATTTCCGTTCGGGACAAACGCCGTTCGACAAGCTGAACGTCGCGCTGCGTTTCAGCGACGGCATCGCCACCGCCGAGGACGTGCGCATCGAAGGACCGTCGGCGCGTATCTCGCTGACCGGCACGGCGTCGGTGCCGTCGCGCGAATTCGACCTCAAGGGCGTTGCAAGCCTTGCGACACCAGCAGCCGCCCCGCCCGGTTTCGACCTGCCCTTCGTGGTGCAGGGTCCCTGGGACGATCCCTTGATCTTCCCCGATCCGGAAAGCCTGATCCGCCGCTCGCCGGCGTCCGCGCCGTTGCTCGACGCGGCGAAGGACCGCAAGACCCGCGACGCTGTGCGCTCGGTGCTGGAGCGCTTCGGCGGAGGCAAGAAATCCGAGCCGGACGCGGCCGAGACGCCGGCGGCCGCGCCGGCCGCCGTTCTCCCCAAACCGAATTGATCTACAAGGGCGCGGCACTTTCCGCCCGCACGCGCGAGAGTTTGGCTGCCAGCGACGCGACGATGATGATGACGCTGATCAGCGCGATGATCAGCGTGCAGATCGCGTTGATCTCCGGTTTCACGCCGAGCTTCACCTCGGAATAGATCCGGATCGGCAGCGTCGACGAACCGGGGCCGGTGGTGAAGCTCGCGATCACCAGATCGTCCAGCGACAGCGCGAAGGCCAGCATCCAGCCTGCGGCGATCGCCGGCCAGATCATCGGGATCGTCACCGCGACAAACGCGCGGATCGGATCGCATCCGAGATCCATCGCGGCCTCCTCGAAACGCCGATCCAGCGCGCCGAGCCGCGACTGCACCACCACGCAGACGAAGCACAGCGTGAGCGTGGTGTGCGCGATGGTCACGGTCCAGAACCCGCGCTCGAGGTCGAACGCGATGAAAAGCAGCAGCAGCGACAGCCCGGTAATGACTTCCGGCATCACCAGCGGCGCGTAGAGCATGCCGGAGAACAGCATGCGGCCCTTGAAGAACCCGCCGCGCGCGAGGCCGACCGCCGCCAGCGTGCCGAGAACGGTCGCGAGACTCGCCGAAGCGAGCGCCACGCGGAAGGAGACCCATGCCGCGGCGAGCATCGGCGCGTCTCGGAAGAACGCGCCGTACCACTGCGTCGACCACCCGCCCCATACCGTCACGAGCCGCGAGGCATTGAACGAATAGATCACCAGGATCGCGATCGGCAGATACAGAAACGCGAAGCCGAGCGCGAGCGACGCCATGTTGAAGCGCGACAGACTGGCGCCAGCGCGCGATGTCATGGGCCGTCGCCCTCGAGTTGGCGCCGCTGCAGCCGCTGGTAGATCGATAACGGCAGCAGCAGCACGCCGAGCAGCAGCACCGCCAGCGCCGCGGCGAGCGGCCAGTCGCGGTTGGTGAAGAACTCCAGCCATAGCGTCTGCCCGATCATCATCGCGTCGGAGCCGGCGAGCAGATCGGGAATCACGAACTCGCCGACGATCGGGATGAAGCACAACAGGACGCCGGCGCCGACGCCCGGCAACGACAGCGGAAAGGTGACCAGCCAGAACGCGTGCCGCGGAGGCGCGCCGAGGTCCGCCGCCGCCTCAAGCAGCGAGGGCTGCAGTTTCGCCAGCGTCGCGTACAGCGGCAGCACCATGAACGGCAGGTACGAATAGACGATGCCGAGATACATCGCGCTGTCGGTGGAGAGCCACACCACCGGCGCCGATATCAGATGCAGCGTCAGCAGGACATTGTTGAGCAGGCCGTCGTGCTGGAGAATGTTGATCCAGGCGTAGATGCGGATCAGGAACGAGGTCCAGAACGGCACGATCACCAGCATCATCGCGACGCCCTGCCAGGCGCGCGGCAGCCGCGCCATGCCGTAGGCGATCGGGTAGCCGATCAGCAGCAGCAACGCGGTCGAAACCGCAGCGACCAGCAGGCTGCGCAGATACGACAGCACATAGAGATCGTCCGAGATCAGCAGGCGGAAATTGTCGAGCGACAACGCCGCGAACGCGTCCTTGATGGCGCCCAGGCCCGACAACCATGCGAACACCGGCAGATAAGGCGGCTGCGCGATCGCGGTCTGCGACAGGCTGATCTTCACCACGAACGCGGACGGCACCAGGAAGAACAGCACCATCCAGAGATACGGCGCGAGTGCGGCGAGCCGCGCCGGTCGGGCGAAAATGTCCCGCGCGCTCATTGTTCGAGAACCATGCAGTCGTCCGGCGTGAACCACGCCACCACGCGCTGGCTCGCGGTGTAGGCGTCGTAGTCGAGCCGCGCGGTGTTGGCCATCGCCGCGTGCAGCGTGCCTCCGCTGTCGAGCTTGATGGTGTAGTGCGTCACCCCCCCGGCATAGCCGACCTCGGCAACGACGCCCTCGAGCCGGTTGATCACAGCGGGATTGGACGCGTCCGACGCCGGCGCGCGGCGCGACAGCTTCACTTTTTCGGGACGTATCGCGATCGACACCGCCGATGTGCCCTGCGACGGCTGCGGCTCGGCGGCGACCACCGTGACGCCCTCGCGCGTCGTCACCGTGAGGCGTCCGGCATCGCGCCCCTGCACGGCGCCCTCCAGGATGTTGACGTCGCCGATGAACTCCGCGACCCAGCGCGACGCCGGCGCCTCGTAAAGCCGGCGCGGCGTCGCGACCTGTTCGAGCCGGCCTAAGTCCATCACGCCGATGCGGTCGGCGACCGTCATCGCCTCCTCCTGGTCGTGGGTGACGATGACGAAGGTGGTGCCGAGCCGGCGCTGCAGCGCGGTCAATTCGAGCTGCGTGCTTTCGCGCAGCTTCTTGTCCAGCGCGGCGAGCGGCTCGTCGAGCAGCAGCAATTGCGGCCGCCGCGCCAGCGCGCGGGCGAGCGCCACGCGCTGCTGCTGGCCGCCGGACAACTGGTCCGGGAAGCGCTTCTCCATTCCCTCCAGCCGCACCAGCGCGACCATCTCCGCGACCCGCGATTTGATCTCGTCCTTGGGCAGCCTGGCGCGGCGCAGCCCGAAGGCGATATTGTCGGCGACGCTGAGATGCGGAAACAGCGCGTAGTTCTGAAACATCATGTTGACCGGGCGCTGATGCGGCGGCACGCCGGAAATATCCTCGCCGTCGAGCAGGATGCGGCCGCCGTCCGGCGCCTCGAAGCCCGCCAGCATCCTCAGCAGCGTGGTCTTGCCGCATCCGCTCGGGCCGAGCAGCGCGAAGAACTCGCCGGCCTCGATGTCGAGCGAGAGCCGGTCGACCGCGGTGAATTTGCCGAAACGCTTCTCGACCGCCTCGATCCGCAGCAGCGGACGGGTCTGCGTCGCCGGCAAATGGGCACGCGCGCTGTCCTCCATCGTCAAACGTCGACCTCGCTTTTCCGTCCGCCCGCCGCGGCCCCGGCAGCCCTGGCCGGTCCAGCATAACGGCGTTTGCGCGCCGGAACAGCCTCGTCGCATCCGACCGGCGGAGCCGCCGGCAAATCACCGGTTGACCGCGCCGCGCCCGCCTCGCGATAACGCCGAAGGCGCAGGGCGGCCGGAGGCAGGCGGAAGATGGACAGCGTCGAATGCGTCGTGGTGGGCGCGGGTGTGGTCGGCCTCGCGGTGGGGCGGGCGCTGGCGCAGGCCGGGCGCGAGGTGATCGTACTGGAATCGGCCGAAGCCATCGGCACCGGCACCTCGTCGCGCAACAGCGAGGTGATCCATGCCGGTATCTATTATCCGGCCCATAGCCTGATGGCGGCGATGTGCGTCGCCGGCAAGCGCGCGCTATACGCCTATTGCGACGCGCACGGCGTGCCTTACCGCAATTGCGGCAAGCTGATCGTCGCCACCAGCGCCGCGGAATCGGCGAAACTCGCATCGATCCGCGCCCGCGCCG
>CAXUBE010000221.1:0-4741 GCA_964249215.1 uncultured Rhodopseudomonas sp. | reverse complement strand
CGTCGTCGCCTTCGGCGAGCTGCCGCTGCAGGCGCTCGGCCATCGCGCTCGCCGCCGCGATCTGGCTGCCGAGATTCTCGTTGACGTCGCGCACGGTGTGCTTGAGCCCGCCGATCGCGCGTTCGGCGATCTCGGTGACGGTGATCAGTTCGCCGATCGTCGCCTTCAAGGATTGCTCGTCGGCCTTCAGCCGCTGCAATCGCTTGTTCAGCAGCATGCAGTATCCGATGGTGAGCAGCAGCAGCGCCGCAACCAGGCTCTCGATGACCAGTCCGATCGTGTGACTCATGGTACCTCCATCAACTTGGTCTGTTCGTCCGCGCGTTCGAACATCGCGAATGTCGTGACCGGTTTGCGCAACTGCCTGGTGATGCGGATCGCGACGCGGTCGCCGACCCGCCCCATGCGCCCCTCGGTCAGCATCACGTTGCCGCATCGCACCGCGACCTGGGCATCGGCGCGGGTGTCGAGCGGCAACGTGTCGCCGACCTGCAGCGCCATCAATTGCCGCAGCGGCACCTCGGCCTCGTACAAGACGGCGTCGACCGAAATCTGCGCCTGCACGATCTCGGTGGCGAGATGGCCTTCCCAAACCGGGTTGCGGCCGAACTTCTCGCCCATGAACATCTGCATCAAAACCGCGCGGATCGGCTCGATGGTGGCGTAGGGCAGCAGCAGCTCGATATTGCCGCCGCGGTCTTCCATGTCGATGTGCAGCCGCACCAGAATCGCCGCATTGGCGGGCCTGCTGATCGCGGCGAAGCGCGGATTGGTTTCCAGCCGGTCGATCGTGAACGTCACCGGCGACAGCGGCCGGAACGCCTGCTCGGCGTCGGCGAGCACGACTTCAAGCAGCCGCTTCACCAGGTTGGTTTCGATCGTGGTGTAGGGCCGGCCCTCGATCCGCAGCAGCGCCTGGCCGCGGCGGCCGCCGAGCAGCACGTCGATCATCGAATAGATCAGGTTGGAATCGACGGTGGCGAGGCCGAAATTCTGCCATTCCTCGGCCTTGAACACGCACAGCACCGCCGGCAGCGGGATCGAGTTCATGTAGTCGCCGAACCGCACCGAGGTGATGCGGTCGAGCGAGACCTCGACGTTGTCGGACGTGAAATTGCGCAGGCTCGTGGTCATCAGCCGCACCAGGCGGTCGAACACGATCTCGAGCATCGGCAGGCGCTCGTAGGACACCATCGCCGAATCGATGATGGCGCGGATGCCGGAATTCTCGTCGAGGTGGATCTCGCCGACGCTGAAGCCGAGCAGGTTGTCGATTTCCTCCTGCGACAGCACCCGCTCGCCGCTGCTCTTGGCGCCGAGATCGCGGGTGCCGCCCTCGACCATCGCGGCCCATTGCGCGGCCATGGTGCCGGTGAGGCCGTTTTCGTCGGCGGCGTTCGCCGCCGGGTCGGGATCCCGCGGCGCCGTCTGCGCGTCCCACTGCGCCGCGATGACGTCTTGGTCCACATGCTCACCGGTCATCATCTCGCTGCGCCCGTCACTGAATCACGACTTCCTTGAACAGCACGGCGGTCACCTGCGCCGGCGCGACCGCGAGGTTGACGCGCCTGGTCAGCTCTTCCTTCATCCGAAACATGCCGATCGAGCCGTTGAGGTCGGCCGGGCGCAGTTCGCGCATGTAGGTCTGAAACAGATCGGTGACGCGCGGCATGGTCGGCTTGATCTGCTCGGCGAGCTTCTCGTCCTTGACCTCGAGCACGATCTTGGCCTTGAGGTATTGCACCCGCTCGCCCGGCGAGCCGGCGAGGTTGACCAGGATGTCCGGCACCTCGACGAAGTTCGGCGGCTTCACCACGGCAGCGACCGCCTCGGCATGGCCGTCCTCGCCATGGCCGCGCAGCAGGACGAACCAGGCGCCGCCGCCGACCGCGAGCAGCAGCAGCAGCGCGCCGGCGATCATCGCGAGCTTCTTCCTGCCGTTCGGCGCCGCGGCGGCCTCGCCTGCCGCGTCGTCGGTCTTTTCGGTATCCGCCATCGACTGCCAGCCCCGAATGATGCGCTGGGCCCGCTGCGGCCGGACAGATGCGACGCGATACCAAACTGCCAGCGCCATAAGCCCTGTTGTCCGGACGCTAGGTCGCAATGGTTAATGGAATCCTTCTTTTTCGGCCGTGCTGGGAAAATTCTGCCGGGCGCACGGTCAACAAGGTCTTAATTGCCGCCCTACGCGCCAGCGTGCGAACCGCTAACACCTTGAGCGAAAAACATATTTCGATCTGGCACGCGTTTCGCTCCGTGGAACGCGAGCCGCTGCTTGGGAGAGCATCCGCGGTTCGCAGATCCGCAGCGGGCCTGGGAGGGCCAATGCGGTTCACACAGGGGAGACCACCGATGGAGAACATGCTCCTCGTCGGACTATCGCGGCAGATGGTGCTGGAACGGCAGATGGATGTCGTGGCCAACAACGTCGCCAACGTCAACACCAACGGCTTCAAGGCCGACCGCTCGGTGTTTCAGGAATACCTCACGGCCGGCGCGCACGAAGACAATTTCGTCGGCGGCGACCGCCGCGTCAGCTTCGTACAGGACCGCGCCACCTTCCACGATTTCGCCTCCGGTCCGACCGAGCAGACCAGGAACCCGCTCGACATCGCGATCGACGGCTCGGCATTCCTGGCGGTGCAGACCGCGGCCGGCGAGCGCTACACCCGCGACGGCGCCCTCGCCATCAACCCGCAGGGCCAGCTCGTCACCGCGGCCGGCAACCCGGTGCTCGGCACCGGCGGCCCGATCGTGTTCGCGCCGGGCGACCACGACATCAGCATCTCGCAGGACGGCAATATCAGCGTCGTCGAAGGCAGCGCCAAGGTCGACTCGCTGCGCGGCAAATTGCGGCTGGTGTCGTTCGCGCAGCCGCAGAGCCTGGTCAAGGAAGGCTCCAACCTGTTTTCGGCGGGCGCGGGCGCCGGCCAGCCCGATCCGCTCGCACGGGTGCGGCAGGGCTACATCGAGAAATCCAACGTCAATTCGGTGGCCGAGATGAGCCGCATGATCGACGTCACCCGCACCTACACGCAGATCTCCGCGATGCTTCAACAGCAGGGCGACCTGCGCAAATCGGCGCTCGACAAGCTCGCCGACGTCCCGGCCTGAGGAGATCATCCGATGCGCGCACTCTATACCGCGGCGACCGGCATGGCGGCCCAAGAACTCAACGTCCAGGTGATCTCCAACAACATCGCCAACATGCGGACCACCGGCTACAAGAAGCAGCGGGCGGCATTTCAGGACCTGATCTACGATCACGTGCGCCGGGTCGGCGCGCAGGCGTCCGACCAGGGCACCATCCTGCCGGTCGGCGTCGACATCGGCGGCGGCGTCAAGACCGTCGGCACGCCGCGGCTGATGAGCCAGGGCACCATCTCGCCCACCGGCAACGATCTCGACATCGCGATCCGCGGCGAAGGCTTCTTCAAGATCCAGATGCCGGACGGCAGCTTCTCCTACACCCGCGACGGCTCGTTCACGACCGACGCCACCGGGCGCATCGTCACCGCCGGCGGCAATCCGGTGCAGCCGACCATCACCATTCCGCAGGCGTCCTCCGGCCTCACCATCAACGCGCAGGGCCAGGTCACGGTGACGACGCCGGGCTCGACCACGCCGACGCTGCTCGGCCAGATCGGCCTCACCCGGTTCGTCAACAAGACCGGCCTGCAGCCGGTCGGCGACAACCTGTTCACCGACACGCCGGCTTCCGGCGCGCCGCAGGACGGCATCGCAAATGTCGACGGCTATGGCGACATGCAGCAGCAGAACCTCGAACAGGCCAATGTCGAGGTGGTGTCGGAAATCTCCGACCTGATCGCCGCGCAGCGCGCCTACGAGATGAACGCCAAGGTGGTCAGCGCCGCCGACCAGATGCTGCAATCGACCTCCAACATGTTCCGCTGAGGACGCCGACCATGACCCTCCGCCCGCTGCTGCTCGCCGCCGCGCTGACCGCGTCCTCCATGACCGGCGCGCAGGCGCAGGGCCGCGCCGACATCATCGCCGGCCCGGTGCTGCGCCAGAGCGTCACGGTGTCGGGCGACGTGGTGCGGATCGGCGACGTGATCGACAATGCCGGCACCGCGGCAAGGATCGCGATCTACCGCGCGCCTGATTTGGGCACCACCGGATCGCTGCCCGCGGCGAGCGTGCTGTCGGCGCTGCGCGCGCATCAGGTGATCGGCGTCGACGCCCGCGACATCCGCGAGGTGTCGATCACCCGCCTCGCCCGCACGCTGCAGAACAAGGAGATCGAACGGCAGATCGCGCGCGTGCTGGAGCGCCGCAACGGGCTCGGCGACGCTGATAATCTGTCGCTGACGTTCGACCGCGACCTGCAGACGCTGCAGCTCGACGCATCCAGCAATGGCGAGTTGCAGGCCACCTCCGCGAAATTCGACGCCCGCAGCGGCCGCTTCGACGTGAGCTTCGAGATCCCGAACGAGTCCGGCTCGGCGCCGACCCGGCTGCGCTTCACCGGCGTCGCGGTCGAGACCGTCGACGCCGCGGTGGTCATGCGCAATGTCGAGCGCAACGAGGTGTTGAAATCAACCGACGTCGCGATCGAGCGCCGGCCGAAGAACGAGGTCGGTCCCGACGGCGCGACGCGCGACGCCGCGGTCGGCATGCAGGCGCGCCGGCAGTTGCGCGCGGGCCAGGCGATCCGGATCGCCGATCTCGCCAAGCCCGACCTCGTGCAGCGCGACCAGAGCGTGACGCTGATCTACCA
>CAXUBE010000220.1:0-4761 GCA_964249215.1 uncultured Rhodopseudomonas sp. | reverse complement strand
GCTTTCAGCGCGGCCTCGCCGGCGAAGTATTCCTTGTGATCGTCGCCGATGTCCGAGCCGGCCATGTTCTGATGCTTCGCGCAGGCGATGCCCTGACGGATTTCCTGGCGCTGAACGTTCTTCACATAGCCCAGCATGCCCTGCTCGCCGAAATACTCCTTTGCGAGATTGTCGGTCGACAGAGCCGCGGTGTGATAGGTCGGCAACGTGATCAGGTGATGGAAGATGCCGGCGCGCTTGGCGGAATCGGCCTGGAAGGTCCGGATCAGATCGTCGGCTTCGATCGCCAGCGGCGTTCCGTCGTATTCCGCCTTCATCAGCTCGGCGCGGTTGTATTTGCTGACATCCTTGCCGGCTTCTTTCATCGCATCGTAGACCTGCCAGCGGAAGTTGAGCGTCCAGTTGAACGACGGCGAGTTGTTGTAGGCGAGCTTGGCGTTCGGGATCACCTCGCGCACGCGATCGACCATCTTGGCGATCTGCTCGACGTTCGGCTTCTCGGTCTCGATCCACAAGAGGTCCGCGCCGTTCTGCAGCGACGTGATGCAATCGAGCACGCAGCGGTCCGCGCCGGTGCCTTCGCGGAACTGGTAGAGATTGCTGGGCAGCCGCTTGGGACGCAGCAGCTTGCCGCCGCGGCTGATGATGACGTCGCCATTGCCGATCTTCGACGAATCGACTTCCTCGCAATCCAGGAAGCTGTTGTATTGATCGCCGAGGTCGCCCGGCTCGTGGCTGACGGCGATCTGCTGCGTGAGACCGGCGCCCAATGAGTCGGTGCGGGTGACGATGACGCCGTCTTCGACGCCCAGTTCGAGGAAGGCATGGCGGCAGGCGCGGATCTTCGCCAGGAACACCTCGTGCGGCACGGTCACCTTGCCGTCCTGATGGCCGCACTGCTTTTCGTCCGAGACCTGATTCTCGATCTGCAAGGCGCACGCGCCCGCCTCGATCATCTTCTTGGCGAGCAGATAGGTCGCCTCCGCATTGCCGAAGCCGGCATCGATGTCGGCGATCACGGGCACGACATGGGTCTGGAAATTGTCGATCTTCTCGATCAGCGCGGTTTCCTTCGCCTTATCGCCGGCCTTGCGTGCGACGTCGAGGTTTCGGAAAATATCGTTGAGCTCGCGAGAGTCCGCCTGTCGCAGGAAAGTGTAGAGTTCTTCGATCAGCGCCGGCACCGACGTCTTCTCGTGCATCGACTGATCGGGAAGCGGCCCGAACTCGGAGCGAAGCGCCGCGATCATCCAGCCCGAGAGATAGAGATAGCAGCGATCGGTGCTGCCGAAATGCTTCTTCACCGAGATCAGCTTCTGCTGGGCGATGAAGCCGTGCCAGCAGCCGAGCGACTGGGTGTATTTCGTGCTGTCGGCGTCATAGACCGCCATGTCGGCGCGCATCAGCGCGGCCGTGTAGCGCGCGATGTCGAGGCCGGTCTTGAAGCGGTTCTGTAAGCGCATGCGGGCGACGGCTTCGGCCTTCACGCCATTCCAGGTGTCCTTGTCCCTGAGGAGAGCTTGCGCCGCTTCGATTTCGCTCTGATAGGAAGCTGGCCGCTGGAGAGCCAGATCGCCGATCCCGCGTGGCTGGAAATTCATGTCTTAAGATCCCTTCGGTGAACAATCAGCGCTACATCATCAACATTTGTGACAAAGCGCGCCGCGAGCATGCCGGGAGATAAACGCTAAAACCGATCAATTCGATAGATGTCTTGTATTCGAATGGTGATGTAATGTAACATCATTCTCGTAATATATGTCATATTGTTATAAATGTCACAAATGCAGTCGGATCAGGCATGGCCGTCAATTCCGCCAAAAAGCTGTTTGTTGGCCCGCGCTTCCGCCGCATCCGCCAGCAACTCGGCGTGTCGCAGACCCAGATGGCCGAGGCTCTGGCCATTTCGCCGAGCTACATCAACCTGATCGAGCGCAATCAGCGGCCCGTGACGGCGCAGATTCTCTTGCGGCTTGCGGAGACCTACGACCTCGATCTGCGCGATCTGGCGACCGTCGACGAGGATCGGTTCTTCGCCGAGCTGAACGAAATCTTCTCCGATCCGCTGTTCCGGCAGATCGACCTGCCGAAGCAGGAACTGCGCGACCTCGCCGAATTGTGCCCCGGCGTCACGCACGCGCTGCAGCGGCTCTACGCGGCCTATACGGAAGCGCGGCGCGGCGAGACCCTGGTGGCGGCGCAGATCGCCGACCGCGACGACGGCAGCCGATTCGATGCCAACCCGATCGAGCGGGTCCGCGACCTGATCGAGGCCAACCGCAACTACTTCCCCGAACTGGAGCAGGCCGCCGAAACCCTGCGCGACGAACTCAACGTGCCGGCGCAGGACCTGTTCGCGGCGCTCGGCGACCGCCTGCGCGAACGCCACGCCATCATCTGCAGGATCATGCCGGTCGACGTGATGCGCGAGACGCTGCGCCGGTTCGACCGCCACCGCCGGCAATTGCTGGTGTCCGAACTGATCGACGGACCCGGCCGCGCCTTCCAGGTCGCATTCCAGATCGGCCTGACCGAACACGTCATCATGTTCGACGGCATCATCAACCGCGCCGGCGCGCTCGACGATACCGCGCGCAGGCTATACCGCATCACGCTTGCGAACTACTTCGCGGCCGCGGCGATGATGCCCTATGGCGCGTTCCACGCCGCCGCCGAGGACTTGAGCTACGACGTCCACGTGCTGGCACAGCGCTTCAACGCCGGGTTCGAGCAGGTCTGCCATCGCCTCACCACGCTGCAGCGGCCGAATGCGCGCGGCGTGCCGTTCTTCCTGCTGCGCGTCGACAACGCCGGCAACGTCTCGAAACGTTTTTCGTCGGGCACGTTTCCGTTCTCGAAATTCGGCGGCACCTGCCCGTTGTGGAACGTGCATTCGACGTTTGACACACCCGACCGGCTGCTCAAGCAGGTGATCGAACTGCCCGACGGCAGCCGCTATTTCAGCATCGCCCAGATGGTGCGGCGGCCGGTGGCGCCTCATCCGCAGCCGCAGCCGCGCTTTGCCATCGGGCTCGGCTGCGAAATCCGCCACGCCGCGCGGCTGATCTATGCCGGCGGCATCGACCTGGACAAGACCGAGGGCACGCCGATCGGCGTCAACTGCCGGCTGTGCGAGCGCGAGAATTGCAGCCAGCGCGCCGAGCCGCCGATCACGCGGACGCTGATCCTCGACGAGAACACGCGGCGGGTGTCGTCGTTCATATTCAGCAATGCAAGGGAGCTTTAGGACAACGGCGCGGCTCTCTGTCGAGGAGCCCTTGCGACGAGGCAATGCAATTCCTTGTTCGTGCCTTAACTCGCCGTCGTTGCCGGGCTTGACCCGGCAAGCCATCCAAACAACAGTTGATCGAGGCACAGGCCGCTGGATGGACGTGATGACGCTCCGATTTTTTTCAATTGCGATCTGTCTTGCCATCGCGCCATGTTGTGCGATCGCCTCGGCATGGGCGCAGTTTCCTCAACCGGCTGCGCCAGCAAGGCCCGTCGCAACGCTTCCGAAACCACCCGCGGTGCCAAGGCAACAGGTCGCCGCATCACCAGTCCCCCGCGCTGCCTCGTGCCATAACGGCCAGAGCTTCGAGCAATTCCTCGCCGGGCTGAAACAGCAGGCCATCACCGCCGGCGTGTCGCAGCGGGCGATGGCGATGGCGTCGCCGGGCCTCGTCTACGACCAGGGCATCGTCAACCGCGACCGCGGCCAGCGCGTGTTCGGCCAGGTGTTCACCGAATTCGCGCGCCGCATGGCGGCGGATTACCGCATGCAGCAGGGCCAGGCGCGCATCAGGTCCAACGCCGCGGCGTTCGCGCGCGCGGAAAAGGAATACGGCGTGCCGGGCGCGGTGATCGCCGCGTTCTGGGGGCTCGAGAGCGATTTCGGCGCCAACATGGGCAACCTGCCGACGCTGCGCTCACTGGTGTCGCTGGCCTATGATTGCCGCCGTTCGCAGATGTTCGAGAACGAAACCATCGCGGCGCTGAAGATCATCGATCGCGGCGACCTGTCGCCGGAGGAGATGGTCGGCTCGTGGGCCGGCGAACTCGGCCAGACGCAGTTCCTGCCGACGCATTACTTCAACTACGCCGTCGATTACGACGGCGACGGCCATCGCAACCTGCTGCGCAGCCCGGCCGACGTGATCGGCTCGACCGCGAACTACATCGCCAACGGCCTGAAATGGCGGCGCGGCGAGCCTTGGCTGCAGGAAGTGCGCGCGCCGCGGGACCTGTCATGGGCGGAGGCCGACCTCACCGTCAAGCATCCGCGTTCGCAATGGGCGCAATGGGGCGTCACCTATCCAGACGGCAAGCCGCTGCCGAATGACGACATGCAGGCTTCGCTTCTGCTGCCGATGGGACGCACGGGGCCGGCATTTCTCGCCTATCCGAATTTCGCGGCCTACACCGAATGGAATAATTCGCTGATCTATTCCACCACCGCGGGCTATCTCGCCACCCGCATCGCGGGCGCGCCGCCGATGCGCCAGCCAACCGCGCCGGTGGTGCAACTGCCGTTCAACGACATCCGCGAGATGCAGCAATTGCTGGTGCGCGCCGGCTTCAATGTCGGCAAGGTCGACGGCGTGCTCGGCCAGCAGAGCCGCATCGCGATCAAGGCGATGCAGGTGAAATACGGCCTGCCTGCGGATTCCTGGCCGACCGCCGAATTGCTGGCTCGGTTGCGCGGCACCGCGCCGGTCGCCTCGGACAGTCCCGCCGCGCCGACGGTCCGCACGGCGCCGC
>CAXUBE010000219.1:0-4789 GCA_964249215.1 uncultured Rhodopseudomonas sp. | reverse complement strand
AGCTAAGCTCACGCCAGCGTCGCGAGCAGCCCGGCCATCAGCCGGCCGCGCTCGGCGAGGCTGTCGACCTCGATATATTCGTTAAGCGTGTGCATGTCGGCGCCGCGCACGCCCAGACCGTCGAGAGTGGGGATGCCCATCGCGCCGGTGAAGTTGCCGTCGGAGCCGCCGCCGGCGCTGGCATGCGGCAGGTTTACGCCGAGCTGCGCGGCGATGCCGCGGGCCTTGTCGTACAGCGCCAGCGTTCCGGCGTCCGGCTCCCATACCGGCCGCGTCACGCCTCGCGTGACGTTGAACGTCACCTCGTCGGTGGTGCCCGACATCGCCAGCATGCGCGCGACACCGGCATCGAGGTCGGCCTGGCGTTTCGCCATGCTGAGCGCTTCGCCGGTGCAGGTGGTCGCAACGCAATTGACCCAATGACCGCCATGCACGATGCCGACGCTGAAGGTGCAGTCCTCCGTCGTCATGGCGTCGATGGCGAGGATCTGCCGCGCCATCTCGCGGATGGCCGAGCGGCCGGAGGACAGCGTCGCGCCGGCATGACTGGGTTTGCCGGTGGCCTCGAGATTGAAGCGCGCGATCGCGTAGCGGCCGGTGACGATGCCGTTGTCGAGCCGGCCCGGCTCAGGCACCAGCACGTATCTGTTGCGCGACGCCTCTCCCTCGATGACGTCGCGCGTCGATGGCGTGCCGACTTCCTCGTCCGGCGTGAACAGCACGGTGATCGGCAGCGGCGTGGTGAACGACGCGCGCGCCAGTTGCCGGATCGCTTCCAGCGACAGGTAGTTGCCGCCCTTCATGTCGCAGATGCCGGGTCCGTAGCATTTGTCGCCCTCGCGGCGCCACGGCAGTTTCGCGAGCGTGCCGACCGGATGCACGGTGTCGAGATGGCCGGCGATCAGGATGCCGGGGCTGCCGAATTCCGGATGCGGAAACCGCGCGCGGACGCAGCCGCCGAATCCCTGCCGTCCGGCGATGCGTTCGATGGTGGCGCCCATCACCGCCATCTCGCGGGCGGCGAGATCCAGCATGCGCTCCACGGCGGCGGCATCCCAGGTCGGACTTTCGCATTCGACCCAGGCCCGCAGCCCCTGCAACATGGCTTCGCTGTCGAACGGGAGGTTGGCCGGGTTCATCGTGCGCGCTCGCTTCAGGCTGCCATACGAGAATATTCGGAACGCGCTTTGTAAAGCGAAACCTGCGCGCGGGCCGCCACGAATGCGTGTCGAAGCCGCCGCGGCAGAATGCGATTGACGCCCGGCGGCGATGGTGCAACTCTTGAAATAGCAATCGCAACAGCGTGTTAGTCCGCATCTGCGCCTAATAAATCGTCGTAATGCTTAGCGAATGATCCGTGCTTGAACGGTTCCGTGTCAGGAGAGATCGAATGAACCATAATTCTAAGTCGCGGCTTTCGAAGTCGCGGCACCGTGCCGCGCCGTTCATGGGGTCGCTGGCGAAGCTGCTGGTCGCCGCCGCGCTGACGTTTCCGGCGATGGCGCAGGCCAAGACGCTCACCGTGGTGATGCATTCGGATCTGCGCGTGATCGATCCGGGCTTCACCACCGCCTACATCACCCGCGATCACGGCTACATGGTCTACGATACGCTGCTGGCGACGGACGAGAATTTCAAGGTTCAGCCGCAGATGGCGGACTGGAAGGTTTCCGACGACAAGCTGACCTACACCTTCACGCTGCGCGACGGCCTGAAATGGCACGACGGCGCGGCGGTGACGGCGGAAGATTGCGTGGCGTCGCTGAAGCGCTGGGGCGCCAATGACGGCATGGGCCAGAAGCTGATCGACTTCACCGCTTCGCTGGAGGCGGCGGACGACAAGACCATCGTGCTGAAGCTGAAGGAGCCCTATGGGTTGGTGCTGGAGTCGATCGGCAAGCCGTCGTCGCTGGTGCCGTTCATGATGCCGAAGCGCGTCGCGGACATACCGAAGGGGCAGCAGATCAAGGAGCAGATCGGCTCCGGCCCGTTCAAATTCGTGCAGGCGGAATTCCAGCCCGGCGTGAAGGCGGTCTACGAAAAGTTCAAGGAGTATGTTCCCCGCAAGGAGCCGGCGAGCTGGACATCCGGCGGCAAGGTCGTGAAGGTCGATCGCGTCGAGTGGATCACGATGCCGGATGCGCAGACGCAGGTGAATTCGTTGCAGTCCGGCGATATCGATTTCATCGAGCAGCCGTCGTTCGACCTGCTGCCGATCCTATCGGCCGACAAGAACTTGAAAGTCGGTCAGCTCGACAAAACGGGCTTCCAGACGCTCGGCCGGATGAATTTCCTTTATCCGCCGTTCGACAACATCAAGGTTCGCCGCGCTGCTTTTCTGGCGATGAGCCAGAAGCCGGTGCTCGATGCCCTGGTCGGCGACGCCAATTACTTCGAGACCTGCGGCGCGGTGTTCGGCTGCGGCACGCCGCTGGCGACCGATGTGGGATCGGAAACCCTGACCAAGGGCAACGGCATGGCTGAAGCCAAAAAGGCGCTTGCCGAGTCCGGCTATGACGGCACGCCGGTCGTGATCATGGCGCCGACCGACGTCGTGATGCTGAAGCCGCAGCCGATCGTCGCGGCGCAGTTGCTGCGCGATGCCGGCTTCAAGATCGACCTGCAGGCCACCGACTGGCAGACGGTGGTGACACGCCGCGCCAGCCAGAAATCGCCGAAGGAGGGCGGCTGGAACATGTTCTTCACCAACTGGGTCGGCGCCGACATTCTCAATCCCGTCGCCAACGTATCGATCAGCGGCAGGGGCACGAAAGGCGGCTGGTTCGGCTGGTACGAGGATGCCACGATGGAAGAGCTGCGCGACAAGTTCTCGCGCGCGACCTTACCGGACGACCAGAAGAAGCTGGCCGCGGAAATTCAGGCTCGTGCCTATGAGCAGGTCGCGTATTTGCCGCTCGGGCAGTATCACGTGCCAAGCGTGTGGCGGACATCCATCACGGGTCTTCTGCCGGGCGCGGCGGTGCCGGTGTTCTGGAACGTCGACAAGTCGGAATAGCCGCCGGCTGCTGTCTGCCTCGGCAGATTCGGCAAAGCCGGCGTCCGGTATCCGGGCGCCGGCTTTTGCCTGTCGGTCGCGGCCGGTCCGCTTGACCGATCCTGCCTCAAGCACGATCGGGGAAGCTTTGCGGTTCGCGGATCGGCCGCGGCGTGTTAAGGGTTTCCCGGTTCACCGACCCTGTGTGTGATGTAGATCAAGGTAAGGCCGGCGCGGACATGCGCTGCTGGCATACCCGGCGACGGCGCCGTTGTCGCGTCGGGGCGTCGCGTATCGGATGCGATCTGCTGGAGGACTTCGAGATGCGAATCCTGTTAGTCGCGGCCGTCGGTTCCGTCGTGGTGCTGTCTGCTGCCGCGGCCCAGACGCCGGCCGCCATCGTCGAGGACATCAAGGGCAACGTTCCCGGCGTCGAATTCATGGACTACGTGCAACCCGGCAAGATCATCAAGCTCGGCGCCTCCGGCTCGATCGTACTGAGTTATCTCGCCTCCTGCGTGCGCGAGACCATCAGGGGCGGCGTCGTGGTCATCGGCACCGAGGAGAGCAAGGTGTCGCTGGCCGACATCAACAGCGAGAAGGTCGACTGCGACGGCCGGCGCAACCAGCTCTCGGACCGCGAAGCCGTCCAAAGCGCGGCGACCACGTTCCGCAGCATGGCTTCGAGTGCCAAATCGCAGCCGGCGGAAAAACCGATGACGATCTATGGCCTGTCGCCGGTATTCGAAACCACCCAGCCGGGCCAGCTCGTGATCGAGCGCATCGATCGCGCCGGCAGCCGCGACGAGGTCACCCTGGATTCGAAAACGCTGGTCAAAGGCCGCTTCTACGACATGGCGAAGGCCGGCAAATCGCTGCAGCCCGGTGCCCTTTATGCCGCGAGCCTCGGCGGCCGCAAGGTCGCGTTCAAGGTCGATGCGATGGCCCGGCCCGGCGCCGCTCCGATCGTCGGCCGCCTGATCAAGCTGTAGCGGCCCGACGCCGCGCGACCGCGGGCCGCGTGATGGGCCGCATCGCCAAAGCTGACGCGCTCGCCGCGCTCGCCATTGCGCTCATATGCGGCGCATTGTTCGCGTCGCCGCCGCTCGATATCGCGCGCGGCATCTCGCTCGACATCCTCACCGCGCTGCGCTGGAAAGTTTTCGGCCCGCGCGCCGATCCGGCCGCGTCGCCTTCCGTCGTGGTCGCGATCGACGAGGAGACCTATCAGGCCGCGCCGTTCAAGGGTTCGCCGACCTTGACCTGGACCCGCGAGATCGGCCGCGTGCTCACCGCGGTGCTCGATGGCGGCGCCAAGGTGGTCGGCTTCGATATCGTGTTTCCGACCTCGATCGAGCAATCCGAGATTCCGTTCGGCGACGAGATGCTCGGCGCCAGGATGCGCGGCTTCGACCGCGACTTCCTGCGCGCGCTGGCGACCGGCGCCGCCGCGGGCAAGGTCTTGCTCGGCGAAGTCCAGCAACGCAACGATTCGGTGCGGCCCGCCGCCGGCCAGCGCATCGCCGTGCGCCAGTCCCGCAACATCCGCGCGCTCAACGTCTATGTCGATCCGGACGACGTGGTGCGCCGGCTGCCGCTGTCGTTCACCGCCGACGGCAAGCGGACCGCGTCGATGGCGCTCGAGCTCGCGGCGCGCGCGCGCGGCGTCGACACCGACGTGTCCGCCGACGGCGGCCTCGATCTGCGCTTCACCGGCGCTACCGACCAGCGCATCGAGCGAGCGACTGACCTGCCGCGCGTTGCGTGCGACTTCCGACATGCCCTTCTTGTGAT
>CAXUBE010000218.1:0-4828 GCA_964249215.1 uncultured Rhodopseudomonas sp. | reverse complement strand
AACTACTTCGCTCATGCAGGATACGCGTAAACTCAACCAGAAAATGCTCTAGTTGTACGGCGCGGTGGGCCCGACGACGTTGGCGAGCCAGCGAGGGCGTTCAGGCCTTTTCTTTCTTGTCCTTGGCCTTGTCCTTTTTGCGGTCCTTTGCCCTGCGGTTGGTGAACCGCGCATTGCCGAGCCCGGTGCCGATCGTCAGCACGCCCCAGCGCTCGAACTCCTGCATGAACGGCACTTCGCTCAGGCCCTGCGTCACGCCGTCATTATGCATCAGGACAGCGGTATCGTGGCCCCCGATCTCGGGGAGCCCCTCGACCAGGCTGCTCGGCAGATGGAATTTGCTGCTCTCCCAATTGCCGGGCAGGTTCTGCGCGCCTTTTTCGATGGAGCCGTCATTGTTGATCACGCCGGGGCATGAAATTCCGATAAACGGCGCCAGCTTGTAGCCGCCGTCTTCCGCCGCGTCGCGCAGGTCCTTCAGCATCTTCACCAGCCGCTTGACGGCGCCTTCGCGGGTCGGCTCGTCGTCGGCGTGCCGCCACAATTCGGACTTCCACACCGAGGCCTTGGAGAGGTCCTGCGCCTTTTTCCATGCGGTTTCGACCACGCCGCAACGGATGTTGGAGCCGCCGATATCGACCGCGAGGATGCTGTCGTAGCCCTCGAAGATCCAGGACTGGGCCAGATGCAGGCAGCCGATCAGGCCGGCCTCGTCGGGATGGAAGCGGATCGGCACCAGATCGACGTCCAGGCCTTCGGCCTTCATGATGATGTCGGTGCGCGCGATCGCCAGTTCGCCGATACGGCTCTGCCGGAAACCGCCGCCGACCACGATGCACTCGGTATCGGCCCAGGCCTTGGTCTTGAGAAAGCGCCGCGTGACATAGGCAAGTTCCTGCGCGAAATCCTCGATCGCGCTGTGCACCAGCACCGCGGCGCCGACGTCGTCGCCGGTGATCACGGCGTCGAGCGCGCTCTTCGAGATGTCCTCGGTCGATTTCTTGCCGAACGGATCCTCGCCGTTCTTGCGCAGCGGTTTGCGCCAGCCGTCGAGGATGCGCTGAAACGCGCCCTTGCTGGCGCGGTCGCCGAGAAAGCCGTCCTCGTCCTTCAATTCGATGTTGTAGCTGTCGACATCCACCGACGGCAACCGCGTGGCGCCGTGATTGCCGATCCCGGTGGTGGTCAGCGTGTCTTCAGCCATGGCGCCCTCGTTTCTGCGCGGGACAACACCGTGGGAACCGGTTGGTTGCACGCCGCCGATCCGTCCTCCGGAGCGGCTCGATCGCTTCAGATCGCGCGGGTTTCGCCGCCGCTTGGCTTGACTCGCGTCCGAGCCCGGCTATAAGTCGCCGCACCGGCGCAGGGTCAATCCTCGCGCCGATTGTTTTTGTGCGGCCAGCGGGACGGTTTGCCCGGCCGCGCGAGGAACGACTGAACAAGAAGCCGGCCCGGACTTTGGTTCGAGGCCGGAATCGAACACGAAGGACGAAAACGATGTTCGCGGTCATCAAAACCGGCGGCCGACAATACCGTGTCGTTCCGGAAGACGTGCTCGAGATTGGCAAGATCGCCGGCGATGTCGGCTCGATCGTGCAGCTCGGCGACGTGCTGGTACTGGGCGGCGACACCCCGGTGTTCGGCCTGCCGCTGATCGAAGGCGCATCGGTGGCGGCCGAAGTGCTGGACCACAAGCGCGGCCCGAAGGTGATTTCCTTCAAGAAGCGCCGACGCAAGAATTCCAAGCGCAAGCGCGGCTACCGCGACGAGATCACGGTGCTGCGCATCACCGAGATTCTGGCCGATGGCAATTCGCCGACGATCGGCCCGCGTCCGAAGCGCGTCAAGGCGGTGGCGGCGGCTCCGGCCGAGGAAGACGCTTCCGACGACGAATAGTCGCTTCGCGCCTTTGGCGGATTTTTTGCTTCGCACCGTGTAGTGATTCCGTCACGGAATCCGGTTAGACAGACGACGAGATCGGAGACGGGCCATGGCTCATAAAAAAGCAGGCGGTTCATCGCGCAACGGCCGTGATTCGGCGGGCAAGCGGCTCGGGATCAAGGCCTATGGCGGCGAGCACGTGATTCCCGGCAACATCATCGCGCGTCAGCGCGGCACCACCTGGCATCCCGGCCTGAACGTCGGCATGGGCACCGATCATACGCTGTTCGCCAAGATCGAAGGCCGTGTCGAGTTTCGCGCCAAGGGCAACGGCCGCACCTTCGTATCGGTTGTTCCGATGTCGGCCGCCGCGCCGATGGCGGAGGCCGCCGAATAGACCCGCAGTCCACGTTTTGGAGCCTGCCGGTCCGCTGAACCGGCAGAGCACGCGACAGCTCTCAGGGGAGGCGGGTTTCCGGCCTCCCCTTTTCATTTGGCGCAACGCTGCGCCGAGGAGCCCGCGATGCTGCAGGATTGTCTCACCCCTTCGCAGACGACGGCGGAGTCACGCCCCGATTTCGTCATCGAAACCGAGCGGCTGACGCTGCGCCGTCCGACCCATGCCGACGTTCCGGCGATCGCGCGGCTCGCCAACGATCGGCGCATTTCGGAAATGACGCGGCGGCTGCCGTTCCCCTTTCACCGTGAGCATGCCGCGGCGTTTGTTGCGGCCTTGCCGCTGCTCGAACAGCGCGATCGCGCGCGCGCGTACCTGATCGAGCATCTCGGCGAGCCGATCGGCTGCATCAGCGTCGAAGGCAGCGACACGCCGGAACTCGGCTATTGGCTTGGCGTGGACGCCTGGGGCCGCGGCTTTGCGACGGAAGCCGCGCGCGCCGTGGTGGACGCGGCATTCGAAACGCGGCCGATTGCGCATATCGCCGCGACGGCGCGCATCGCCAATCCGGCATCTCGAAACGTGCTGGAGAAGTGCGGCTTCGTCTGGCAGGGCTGCGCGCTGCAGCGCCTCGACTTGCTTGGCTACTCGGTCCCGGTCGATCGGCTCTTGCTGACGCGGGAAGCGTGGAGTGCGCTCGTCCCGTAACGCAGCTTTACGCCACGGGTGGCGCCGGCATCTCCCGGCGCTGCGCCCGCCGGCATCAGGCCGATGCCGGCAAGCCTCGAGGAGCGGGCGTCGGCGCCGCGATCTATCGGTTGCCTCTCCGGCATGGCTCCGCTACCCATCGCACATGAAATTCCTCGATGAAGCGAAGGTTTACATCCGCTCCGGCGATGGTGGAAACGGCTGCGTCGCGTTCCGCCGCGAGAAATACATCGAGTTCGGCGGCCCGAGCGGCGGCAATGGCGGCCGCGGCGGCGACGTCGTCGTCGAGGTGGCCGACGGCCTCAATACCCTGATCGACTATCGTTACCAGCAGCACTTCAAGGCCCAGAAGGGCACCAACGGCATGGGCAAGGACCGCCACGGCGCCAACGGCAAGGACATCGTGCTGAAGGTCCCTGTCGGCACCCAGATCATCGACGAGGATCGCGAGACGCTGATCCACGATTTCACCGCGCCCGGCGAGCGTTTCGTGCTGGCCGAAGGCGGCAATGGCGGCTTCGGCAATGCGCATTTCAAGTCGTCCACCAACCGCGCGCCGCGCAATGCCAATCCGGGCCAGCCGGGCGAGGAGCGCTGGATCTGGCTGCGGTTGAAGCTGATCGCCGACGCCGGCCTGGTCGGGTTGCCGAACGCCGGCAAATCGACCCTGCTGTCGGTGGTCAGCGCGGCGAAGCCGAAGATCGCGGACTATCCGTTCACGACGCTGCATCCGCAGCTCGGCGTGGTGAATGCCGGCGGCCGGGAATTCGTGCTGGCGGATATTCCGGGGCTGATCGCTGGCGCGCATGAGGGCGCGGGGCTCGGCGACCGTTTTCTCGGCCATGTCGAGCGCTGCCGCGTGCTGCTGCATCTGGTCGATGCGACCTGCGCGCATGCCGGCAAGGCCTACAAGACCGTGCGCGCCGAACTGGAGGCGTATGACGGCCAGCTCGCCGACAAGACCGAGATCGTCGGGCTGAACAAGATCGACGCGGTGAATGCGGACGAATTGAAGAAGCAGAAGGAGCGGCTGAAGCGCGCGGCCAAGAAGACGCCGCTGCTGATGTCCGGCGTCACCGGCGACGGCGTCAGCGACGCGTTGCGCGCGCTGGTCGCGGTCATCGGCGACGCGCCGGTGTCCGACAAGGCCCGCGCCGCCGGCTCGGCCGCACCCTGGGCGTCGCAAGGCACCTGAGCCGCATGGCAGCCGCGACAAGATCGCGGCCTATGCCGAGCAGCAATCGCAGGTGAAGAACGGCATCCTGATCGGGATCTGGGACGAGGCCGAACTTGGCGCGATCCGCGGGCGGCTGGGATCGGCGCGCAGGCTTGACGCAACGGTGGTCTTTTTATAGCCGAACGCCACGATAGCCCGATTCTCCTCGGATCGGATCGCGAGGTCGCCTTTACCTCTCCCCGGCGGGGAGAGGTCGATCGGGTGAGGGCGGTTCGATCATCCCTACGCCACACCCCGACCACTCCCAAGGGAGAGGAAGCGCGCAGCATCGAAAGGCTTCTGTCGAAGCTCATGCGGCGCGAATGCCGATCAGGTCCGGCGGCCGCCGCTCTCTTGGCCGGCGAGCCATTCCGACAACGCCGGCGCCGTCTGGTCGCCTTTCTTGCCTGGTTTGGAGCGGGCCTTCTTGGCGGGCGGCGGTGGCGCCGCCGCCGCGTCGCGTGCCAGACGCAGCGCCTTCAGCCGCGCCATGTTGTCGAGCACGGCGCGCGACGACGCGTCGCGGTCCGACTTGCCGCTCTTGGCGTGGCCCCCCGCGCGGGCGGGGGTGTTGGTTCGCGGGGCGGCGCGGGGCGGGGGGGGGGTGCTGTGACGGCGGGGTTGGT
>CAXUBE010000217.1:0-4832 GCA_964249215.1 uncultured Rhodopseudomonas sp. | reverse complement strand
GCCGCCGCGTCGCCCTCGCGCTCCGTCACCCCCGCGCCGCGTCACCCTCCCACTCCCCCGGCTGCGTCATCCTCCGCGAAGGCGGAGGGCCGCGCATTCCGGAACGATCATGATCGAACGCGAACGTCGCGGAATGCCGGATCGCCCGGTCTCGGCTGCGCCATGCGCGCCGCGCCGGGCGACGACCTTTGCATTCGTCGCTAAACCACCGCGAGCTTGCGGTCGATCACCAGCAGCACGCGGTCGAGTTCATGGCCGCGCCGCAGGATCTGCCCGCTGGCGGCGATCACGCTGTAGGCGCCCTGCTTGCGCGCGAGCCGCGGGTCCTTCTCTATGCGGTAGATCGGCACTTCCGAGGCGCGGCGGAACACCGAGAACACCGCGCGGTCTTTGAGGAAATCGATCGCGTAATCGCGCCATTCGCCGTCGGCCACCATGCGGCCGTAGAGATTGAGGATACGGCCGAGTTCGAGGCGATTGAACGTGACCCGGTTTTGCAATACCACCGCGGCGCTGCGCTCCGCGGCGCGGTTCTCGCTTGCGTCAGCCTCGCCGGACGTCCAACTCATCCGTGCCTCCTGTTTGCCCGCGTCATGATCGCGCCGTCCGGGCGCGGCTGCAAGACCCCTTCGGAAGCATGTGCCGTCCGCGGGCGCTCGGAGCACGCAGCGCCGCCGCCGCGTCCCATCACGGCATCGTTAGTCCGATCTTATTGCCGCCAGATTTTGGCCCATCGCCCGCCCCGTCGCGTTGCCACAACGTCGTCTCTGCGATGGCCCGGTCCTTCCGGCCTCGGATTCCTCAGCCCCCAGCCCCCCGAGGTTGCCAGGGCCGGGCCCGTCGCAGAACGCCAGCCGGCCGACCGCAAGCCAGCCGAACGCAAGTCATCGGGGCCAACGCGAGTTGGTCCTTTTTCTTTTGGGCGGGCTTCGATACGGTGCGTGCGCTCCCCGCAATGACGAGCGACGCCCCCGCAATGACGGTCGATCAATGCAGCGCGGTGAACGCCGCGCCGAGCATCGCGCCGGGCTTCTCGCGATTGCCGTCCTGCAGAAACACCACGGCGGCGTCGACGCCTTCGCGCGAGATGTTCTCCATCGGCACCGACCAGTTGCCGGCATTGCCGTTCCAGTCGCCGACCTTGAGGATATTGCGCACAACGTTGTGATAGGTCACGTGCTGGCCGCGGTTTTCGCCGCGGCCGATCGCGATCGGCACGGCTTTCGACACCGAGCAGATCCAGATTTCGCCGTGGCCCGCGGCGCCCGGATGCGCGGCTTGCACCGACACCTTGATCTGCTTGCCGTCGAGCGTCATCGCGATCGGGATCGCCATCACGCCGCCGGCCTTCCGGGTTTCGCCGATGGCGTCGTCGATGCCGCCGCGGTCGCTTCCGATCACCTGCACCGAGCCGTTGACGATCGCCTGCGGCGTGTAGACGTCGCGGTCGCCGCGCATATGCGAATAAGCCTTCTGCCGGGCGCTGAACCGTGCGTCCGCCAGCGTGTCCTTCCAGCCGAGATAATCCCAGTAATCGATCGGCATGCTGAGCGCGATCACCGACGGATCGTCGGCGAGGTCGCCGATCACTTTGTCGGCCGGCGGACAGGACGAGCAGCCCTGCGAGGTGAACAGTTCGACCACCGCGCGCGGATCGGCGCCGGCCGGACGCGGCATCGCGACGACGGCGCACAGTCCCAGTGCGGCCGACCATCGCAAAAATCCCAAGCTGCCGATCATCATTGCCAGGCCGGAACTGCGGCGCGCCCGCTGCCGCATACAACCATCCGGGGTCGGAAGGCGACCACTCCTTAGGCCGCCCTCCGTTCACCTGCCACTCAATTCGAGGTGAGGCATTCCGCCACAGCGGCTACGCCGCGAGCCGCCGCAGCACGTAATGCAGGATGCCGCCGTTGCGGTAGTATTCGAGTTCGTCGAGCGTATCGATCCGGCACAGCAGCGAGACGCGGCGCAGCGTGCCGTCGCCGGACACGATCTCGGCGGTGAGCTTCTGGCGCGGCTTCAATTCGCCCTGCAGGCCGCGGATGGTGACGGTCTCGTCGCCCTTCAGCCCCAGCGAACTCCAAGACGTGCCCTCCTCGAAGGTCAGCGGCAGCACGCCCATGCCGACCAGGTTGGAGCGGTGGATGCGCTCGAAGCTCTGGCAGATCACCGCGCGGACGCCGAGCAGGCGGGTGCCTTTCGCCGCCCAGTCGCGCGACGAGCCGTTGCCGTATTCGGCGCCGGCGAACACCACCAGCGGCACCTTCTCGGCCTGGTACTTCATCGCGGCGTCGTAGATCGGCATCTGCTCGCCGTCGGGCCAGTGCCTGGTCAGGCCGCCTTCGGGGATGTTGCCGTCGGCGCCCTTGAGCATGAAGTTCTTGATCCGGATGTTGGCGAAGGTGCCGCGCATCATGATTTCATGATTGCCGCGCCGCGTGCCGTATTGGTTGAAATCGGCCGGACGCACCTGATGCTCCGACAGATACTTGCCGGCCGGCGAGGTCAGCTTGATCGAGCCCGCGGGCGAGATGTGGTCGGTGGTGATCTTGTCGCCGAACATCGCCAGGATCCGCGCGTCGACCACGTCGACGATCGGGGCCGGCTGCTTCTTCATGCCCTCGAAGTAGGGCGGATTCTGCACATAGGTCGAGCTCATGTTCCACTTGTAGGTCTCGCTCTCGACCGTCTTGATGTTGCGCCAGTTGGTATCGCCCTTGAAGACGTCGGCATATTTCTTCTTGAAGATCGCCGAGGTCACGTATTTCTTGACGTAGTCGTTGACCTCCTTGCCGGTCGGCCAGATGTCGCGCAGATAGACCGGCTCGCCGTCCTTGCCGGTGGCGATCGGCTCGACGTCGAGATTCTTCGTCACCGTTCCGGCCAGCGCGTAGGCGACCACCAGCGGCGGCGAGGCGAGGTAGTTGGCCTGCACGTCGGGCGAGACGCGGCCCTCGAAGTTGCGGTTGCCCGACAGCACCGCGGCGGCGATGATACCGTGGTCGTTGATCGATTTCGAGATCTCTTCCGGCAGCGGACCGGAATTGCCGATGCAGGTGGTGCAGCCGAATCCGATCAGGTTGAAGCCGACCTTGTCGAGCGAAAGCTGCAAGCCGGAATTCGCGAGATATTCCGCCACCACCTGGCTGCCCGGCGCCAGCGAGGTTTTCACCCACGGCTTCGCGGTGAGCCCCTTGGCGGCGGCGTTGCGCGCCAGGAGACCCGCGCCGATCAGCACGCTCGGATTCGAGGTGTTGGTGCAGGACGTGATCGCGGCGATCGCGACGTCGCCATGGCCGAGATCGAAGTTGCGGTTCTCGACCGGGAAACGCGCGGCGGCGTTGCCGGCCTTCTTGTATTCCGACGCCATCGCGGCGGCGAAGCCTTCGGCCACCGCCGGCAGCGCGACGCGGCCTTCGGGCCGCTTCGGCCCCGCCATCGACGGCACCACGCTGCCGAGATCGAGCGTCAGCGTCGCGGTGAACAGCGGGTCGGGCGACGTCGCGGTGCGGAACAGGCCCTGCGCCTTGGCATAGGCCGACACCAGCGCGACCCGCGCGGAGGCGCGGCCGGAGGTCTTCAGGTAATCGATGGTCTCGGCGTCGACCGGGAAGAAGCCGCAGGTCGCGCCGTATTCCGGCGCCATGTTGCCGATCGTGGCCTTGTCGGCGACCGACAGAAAATCCAGCCCCGGTCCGTAGAACTCGACGAACTTGCCGACCACGCCCTGCTTGCGCAGCATCTGCGTCACGGTGAGCACGAGGTCGGTCGCGGTGACGCCTTCCTTCAGCGCGCCCTTCAGCTTGAAGCCGATCACCTCGGGCAGCAGCATCGACAGCGGCTGGCCCAGCATCGCGGCTTCCGCCTCGATGCCGCCGACGCCCCAGCCCAGCACGGCGAGGCCGTTGACCATCGTGGTGTGCGAATCGGTGCCGACCAGCGTGTCGGGATAGGCGACCTCGTAGGTGCCTTTGGTCTTGCCGACGGTCATCTTCTGCTTGCGGGTCCACACCGTCTGCGCGAGGTATTCGAGATTGACCTGATGGCAGATGCCGGTGCCGGGCGGCACAACGGAGAAATTCGAGAACGCCTTCTGTCCCCATTTCAGGAACTCGTAGCGCTCCTGGTTCTGCTTGTATTCCTCGACCACGTTCTTGCCGAAGGCCTTGTTGTCGCCGAAGAAGTTCACGATCACCGAATGGTCGATCACCAGATCGACCGGCACCAGCGGGTTGATCTTCTCAGGCCGGCCGCCGAGCGCCTGCATCGCGTTGCGCATCGCGGCGAGATCGACCACCGCCGGCACGCCGGTAAAGTCCTGCATCAGCACCCGCGCCGGACGGAACGCGATTTCGTGCTCCAGCGCCCGCTTCTTCATCCATTTCGCGACCGCGAGAATGTCCGCCTTCCTGACGGTGCGGTCGTCCTCGTTGCGCAGCAAGTTCTCCAGCAGCACCTTCATCGAATAAGGCAGTCGCGAAATTCCCTTCAGGCCGTTCTTCTCCGCGGTCGGCAGGCTGTAATAGATGTAGGATTTGGCGCCGACCTTGAGGGTTTTCCGGCATTTGAAACTGTCGAGCGAGGTCATGTGAGACGATCCCAATTGGAGACACCCGGCAAAAGGTATCAAATCACCGCCGGTGACGCGGTGGTGTCGGTCGGAACGCGCGGATTGTGTGCTGCATCAAGTTCCGGCTTTATAGAATCTTTCCAGAGCGGTTGCCACACCGACAATCGGCTGGCCTCAAATGGGGTTTCATCGGTGCCGCGCGGCCCGCTGAGCAGGGAGACGGCGACATGCGGCTCGCGGGGCGCGGACTAGCCTGCAT
>CAXUBE010000216.1:0-4833 GCA_964249215.1 uncultured Rhodopseudomonas sp. | reverse complement strand
GCCCTGCAGCGCGCGCAACTGGTCCTCGAGCCGGCGGTTGCGGTACTGCAGTTCCTCGTTTTGACCGGTGAGGGTCCGCAACTGGTTTTCGAGCTGCTGGATTCGCAGTTCAGGATCGATCTCGCCTGCCTGGGCGAAGGCGGCTACCGGAACGGCGGTCAGGAGAACGGCGCCGAGGGCACAGACAGAAATGACGGATCTTGCAGACATGGCCGCCTGACGATGGAGCGTTTGTTGCGAACCGGACGAGATGATCGGACGACGCCGGTGTTGGCACAGGACTACGCCCAAATCCTGACGGTGGCGACACCGATGAAACGAAACCGGCGCCCGAAGGCGCCGATCGAATGACGTCCGCCGACCTGATTACGCCCCGGCGTTCAGCACGGTGACCGCGCGGCGGTTCTGCGACCAGCACGAAATGTCGTTACACACCGCGACCGGGCGTTCCTTGCCGTACGAGATCGTCCGCATCCGCGACGGATCGATGCCGCGCGAGGCGAGATAGGTGCGGACCGACTGCGCGCGGCGCGCGCCGAGCGCGATGTTGTATTCGCGGGTGCCGCGCTCGTCGGCATGGCCCTCGATGGTGAAGGAATAGCGGTTGTAGCTCTGCAGCCACTGCGCCTGTTTCTCCAGCGTCGCGATCGCCTGCGGCGACAATTCGGTCTGGTCGCTTTCGAAGAACACGCGGTCGCCGACATTGACCACGAAATCCTGCTGACTGCCCGGAGTGGCCGCGCTCGCCATCGCGCCATCCGCGCCGAGCGGATTCTTGCTGGCGCACGCCCCCATCGACAGCGCCGCCGCGAGCGCCGCGGCCAGCTTCAATCCCTGGAGGATTCGCACATGCTGTTTCATTCCGGAGCCTCCACGCTCGCGCTTTTCCAACTGCTTCCGGTTTACAGGGCCTTGGTTAAGCGAACGTTCCATCAACCTTGATGAGGTGTTGCCCGACCCGATCAAATGCCCCCGGTCGGCGAAAAGCAACCGCATTGGTTAATGAATTGGAAATGTGGCGCGATGGTGAAGCCGCGCGGGCTCCCTTCGCGCGACCCGCCGCGTCCGTGGGTCCCGGCGCCGGCATAAGGAGCCGAACCGCGGGATCAGTGCGAGCAGATCGAAGCAACGCCGATCGGCATCTCGGCCATCGTCAGCGAGGGCGCCAGCCGGTCGGAAGACCGCTCGAACAGCATGCGGCGCTCGAAAAACGTCGTCTTCAGAAAAGGATAGCGGGCAAACACCTTGTTGCGCATGGCCGGGAAATCGATCGCCAGCAAGCTTATCGGCTTCAACAGCCCGGGATAGTCCCGCGGCGGCGACACCGCCTGCATGAACACGCGGCGGTAGAATGCCTGGTGTTCGGCGCGCACCGAGGCGAGACCGATCTGAGCCTGGAAATATTCGCAGGCCACATAGGCCAGCCGCAGCGTGAGATACGGCAATTCGGGAAACGGATTGATCCGCTCTGGATCGGCGACGAAGCGGGTCGGATCGACGATCAGCTTGCCCTGCGCGAGTTCCGGCTGCAGCAGGTCCGGGAATACGTCCATCGACGGACAAATCGGGTTGTCGGCACACGCCACCGTGATGCGCAGCGAACTCGTCAGTTCGCCATCGAGGTACACGCCGAAGATCCAGCTATTCGGCAGATCGTCGTAACGATCGGTGACCATGCGGCCGCGGTTCGGCTTGATCGCGCCTTCCTTGAGATAAGCGCGATAGCGCAGGCGGTAGATCGCCTCGCGGTCGGCCTCGGTCTCCGCCAAGCGGTAATCGACCCTGTCGAGAAGTTCCAGAACCCGCGTGGAGCTGCCGCTCGTCGTCGATTGTGGCCTAGCCGGGCTCATATCCAACACTCCACTACTCAACGCCGATGACATGGAGGTTAATGCGATCCTAACGTCGATGCAAAGACTACGGGGTATTAGGGTTAATCCAAAGCGGCATGGAACTAAGCGCCGCCGTCATCACGGTGCAACAAACCGATTCGGCAAAAGATGTATCGCGACGACGGGCGTCGCTCAGGCGAGCGCGCGCGACGGCGGCTCGCTCGCGTCGCCATCGCGCCGACGGCTGCCATGCGAGGCGGCAAGCAGTTGCTGGATGCGTTTCGCCGGCACCGGGGGGCTGAACAGATAGCCCTGCGCTTCGGTAACGCTGCCGTCGGCGCTGATCAGTTCGAGCTGCTCGTTGGTCTCGATGCCTTCGACCACCACCGCCATGCCGAGATCGGCGCTGAGCCGCGACACGCCGCGCAGCAGCGTCAGCGGACGCGCGGTGTCGATGCCTTCCAGGAACGAGCGGTCGATTTTCACCTTCTGCATAGGAAAGTTGTGCAGGTAGCTCAGGCTGGAATAGCCGGTGCCGAAATCGTCGAGCGCGATCCGCACGCCCTCGGCGCGCAATTGCGCCAGCGCATCGTGGGTCCACTGCATGTTGCGCAGCAGCGACGATTCGGTGATCTCGATTTCGAGCCGTCCCGCCGGCAGCCCCGAGACCTCCAGAGCGTAGCGCACCTCGTTCAGCACGTCGCGCTGATGGAATTGCTGCGACGAGAAGTTGACCGCGACGCTGACCGCCTCCGGCCACTTCATGCACTCCATGCAGGCCTTGCGCAGAATCCAGCGGCCGAGGTCGATGATCAGCCCCATTTCCTCCGCGACCGGGATGATATCGATCGGCGAAACCGTGCCGCGCACCGGGTGATTCCAGCGCAGCAGCGCCTCGCAGGTCGAGATGCGTCCCGATTTCAAGTTGACCAGCGGCTGGTAGTAGAGCTCGAATTCCTCGTTCGCCAGCGCCTTGCGCAAATCGAGCTCGAGGATGCGGCGCGCCTCGACCGTGTGCGCCATTTCGTCGCGGAAGAAGCAATAGGTGCCGCGGCCGTCGGCCTTGGCGCGGTAAAGCGCCATGTCGGCGTTCTTCATCAGCACGTCGGCCTTGACGCCCGGCGCGGTCATCGCGATGCCGATGCTGGCGCCGATTTCGACGACGTGATGATCGATCACGTAGCGGTCGCTGAGACGGTCGACGATCCGCCGCGCCAGCCTGGCGGCGTCTTCGTTGCTGTGGATGTTCTGCTGGAACACTACGAATTCGTCGCCGCCGAAGCGCGCGACGAAATCTTCCGGCCGCAACATGTCGCGCAGCCGGTCGGCCACCGAGCACAACAGCCGGTCGCCGCAGGGATGGCCGAGCGTGTCGTTGACCTGCTTGAACTGATCTAGATCGATGAACAATAGCGCCGAGAGCCGCGACTTGTCCGAGCCGTGCGTCGCCGCGAGCAGCCGCTCGATCTCGTCGCGGAAGCTCACCCGGTTCGGCAGCGCCGTCAGTTCGTCATATCGCGCAAGGTGGATGATCCGCGCCTCGGAGTTGCGCCGCTCGGTGATGTCCTCGATCAGCACCACGGTGCCGCCGCCGGCCATCGGCTGAAAGGTCCATGACAACGCGCGGGACGCCGCCGCATCGGCGCCCACCGTCACGATCTCGCCGGCCAGCAATTCCTGGATTTCGGACAGAATGAGCTTGCCGCTGCTGGCCGACAGCGCGCCGCTGGCGATGCAGGCATCGACGATCTCCGGCGCGCTGGCGCGGGCCTGAACGAGGCCGTCGGGCAGCCCCATCATCTCGTTGAAGCGGTGGTTCATCACGGCGATATGGCCGTCGGCGCCGAACATCGACAGGCCGTGAGGAATGTTGTTCAGCGCGGTATCGAACTGCGCGGCAAGCGCGGCCTCGCGCTCCTTGGCTATCCACGCGTTCATGTAGATCCGCTGCAACGACGACGTCAGTTGCCGGATCGAAATGAAGAACACCAGACTGAGCAGCGCCAGGATGAAGTGATAGGTGCCGCCGACGAACAGCAGGGCGATGATCAGCGGGCCGCAGCTCAGCAGGATCATAAGATGGAAAATGCGCGGCCGGCCGAAGGTGCGGCCGACGCCGGCCGAGGTGTAGGCGACGACCGTGGTGACGCACAGCATGTGCGCGGCGGAATCGTCGGTCCGCAACAGCACGCTGACGCCCCAGACCCCGAGCGCGATGCCGTAGGCGACAGCGCCGACGCGGTAGCGGCCTTCCCAGAGCGCGGCCTCCGTCGCCGTCAACGGCGCATTGCGCTGCTGGTAGCGATACATCTGATAGGCGCGCGACATGCCGATCAGAACGAACAGCGGCACGCAGATCCAGCCGATGACGTCCCCGGTCACGGACGCGATCACCGACCCGGCGATGGCGGGCCCGAACGCGCCGAACACCATCGGCGTCGGGTTTATAAACAAGGAATTCACCATCCCCGCGTAGATCGACGGGGACATCTCCTGATCGGTGTCTTGTTTATGGAGCGCAAGCTGCATCAGGAACCCGGCAGTCCTCTTCCAAGCCTCCGGTTTATTACGTGCGGATGAAGTATTTCTGAGGGAATATCGTTAGCGAAAAGTTAGTTTTAACGTCGGCGCGGCCGCATTCGACTGCGATTCCATGGGGATGGTCGCCTATCGCCCGCGGGACTCCTTCACCTCTCCCGGCGGCGATCGGCTGAGGGGTTGGAAATGCCGATCCCAAAATATAAAGCGCGCTACGACAGCAGCGGCGACCACGCCGGGTCGGACGCGAAGCCTGGCGTCGGTACGCGCTGTTCGTTGCGGCCGGAAATATCGACCGTGAACAGCGACGGCCCGCCATTGCCGCCGGGATCGCGGAAGAACATCAGCACCCGGCCGTTCGGGGCAAAGGTCGGTCCTTCATTGTGGTATCCGGATGTAAGAAGCCGTTCGCCGGAGCCGTCGGGCTTCATGATGCCGATCGAGAATTGCCCGCCGCCCTGCT
>CAXUBE010000215.1:0-4855 GCA_964249215.1 uncultured Rhodopseudomonas sp. | reverse complement strand
TGGATCGGCGCGCTGCCGCCGCTGGCTTTCGCGCTCGGCCAAGGCGGCGAACGGGCCACGCAAGCGCTGACGCGGTTCTCGCGCGCCGTTCCGTTTGCGGTCGCCGCCACGCTCGCGGCCGGCATCGTGCTTGCGGTGGTGCAGATCGAACAGGTCAGCGCGTTGTGGAGCACCGGCTATGGCCGCCTGCTGACGGCGAAGCTCGTGCTGGTGCTGGCGCTGCTCGGAATCGCCGCCTGGAACCGGCTCGGCCTGACGCAAGACGCCACCAATGGATCGCCACCGGCGCGCCGAGCGATGCAGCGCGCGATCGCCGCCGAACTGGTGGTGGTCATCGCGATCTTCGGCGTGGCCGGGCTGTGGCGTTTCACGCCGCCCCCGCGGGCGCTGCTGGCGGCCGTGGCCGGCGACAGCTTCTTCACGCATCTGCATACCAAAAAACTGATGGCCAATGTCACGATCACGCCGGGCCGCGCCGGCCCGGTCGAGATCACGATCCAGTTGCAGACGTCCGACGAGATGCCGCTCATCGCCCGGGGTCTGTCGGTGACGCTGTCGAACCCTGCGATCGGGATCGAACCGACGAGCGCGGAGGCGTCCGATCTCGGCGGCGGGCAGTGGCGCGTGCGGATGACCGCGCTGGTGCCGGGACGCTGGACCCTCGGTCTCGGCGTGCTGGTTTCGGATTTCGACAGAGTGAGCGTGGAAGCGCCGGTGCTGATCGACTGACGCCGCCCTTGTGTTTTCGAAATCAATCCGCTTTCACTGCTGCTCCTTGACCCTCCGATTCCTGAGCAAATCCCATGCGCTTGTCGCGTTTCTTGCTGCCCATTCTGAAGGAAACGCCGAAGGAGGCCGAAATCGTCTCGCATCGCTTGATGCTGCGCGCCGGCATGATGCGCCAGGAGGCTGCCGGCATCTATGCGTGGCTGCCGCTCGGCCTGCGCGTGCTGAATAAGATCGAGCGGATCGTGCGCGAAGAACAGGACCGCGCCGGCGCGATCGAACTCCTGATGCCGACATTGCAGCTTGCCGATCTTTGGCGCGAGAGCGGGCGCTACGACGCCTACGGGCCCGAGATGCTGCGCATCGCCGACCGCCACAAGCGCGAATTGCTGTATGGCCCGACCAACGAGGAAATGATCACCGAGATTTTCCGCGCTTACGTCAAGTCCTACAAGAGCCTGCCGCTGAACCTCTATCACATCCAGTGGAAATTCCGCGACGAGCAGCGTCCGCGGTTCGGCGTGATGCGCGGCCGCGAATTCCTGATGAAGGACGCCTATTCGTTCGACGTCGACGAGGCCGCGGCGCGGCGTTCCTACAACCGAATGTTTGTCGCGTATCTGCGCACCTTCGCGCGGATGGGACTGAAAGCGATCCCGATGCGCGCCGAAACCGGGCCGATCGGCGGCGATCTCAGCCACGAATTCATCGTGCTGGCGGACACCGGCGAGTCTGAAGTGTATTGCGACAGCGAGGTGCTGAACCTGCCGGTACCGGACGCGTCCGTCGACTACGACGCCGACCTCACGCCGATCATCGAGCAATGGACCTCGGTCTATGCCGCGACCGAGGACGTGCACGACGCCGCGCGCTTTGCGCGCGAGGTGCCGGCCGAGCGCAAGGTGAAGACCCGCGGCATCGAGGTCGGACAGATCTTCTATTTCGGCACCAAATATTCCGACTGCATGAGAGCGATGGTCGCCGGCGCCGACGGCGTCGACGCGCCGGTGCACGGCGGCTCCTACGGCGTCGGCGTGTCGCGGCTGGTCGGGGCGATCATCGAGGCCTGCCACGACGAGAACGGCATCAAATGGCCTGAGCCGGTGGCGCCGTTCAAGGCCGCGATCCTCAACCTCAAGCAGGGTGACGCCGCGACCGACGCGGCCTGCGAACAGCTCTACGGCGACCTCACCGCCAGGGGGGTCGACGTCCTGTACGACGACACCGATCAGCGCGCCGGGGTGAAGTTCGCCGCCGCCGATCTGATAGGGGTGCCGTGGCAGATTCTGGTCGGCCCGAAGGGGCTCGCCGACGGCAAGGTCGAGATCAAGCGCCGCAGCGACGGCACGCGCGAAAGCCTCGGCGCCGCAGACGCGGTCGCGCGGATGACGGCTTGAGCACTTATCCACCGGGCCATCCCGATCCAGCGCAGGGCGCGGCTAGAATTAGCCCGAATCGTATGAAATCCGGACTATGGATGATGTCATGAGCGAGCCCCTGCGAACGCCACCTTTCGCGCCATTCGAATGGCTGCTGTCGGGACGCTATCTGCGTGCGCGCCGCAAGGAAGGCTTCATCTCGGTGATCGCCGGCTTTTCGTTTCTCGGCATCATGCTCGGCGTCGCCACGCTGATCATCGTGATGGCGGTGATGAACGGCTTCCGCAAGGAACTGCTCGACAAGATTCTCGGGCTCAACGGCCATCTGCTGGTGCAGCCGCTGGAATCGCCGCTCACCGACTGGAAGGATGTCGCCGACCGCATCAACCAGGTCTCCGGCATTCGGCTGGCGGCGCCGGTGGTGGACGGCCAGGCGCTGGCGTCGTCGCCGTTCAACGCGTCGGGTGTGCTGGTGCGCGGCATCCGCTCCGACGACCTGAACAACCTCACGTCGATCGCCAAGAACATCAAGCAAGGCACGATCGAGGGTTTTGACGAGGGGCAGGGCGTCGCGATCGGGCGCAGGCTCGCCGATCAGCTCTCGCTGCACGCCGGCGACAGCATCACCTTGGTGGCGCCGCGGGGTGCCGTGACCCCGATGGGCACCACGCCGCGGATCAAGCCCTACAAGGTGGCGGCGGTGTTCGAGATCGGGATGTCGGAATATGATTCGACATTCGTGTTCATGCCGCTGACCGAGGCGCAGGCGTATTTCAACCGCGCCTCGGACGTCACCGCGATCGAGGTCTATACCAGCAACCCGGACAAGATCGACGGTTTTCGCAAGACCGTCACCGAGGCCGCGGGGCGGCCGGTGTTTCTGGTCGACTGGCGGCAACGCAACTCGACCTTCTTCAACGCGCTGCAGGTCGAGCGCAACGTCATGTTCCTGATCCTGACGCTGATCGTGCTGGTGGCGGCGCTCAACATCGTCTCCGGCCTGATCATGCTCGTGAAGGACAAAGGCAGCGACATCGCGATCCTGCGCACCATGGGCGCCTCGCAAGGCGCGATCATGCGCGTGTTCCTGATCACCGGGGCGGCGATCGGCGTGGTCGGCACGCTGACCGGCTTCGCGGTCGGGCTGTTGATCTGCCTCAACATCGAATCGATCCGGCAATTCCTGTCGTGGCTCACCAACACCGAGTTGTTTTCGCCGGAACTGTATTTCCTCTCGAAGCTGCCTGCTGAAATCGACTTCGCCGAGACCAGCGCCGTGGTGATCATGGCGCTGACGCTGTCGTTCCTCGCCACGCTGTATCCGTCATGGCGCGCCGCCCGGCTCGATCCCGTCGACGCGCTGCGGTACGAGTGAGGCTAAGCGATGGAGCAGGACGCGGAAGATATACCGGTTGTCTATCTGCACGACATCAAGCGGCAATATTCCCAAGGCGAGACCACGCTGACGGTGCTGAACGGCGCCAAGCTCGCGCTGTGGGCCGGTCAGTCCGTCGCGCTGGTGGCGCCGTCGGGCGCCGGCAAGTCGACGCTGCTGCATATCGCCGGATTGCTGGAACAGCCGGACGAGGGCGAGGTCTATGTCGGCGGTGCGGCGACCTCGGCGCTGACCGACGCCGAGCGCACGCAGATCAGGCGCACCGATGTCGGCTTCGTCTATCAGTCGCACCGTCTGCTGCCGGAATTCACCGCGCTCGAGAACGTCATGCTGCCGCAGATGATCCGCGGGCTGAAGCGCGCCGAGACGGTCAGCCGCGCCAAGGAGATCCTCGCTTATCTCGGGCTCGGCGACCGCGTCACGCATCGGCCTTCCGAACTGTCCGGCGGCGAGCAGCAGCGCGTGGCGATCGCGCGCGCGGTGGCGAATGCGCCGCGGGTGCTGTTTGCGGACGAGCCGACCGGCAACCTCGACCCGCACACCGCCGACCACGTGTTCCAGGCGCTGATGCAGCTCGTCAAGGCCACCCAGGTCGCGATGCTGATCGCCACGCACAACATGGAGCTCGCCGGCCGGATGGACCGCCGCGTATCGCTGCAGGACGGCATCGTCGTCGAGCTGGAATAGGGCGACGTCAGTACGTGCTGTTTCGGCGGCGTCCCCTCGGCGGCGCGCCTTCCACGAAGAACGGATTGGTAAAGCACTGCGCGGCGCGGCCGGACGCGGTCGCATTGCAGGCCTCCAGCGACGGAAAGCTGCATTCCTGATAGAAATCAGGACCATAGACCTTGATGCAGAAGGGATAGTTGTCATAGGGCTGGGCCTGCGCCGCGGGCGCGGACATGACCAGCGGCACGGCGCTCGCGGCGAGCAAGGCGACGACGACATGGCGCATGGCAAATCCTTCCGGGCAGCGACGACGGTCCACAAAACGTCCTGCGACGTGGTGCCCCGCGCGCGATGCCGCGTCAACTCACGCTCTTCTGAGGAGGCCGGTTAACCGTTGTATCGGGTCGAGGGGTCTTTCCTCTTGACGGTTAGAACAAAATAAGAACGATGTTCTTTATATGTTCCAGTCGGGAGAGCAGGATGTTGAGGACCTTTGTGGAAGAGGCGGCGGCGCTGGCTTCGATCGGGCTGTTCGTTGCGATGATCGCGGTCTGGGCGCAGGTGATCCCACAGCTTTGACCGGTTGCACCTGGAGCGTGATGACTTCTCTTCGAATCGTCATCCCGCTCTATCCTGATGTTCGCGCATGATCTTTTTCGGAAAGCCGGTACCCGCTTTTCCGGAT
>CAXUBE010000214.1:0-4918 GCA_964249215.1 uncultured Rhodopseudomonas sp. | reverse complement strand
ACCGAGGCGTCGCCGGCGATGTCGATCACCAGCGCATCGGGATGCGCGACCTGCACGCCGAGCGCCGCCGGCAGGCCGTAGCCCATGGTGCCGAGCCCGCCGGATGTCATCCAGCGCTTGGGCTGTTCGAAGCCGAAGAACTGTGCCGCCCACATCTGATGCTGGCCGACCTCGGTCGTGATGTAGGTGTCACGGCCCCGCGTCGTCTCATACAGCCGCTGGATCGCGTATTGCGGCAGGATGACGTCGTTGTTCTTCTTGTAAGCCAGCGAATTGCGCGCGCGCCAGGTTGCCACCTGCTGCCACCACGGCTTGATGTCTGGCTTCTTCGCTTCGGCCTTGAACACCTGGAGAATGTCGCCGAGCACGTTGCCGCAATCGCCGATGATCGGCACGTCGACCCGGATGTTCTTGTTGATCGACGAAGGATCGATGTCGATGTGGATCTTCCTGGAATTCGGCGAAAACGCGTCGGTGCGGCCGGTGATGCGATCGTCGAACCGCGCGCCGACGCACAGCATGACGTCGCAGTCATGCATCGCCATGTTGGCCTCGTAAGTGCCGTGCATGCCGAGCATGCCGAGCCAGTTCTTGCCCGACGCCGGATAGGCGCCGAGCCCCATCAATGTCGAGGTGATCGGAAAGTCGGTGACCTCGACCAGTTCGCGCAGCAGTTTCGAGGCCTCATTGCCGGAATTGATCACGCCGCCGCCGCTGTAGATCACCGGACGCTTGGCGGACGCGAGCAGCGCCACCGCCTTGCGGATCAGCGTCGCGTCGCCCTTGACCCGCGGCGAATAGGAGACATGGACGTCGGAGCGGCGCGGCGGATGATAGGTCCCTACCGCGAACTGCACGTCCTTCGGCACATCGACCACCACCGGGCCGGGGCGCCCGGTGGTGGCGACGTAGAACGCCTCGTGCAGCACCTTGGCGAGGTCGTTGACGTCGCGCACCAGCCAATTGTGCTTGGTGCAGGGCCGCGTGATGCCGACGGTGTCGCACTCCTGAAAGGCGTCATTGCCGATCAGATGCGTCGGCACCTGCCCGGTGATGCAGACCAGCGGGATGGAATCCATCAGCGCGTCGGTCAGCGGTGTCACCATGTTGGTGGCTCCGGGCCCCGAGGTCACCAGCACGACGCCCGGTCTGCCGGTCGAACGGGCGTAGCCCTCCGCGGCGTGGCCGGCGCCCTGCTCGTGCCGCACCAGAATGTGCTGCAACTCGGATTGCTGAAACAGTTCGTCGTAGATCGGAAGCACCGCGCCGCCGGGATAACCGAACAGGTGCTTCACGCCGTGGTCGATCATCGCGCGGACGATCATCGCGGCGCCGGTCATTCGGTTCGGGTCGTGGATCTTGGTGTCGCTCATCGGAGGCTCCTGCGCGGCTTGCGCTGATCGGGATCGGCTTCAGGCAATAAAAAAGGCCCGCTTGAGGGGCCCGTGCGCATCGCCTGTGATGGAGTAGCGTCAACTACTCCCGGCGACGCGCCAGGGTACGATGACAACGATAAGATGAGTTGTTTTATTGCGCATTTCACACTTGACCGATCTTAAACTTGCGCGACCATAGTGGCAGGCGCCGCGAAGTCAAGTTGTTCGTGAGCCATACGCGGCAGCGGCATGCGACATCCAGGCGAACTCCGGCAGTTGATGCCGAAACCAGGTGAATTGCCGCTTGGCGTAATGCCGGGTGTCGGCAGCGCCGATCGCCGCCGCCTCATCCAAAGAGATCTCGCCCGCAAGATGCCGGATCAGTGCCGGCACCCCATGCGCCTTCATCGCGGGCAACAGCGGATCGAGCCGCCGCGCCGCTAATGCCGCCACCTCGTCCAGCGCGCCGGCTTTGAGCATCGCTGCGAACCGCGCGTCGATCCGTGCATAGAGCTCCTCGCGCTCCGGCGCGAGAAACATCGCGGTCACGCCGTCCGCCGGCACCAGCGGCGGCAGACCGTCGCGATGCCATTCGGAAAGCGCTCGCCCGGTGCCTTCGACCACCTCGAGCGCGCGCGCAATGCGGGTGCGATCGCGCGGATTCAGTCGCCGGGCCGAGTCCGGATCGCGCCGCGTCAGTTGCGCATGCAACGCTTCCGGGCCGTCGCGCAGCAATCGCGCGCGCACCTCATCGCGGACGCCTCGCGCGATCGGCGGCACTGCTGCAAGTCCGCGCGTCAGCGCCTTGAAATACAGACCCGAGCCGCCGACGAAGATCGGCAGCATCCCCTTAACCCGCGCCTCGTCCAGCGCGGCGGCGGCGGCGTTGACCCAGGCGCCTGCCGAGAAATTGACCGCGGCATCGACGCTGCCGTAGAGCCGATGCCGCGCCAACGCCTCGTCCTCGATCGTCGGCCGAGCGGTGATCACGCGCAGGTCGCGATAAACCTGCATCGAGTCGGTATTGATCACCACGCCGCGACGGGCTTGTGCGATCTGCAACGCCAGCGCCGACTTGCCGCTGGCGGTCGGCCCTGCGATAAGCACGGCCTTCGGCAGCCCCGCTTTGGCGTTCATGATGTCCCTCGTCGCCACGCTCATCTGCGATCCGAACAACCCCGCGCTTGACTCGACGGTGCTCGACGGCGCGCGCGCCATCCTGCCGAACGCCGGCGTCCCGCGCTGGCTGTTCGACGAAGTTGCCGCCGACATTCCTTTCGACAGCTCCGAGGACGCCGGTCTCATCGCCGACCGCCTCCGCGCCGCGCGGGATGACTTGCCGATCGACATTGTGGTGCAGCCTGCCTCGACGCGGCGCAAGAAGCTTTTTCTCGCCGACATGGATTCCACCATGATCGGCCAGGAATGCATCGACGAACTCGCCGACTTCGCCGGCCTCAAGGTACGCGTCGCGGCAATCACGGAGCGCGCGATGCGCGGCGAGATCGCGTTCGAGCCGGCGCTGCGCGAACGCGTCGCGCTGCTGAAGGGATTGCCGCTCGGCGTCATCGACGAGGTGCTGGAAAAGCGCATCACGCTGACGCCGGGCGGACGCGAACTGGTCGCCACCATGCGCAAGCACGGCGCCTACACGTGCCTCGTCTCGGGCGGCTTTACGCTGTTCACCGGCCCCGTGGCCGATCGGCTCGGCTTTGCGGAGAACCGCGGCAATCGCCTGCTCAGCGCCGATGGCAGGCTGACCGGCGAGGTCGCCGAGCCGATCCTCGGCCGCGAGGCCAAGCTCGCCACTTTGCTCGAACTGCGCGAAGCCGACGATATCGACGCGATCGACGCCCTGGTGGTCGGCGACGGCGCCAACGACCTCGGCATGATCCAGGCCGCCGGGCTCGGCGTCGCGTATCACGCCAAGCCTGCTGTCGCCGCAGCGGCAGCGGCGCGAATCGATTTCTCCGATCTTACCGCGCTGTTGTACATGCAGGGCTATACCCGCGACGAGTTCGTGACCTGAGCTGATCGGTCGCTGTGATTTTCGCCATGGTGAAAAAAGTGTTAACCACGCCTGACGCCTGCACGGACCGATAAATTCGGCGATCAAACAATGCTCGGGGTAGGATCACACCGCTGGCGGCGTCTGTCAGCGATCAAGACAAAGCCCCGGCGAAATTTAACAGTTTGTCCAGCAACATAGTTGCATAATCCGAATTCAATCGCGCATTCGGATCGGCTTCTCACATGGCAGAATTGGCTCCCGCGGCATCCTTCGGCAGGGTAATCTCGGTGCGCGGCTCGCTGGCACGCGTCGGGCTGCTCGCGGACGAAAGGCTGTCTCTGTCCGCGGTGCGCGCCACCGTCGGCAAGTTCATCAGCATCCGCTGCGCCAATTCGACGATCATCGCGATGATCACCGAAGTAAGCTGCGAAACGCTGCCGGCGAATGATCGTTACATCGCCAGCGCCTCGGTCGATCTGCTAGGTGAAATCCTCGGCGCGCCGCGGCCACGCTTCCAGCGCGGCGTCACCAACTATCCCACCATCGGCGACACGGTGAACCTGATCAGCAGCGAAGAATTGCGCACCGTCTATGCCCCAAGCGGCTCCGACCAGATCAATGTCGGCACGCTGCAGCAGGACCCTTCGGTCGTCGCCTATGTCGACGTGGAGGAAATGCTGTCGAAGCATTTCGCGGTGCTGGGCTCCACCGGCGTCGGCAAGTCCAGCGGCGTATCGCTGCTCCTCAACGAAATCCTGAAGTCGCGGCCCAACCTGCGGATTTTCCTGCTCGACGTGCACAACGAATATGGCCGCGCCTTCGGCGACCGCTCGCTGGTGCTCAATCCGCGCAACCTGAAGCTGCCGTTCTGGCTGTTCAACTTCGAGGAAATCGTCGACGTGCTGTTCGCCGGCCGCCCCGGAGTGCCGGAAGAGCTCGACATCCTCGCGGAGGTCGTCCCGATCGCGAAAGGCGTCTACACCCAGTACCAGAACGCCGACCGCATCGGGCTGAAGCGGATCGATCCGAAAACCGTCGGCTACACCGCCGATACGCCGGTGCCGTACCGCCTGGTCGATCTGATCTCGCTGATCGACGAGCGCATGGGCAAGCTGGAAAACCGCTCCTCGCGCATCATCTACCACAAGCTGATCTCGCGCATCGAGACCGTCCGCAACGATCCGCGCTACGCCTTCATGTTCGACAACGCCAATGTCGGCGGCGATACGATGGCGGAAGTCATCAGCCATCTGTTCCGGCTGCCTGCCAACGGCAAGCCGATGACGATCATGCAGCTCGCCGGATTTCCGGCCGAGGTGGTTGATTCGGTGGTATCGGTGCTGTGCCGCATGGCGTTCGATTTCGGGCTGTGGAGCGACGGCGTCTCGCCGCTGCTGTTCGTTTGCGAGGAAGCGCATCGCTACGCGTCGGCGGACCGCAACATCGGCTTCGGTCCGACCCGCAAGGCGGTGTCGCGCATCGCCAAGGAAGGCCGCAAATACGGCGTCTATCTCGGCCTCGTGACGCAGCG
>CAXUBE010000213.1:0-4940 GCA_964249215.1 uncultured Rhodopseudomonas sp. | reverse complement strand
GATCAGCGGCGCGCCGCTGTCGCTGGCGGCGTGCAAAGCGGGGTGGTCCGAGAGCCGGAGATCGTCGCGAAACCAGACGATGGCGGGACGTGTGTTTTCGTGGCGTGTGTTGTCGTTCTGCATCTGCTATCTGTGAACTGTCCGTGGCGCCGCCCGCGCGTCATGTCGGCTTCCCGACCAGCGCGCGGTTGCAACTTTCGTCGCGCGAGAACGTCGTATCAGCAACGGCGCCTGAAATCTCATCCGGAGGACGACTTGAAGCGATACGGCATTCTTTATCTCGCGACCCTGATCGTCCTCCTGCCATTGGACTTCGTTTTCCTGGGCACCATCGCAAAGAGCTTCTTCACCCAGCAGGTGGGTGACATGCTCGGCGACATCCGGCTGGCGCCGGCGGCGCTGTTCTATCTGCTCTACGTCGTCGGCATCCTGGTGTTCGTCAACAGCGCTTCGGATGCGAGCTGGCAGTCCGCGCTGGTCTATGGCGCACTGTTCGGACTGTTCTGCTATGCGACCTTCGAACTCACCTCGCTGTCGCTGCTCAAGCACTGGACTTGGCCGGTGGTGTTCGTCGATGTCGCCTGGGGCTCCTTCGTCACCGCGGTGGCCGCATCGGGCGGCCTGGTGCTGGCCAACTGGATCGGCAGCAAAATCTGATTTTGATTTTCGTAATTATTTCAATGACTTGAACGAATGACACGGTCCCGCCGCAAGCCGTTGTGATCTGCCTGAAGTTTGACGCATGCCTGCCGCAGCGGATTCCCGCATCCGGTGCCATCAAATCGCCTTGTCGAGGCCGCATCCGCGCCGGCCCGGCCTGCGACTTGAGTGTATCCGTGATGGATGTCACAGGAGCAAATCGGCAACAATCTTAGCAAAGCTTGGTTCGAATGCCGCGGGTTTCGCTAACAGATCCGATGGCTTAACCGATCGTTTACACCGGCATGGACATGCTGGACGACCAACAAAAGAAATGAGTGCGACAATGACGACTGCCCCCGCCGAAGATCTCGGCACCATCGACGGCTTCCGGATCGCGGATCGCCGCACCGCCGCGCAAGCCCTTGGAATCGTTCGCGATGGAATTATCACCGGAGAAGGTCCGACGACCAAAGGGCGGATTCATTTTTCACGCGCGCTCGATGCCGATGACGCCGCCTGGTGCGCACGCATCCTGACCGCCGCGGATGTCGCCAACCAGCCCGTCAGCCGGGCCGAAGCCGAAGCGCTGTTTCAGATCAACGATGCCGCATCGGAGCGTACCGACGACGGCATTTTCGACGACCTGCTCGCCAAGGCGGTGGTGCATCACGCCGCGTCCGCATCCGGCCTGCCGGTGCCGTCGCGCACCGTCGCGCTGTCGCCCGACATCGCGATCGAAAGCTGGGCGCCGACCAGGGCCGTCGGCGTCGACACCGAAGTCCTCGAATGGATCTCGCGCCAGATGCGCGGCAACCGCCGCGCCAACCGCACGCTGATGCGGCTGGTCGCCACCGTGATCGGCGCGGCCACGCTGCCGCTGGTGAAACTGCCGCCGCACGTGTTCGATCTCGGCATGTAGTTCGCCGTCACCTGCGGCGCGAAACGGCGGGGCTATTTCCCCGCCGTTTTTTGTTTGCCGGGCTCGCCGATCAGGCCCACGGTGCGGCCGGCAAAGCCTGCGGCATCGAAATAGCGCTGCGTGCCGACGCGCTGATAGTTCAGCACGGTCCGCAGCCCGTTGGCGGACGGCTTCGAGGTCAGCGATGCCGATGTCGCCTTCGGCGTCGCGCCGTTCGTCATCGCTTCGGTCATCGCCCGCCCGACGAGATTGCCCTTCGCGGTGGGGTTTAGTCCCATCAGCTTGGCGGCGGTAAAGCCGACATCGGCATTGCTGACGGGCAGCGGATCGACGAAGCCGGCTTTGAAATCCGGACCGATCGCCGCCATGAAGTTCATGGTGTCGCCGCGGCCGAAGCTGCCATGCATGCCCTGGCCCTGGCGCAGCACGGTGTCGGCGATTTCCACCGAGCAATTGGTCGGCTGATCGCAGGTCGCATAGGAGCGGAAGTTGACCACGATCGACGGCCGCGGCGTCACCGACCTGCCGCTCAGGCCCAGCGCCGACATCGGCAGCGTGCCGGGGAAGCTTCCCAATTCGTCATCGACGAATAGCCCGCTGACATAGTCCTGCTCCAGCAACGCCTTGACGGTGCGCTCGGCGAGCTTGCGGTCCTTACCGGGGACGTAGATCAGGTCCGAGCCGCCATTGGTGGCGATCACCAGATCGGGCTTCGCCGGATCGGCGCCGAGCAAAGCGTTGCCCGCTTTCGGGCGCACATTGTCGGGCACCGCGGCGTTGTTGTCGTTGGGATCGAACAACGGCAGCTTCAGCGCGCGGGAAAGGTCGATCGCGACGAAGCCGAGCGGCAGGAAACCCTTGGGCGTGTCGTCGTAGGTCATCTCGACCGAGGGGCTGGTCTTGCTCTCTTTGGAGATCGTCGAGAAGCCATGGTCGGCCGCAATCAGAATGTTGGTCGAGGCGCTGAGGCCGAGTTCGTCCAGCGCCTTGCGCAATTGCGCGAGGTTGTTGTCGGCGTTGCGGATTCCCGCCATCGAGGTCGGGCCGTTGATGCCCGGCGTGACGGTGTTGAGGCTGTCGCCGGTGTTATGCTGGCTGCCGTCCGGATCGCGCGACCAGAACACCAGCACGAACGGCTTTCCGCGCTCCTTGAAAAGCGGCAGCACCACCTTGCTGGCGACGTCGGCGAAATAGCCTTGCTGCGCGGTGTTCGGTGCGAGCGTGCCCGGAGTCTTGGCGTCGCCGGCCTTGCTGTTGTCGCCGCGCGGCGGGGCGGCGAGCGGCAGTCCGGCCTTGGTCAGCGCCGCCTGCATGTCCGCCGACAGCGGCACGCCGGTTTTGCCGCCGGTGGAATCGTCGATCACGACCGAATGCAGCCCGGCCTTGTCCGCGCGGTCGGTGTGGTCGAACAGCAGCGTCGGGCCGACCTTGCCGATCGCCGCCGTGCTGTAGCCGCGGTCCCGCGACAGTTTCAGCAGCGTTTCCTCGTTGAGATAGTTGCCGCCGAAATGCTCGTCGATATCGCCAAGCACCGCGTCGTTCTCGATGAACGGCACGGCGGTGTTGCCGGCCGGCGCCGAGGCATAGCCTGTATAGATGGTGTTGCTGAAGGTGCCGGTGTCGCCGAGGTAATGTCCGGTCGCCATCGCCGAGCCGTTGGCCATCGTGAACGTTGGAAACAGCGAATGCGAGTTCTTGAAGTTCACGCCTTTGTCGCGAACCTGCGCCATCGCCGGCGCGGTCTCCGGCGTCACGATCATCCCGCGCAGGCCGTCCGGCACGAACAGAATGAGATTGCGCGGCTCGGCATTCTGCGCGGATACGGCGCCGGCCGACAGAAAAATGGCACATACAGACAGGATCGTGGTGGTTCGGAGCATTTCGAGCCCTTCTGGCGGGAGTTGGTCGGAGTCTGGACCGCGTAATAATTAGTTCTCTGGGGCGACAGAATTGTTACAAGCATCTGGCCAAATGCCAGATTGCCGTCCCGAAGGGGAGGCGCTTCCATCCCAAGGTTGCAAGTCAAACGCCCATGTTCCAGCGCATTCTGATCGCCAATCGCGGCGAAATCGCCTGCCGCATCATCAAGACGGCCCGGCGGATGGGGATCAAGACCGTCGCCGTCTATTCGGAAGCCGATCGCGATGCGCTGCATGTCGAGATGGCCGACGACGCCGTGCCGATCGGACCGCCGGCGGCATCCGAAAGCTATCTGGTGATCGACAAGATCGTCGAGGCCTGCCGCCGCACCGGCGCCGAGGCGGTCCATCCGGGCTACGGTTTCCTGTCGGAGCGTGAAGCGTTTCCGCGCGCGCTGGAAGCCGCCGGCATCGTGTTCATCGGCCCGAACCCCGGCGCGATCGCCGCGATGGGCGACAAGATCGAGTCCAAGAAGGCCGCCGCAAGCGCCAACGTCTCGACCGTGCCCGGCCATCTCGGCGTGATCGAGGACGACCGGCACGCCGTGACGATCGCCGACCAGATCGGCTACCCGGTGATGATCAAGGCCTCCGCCGGCGGCGGCGGCAAGGGCATGCGGATCGCGCATGCGACCTCGGAAGTCGCCGAGGGCTACAACCTCGCCAAGGCCGAGGCAAAGGCGTCGTTCGGCGACGACCGCATCTTCATCGAGAAGTTCATCGTCGATCCGCGCCACCTCGAAATCCAGGTGCTCGGCGACAAGCATGGCAACGTGATCTATCTGGGCGAGCGCGAATGTTCGATCCAGCGCCGCAACCAGAAGGTGATCGAGGAGGCCCCGAGCCCGCTGCTCGACGAGACCACCCGCCGCAAGATGGGCGAGCAGGCGGTCGCGCTCGCCAAGGCCGTCAATTACGACTCCGCCGGCACGGTGGAATTCGTCGCGGGGCAGGACAAGAGTTTCTATTTCCTGGAAATGAACACCCGCCTGCAAGTCGAGCATCCCGTGACGGAGCTCATCACCGGTGTCGATCTGGTCGAGCAGATGATCCGCGTTGCCGCCGGCGAAAAGCTCGCAATGGCGCAGAAGGACGTCGTGCTGACCGGCTGGGCGGTGGAATCCCGCGTCTATGCGGAAGACCCGTTCCGCAACTTTCTCCCCTCGATCGGCCGGCTGGTGAAGTACCGACCGCCTGCCGAAATCAGCCGTGACGGCATCACCGTGCGCAACGATACCGGGGTGCAGGAAGGCGGCGAGATCGCGATCTATTACGATCCGATGATCGCCAAGCTCGTGACCCACGCGCCGTCGCGTGCCGCGGCGATCGAGGCGCAGACCCAGGCGCTGGATGCGTTCTACATCGACGGCATTCGCCACAACATCCCGTTTTTGTCGGCGCTGATGACGCATCCGCGCTGGCACCAGGGCAATCTCTCGACCGGCTTCATCGCCGAGGAA
>CAXUBE010000212.1:0-4962 GCA_964249215.1 uncultured Rhodopseudomonas sp. | reverse complement strand
CGGGAAACACGTCGCCCAGCTTCGTGTCGAAGCCGTTCACGCGGCGAAACTCGTCGTTGTGGGCCTTGTTGAAGGCGACCAGGCGATACTCGGTGTCGAACGCGCAGATCGGCGACGTGGTCGCCTCGACGATGTCCTGAAACCGCCGCAGTTCGGCGGTGCGATCGGCGATCTCCGCCTCGAGGCCGCTGGTGAGGCGCTCCAACGTCTCGCGTGTGCGGACGATCTCGTCGACGTCGGTGACGGCGACGACGCCGCCGGTCATCGCGCCCGACGCGTCGCGGATCGGCGCGGTCTGGACGCGCAGCCATGCGCGGGTGCCGTCGCCGCGGACGAATTGGTAGATGCCTTCCGCAGCTTGCTCGGTCGCGAAGGTGCGGGCGAGCGGGTAGTCGCGCGCTTCCGTGCGCCGGCCCTCGGCGTCGTAGCTCTCCCAGACCCGATATTCGTCGACGCTTTCGGTGCGGTGCATCGGATGCCGGAAGATTTCCTGCACCGCGCGGTTGGCTTCGATCAGCCTGCCCGACGGCAGTTCGGCGATGATCAGGCCGGCCGGCGTGTTGTCGTACACCGCCTGAAGCGTGGCCCGGCTGGCAGCGAGCGCGGCCTCCGTTGCCTTGCGCTCGGTCACGTCGCTCGCCATGCCGAACCACTCGGCAATCTCGCCATCGGCGCCGAGCACCGGAACCGCGCGCGAGAAGGTCCAGCCCGCACTGCCGTCAGCGCGTCGCACGCGGTGCTCCAGTTCGAAGACGCCCCCGCTGCGCACCGCCTCCTCGACCGCCGCCGTCACGTGCGGCCGATCCTCGGGAAAGACGTATTCGTCCAGCCACCTGACGGACGGCTCCTCGGTATCGGCGAGGAAGTCGCGGCCGTCCAGCGCGCGCATCTCGCTCCAGTCCGGGCTCATCCGATAGACGACGTCCGAACTGGCGTTGACCAACGCGCGGAAGCGCGCCGCGCTCTCGCGCAGCGCCATGCGCTCCTCGGCCAGGCGCCGCTCGTTGAGGACCGTGCCGCTGACGTCGTTGCAGATGTTGACGAAGCCGCGAACGGCGCCGCCCTCGTCGCGCAGCGGGCTGAACGAAAAGGTCCACCACGCGTCGCGCTTTTGCCCGCCGCGCGACACGACGAGGTGTGTGTCCTCCTGCCAGACCGCCTCGCCCGCCAGCGCCCGATCGACCAGCGGCACGATGTCCGGCCACATGTCCGCCCAAACCTCGGCGATCGGGCGGCCGATCGCAGCCGGGTGCCGCGTCGCGAGGATCGGCGCGTAGGCGTCGTTGTAGAAAAAGGCGAGCTCCGTACCCCAGGCCAGGCACATCGGGTGGCCGGTGGTGAGCATCAGTCCGATGGCGGTCTTGAGCGGCTGCGGCCACGCGTCGGGCGGACCGAGCGCATGCGACGACCAGTCGTGCGCACGGATGCGCGCGCCGAGCTCACCACCGACGGCGGGAAATTCCGGGGTGGTCGATCGAACCGAAGCGTCCTGCGGGGGCATCGTTTTCAACGTCTTCCCATCGGTGATCGGATGTCAGGCGGGCGCTATCAGGCCGCGTCGAAGGTTAGGAAAATAGCCGGCCCGCCGCGCAATGAAAGCCGTTGCGATCGACGAAATTTCGACTTCGACGGATTCGCCGCAACACAAATGCCAGGAGTTCCAATTCGTCGGCGGCACGTCGACCGTAAGCTCCACCGAAGCTGCGGCGTGAAGCGACTACATGTTGTCATATTCGTTTAACGAAACCTCTAACAAAACATTCGACAGCGCAGGAAGTCATGCCTGACTTTTCGAACCCGCCGTGACGGCATGTTGCATTTCGTGTAGTGGCGTTCCCGTCGCGTTCGCGCGTTCGACCGGCGCTTGCTGTCCGATCATCGTCTGTCGCGCGTCTTGCTTCGTGGTGGTAGCAGAGGTCGGCTCGCGCTTCTGCTGGCATCCGACATGTAAGCGATCAGTTCGTCAGCGGCGACAGCAGCAGGTTTTGAAAAACAACCTGACGTCGCTAATTCAGCGAGCACATCTCTTAGGTGTGTCTCCAATTAAATTTTGTAGAGACGGTTGTGCCCGCACGTCGCGCGTCCGCCCGGCAATATCTCGTCAGCGGCCCGTGGTGACGATGCGGCGGCAATGATCGAGTGCGGCGCCGATGAGGTTGTCGCTCGCTTCCGGCGTGCGCCGCGCGCGGTGTTGATCAGGATGGCGCCCGGACGCATCGCCGCGATGCGCTCGGCTGAGAGGAAATTCCTGGTATCGTCGTCGAGCAGCAAATGCAGCGAGACGACGTGACTCTCGGCGAGCAGGCGTTCCAGCGCCACGAACGCGACGTCCGGATGCGTCTTCGGCGTCCGGTTCCACGCCGGCACCTTCATGCCGGAGCCGGCCGCGATCCTCGCCACTTCCGCGGCGATGCTTCCGAAGCCGATCAGACCGATGGTCTTCCCGGTCAGTTCGATGCCGTCGCTGCGCAGCCAGTTTCCGGCGCGCATCTCGCGGTCCATGCGGGCGAAACCCTTGGCGGCGGACCACATCAGCGCGATGGCGCATTCGGCGACCGCTGTGTCGCCGTAGCCCTTGATGATGTGCACGGCGATGCCGAGTTCGGCCAGCGCCTCCGGATCATGTAGCTGCGCGCGCCGGTGCCGAGAAACATCACGTGCTGCAGGCCCCGGCACTGCCTCGCGATCTCGGCGGGGAGGTTGGTATGGTCGATGATCGCGATCTCGGCGCCGCCGAGCACGGCCGGCAATTGCTCGGAGGTCACGGACGCATCGCGGTTGACGATCACCTCGGGATCGTCCGCGCGGATCAGTTTTCCGGTGACCACGGCAAGGGTTTCATTGGCGTCGACGAATACGGCTCGCAACGGTCACTCCCTCATCGTTTTTAAGCCGGGTCGCCCTGGATACCGCGAATCCCACGATGTCTTCGAGCCGAAGTGCCTGGCGAGCGCGTCGATGAAGGCGCGCGTTTTGGCCGGCGCGGGACCGGGCGGACGCACCGCAAACATTCCCTGTTCCTCTGCCGGAAATCCAGTGAGGATCGGAACCAGCGCACCGCTCGCCACCGCCTCTCCGAGGACGAAATCGGGCAGCCCCGCGATGCCGAGGCCGGCGATGGCGGCTTCGCGCATGGCGTCGGCATTGTCCATTCGAAGCCGCCCGGAGACGCGAACCGACGTGAAGCGCTTGCCCTCGCGAAAGCGCCACAGATCGCCGTCGGGAACGGAGTAGGCGATGCACGCATGCGCCGTCAGATCGCGCGGCCGCAGCGGCACGCCGTGCCGCGCGAGGTAGTCCGGACTGGCCAGAACCGAGACGCGAAGCGGCGCGATCCGCAGCGCGACAAGCGTGGAGTCGGCCAGCGCGCCCAACCGGACCGCAACATCGAAACCTTCGGCCAGGATGTCCACGCGCCGGTCGCTGAAGGATATATCGAGCTTCAACCGTGAATGCGCGACCATCAGCTCGGCGACCAATGCGGAAAGATGGGCGACGCCGAAGGATATCGGCGCGGTGACGCGCAACAGGCCGGTCAGTTCGCCCTCGCGCTGCGCCGCATCGGTCAGCGCGTCCTCGAGTTCGTCGAAGGCGTGGCGCGCACGGGACCGCAGAGCCTCCCCGGCCTCCGTCATCACCACGCCTTTGGTGCTTCGGGCCAGCAGCCGGACGGCAAGATCCTGTTCCAGCCGGCTGACCCTGCGGCTGACGACGGATTTCGAAACGCCCATCTGAGCCGCCGCTCGGCTGAAGCCGCCGGCCTCGGCGACGGCGAGAAGCGCCTTCACATCTTCGAAGTCGATCATCGTCGTTCTCAAATCCGCAACCGCAGTATTCTCGATTGCAATATATCCGCATTTTTTCACAACGCCTATTCTAACCGAACGAACCAATTCCACGCTGCGCTCCGATAGGCGGCAGGAGCACAGCCCCCACATCCCCGCCGGCCACGGAGACGTCAACGATGTCCAATGCAACATTTCTGCCCGATCAGCGCTCATCCTTGACCGCACGAACCGCGTTGGTCTTGCGGTTCCTGCTGGCACTTGCGTTCCTCGCCGCCGGCGGCGCGAAGCTCGCCGGCGTGCCCGACATGGTGCAGGTGTTCGATGCGGTCGGGATCGGTCAGTGGTTCAGGTTCGTGACCGGCGCGGTCGAAATCATTGGCGCCATTTTGCTTGTCATTCCCGGCATGACGGGGCTGGGCGCGGCTTTACTGACCGTGACGATGGCATGCGCGGTCATGACCCATCTCGCCGTCATCGGCGGCAATCCCGTTCCGGCCATCGTGCTGTTGTCGCTCAGCGCGTTCGTTCTGTGGGTCCGCCGCGGCGACGTGGCGCGCCTGCTCGCAAGCAACGGGTAAGCGGACTGGCGATTGAGCGCCGACCGAAACTGGCGCGCCGTTTCGCGGCGGCGGGAGGCGTCTACGCCACCATGATCCGGCTGCGCAGCACCGTGCGCGAGGCGCGGCCGAGCCGGCGCGGCAGCCGTGCTTCGGAGCGCCGGATGTCATGACCGCCGAGCCGCTCGTAGTGACGGCGCGCGATCAGCAAACCCTGATCGGCGGCCGGCCCGGTCATCGCGCGCAGCAGCCTCCGGAAACCGTCCCGCCAGTGCATGTCGGCATAGGGAGAGCGCGCGTAGCGGAAGATCGCGGCGCGCTCGCGCCCGCTGATGGAAACGCCGTGGATGAATTGCGCGGTCTCCTCGATCCAGCCCGAATCCAGCACCGCGCCGGCGTGCAGGAACATCAGCCACGAGGAACGCGCCTGCCGCGCACCGGCCGCCAGCGCCGCGGCGCGCGACCCCTCGAACGGCATGAAGTGGCATCCGGCGACATCGGCGACGCGTTCGATCACGTCGTTGCCGCCGCGATCGCCCAGCACCACGTCGCGCACCACGCCCGCGGCCGCGCCCGCCACCAGCGACGCCAGCGTGCCCACGGCGTCGCTCTCGACC
>CAXUBE010000211.1:0-4978 GCA_964249215.1 uncultured Rhodopseudomonas sp. | reverse complement strand
AGGATCGAGAGTCCACCGACGCCGGAATCGAACACGCCGACCGGGGCGTTGCGGCGCGGCTACAAGGCGTTTGCGTGGGGCGTGCCCGGCCGGCTGCGCGGCACCATCGAGGCGCCGATCGACCGCCATCCGCACGCCCGCGAAAAGATGGCGGTGCGCGATGGCGGCCGCGCGGCGATCACCCATTGGGACACGCTGCAGACCTTCGCCGGCCGCAGCGGCAGGCCGGCCGCGGCGTTGCTGGCCTGCCAGCTCGAGACCGGGCGCACCCATCAGATCCGCGTGCATCTCGCCCATCTCGGCCATCCGCTGCTGGGCGACGAGGTGTACGGCCCGCATTTCAGGACCAAGGCCGCGGCGCTGGGAACGCGCGGCAAGGCGGCGTTGGACGCGCTCGGCCGGCAGGCGCTGCACGCTTATCTGCTCGAACTGGAACACCCGGCAACGGCCGGAATCATGAGCTGGCAGTCCGAATTGCCGGCCGATCTGGCCGTCCTGAAGGCGGCGCTCGAAGCGACGGAATGACGCAGAACGTTTAGGAAAAGAAAGCCATGCCTTAGGGTTATGGCTGCGTCACAGCGACGTGAGAGCCGTCATGCTTCCAACCGGCCCGCGATTCCGTGTATATTGCAGGTGCGCCGAATTCGCGGCGCGGAACATCGCAGCCTGGTCGGCTTTAGCAAAGCGATCATCTGCCTGGTCGCCCGATATCGGGGGCCTGAACCACTGGAGGGCGCTCAATGGCCCGTGCAGCTACGCTCCCGGTTCTCAACGGAGAATCCGGTCTTGCCCGTTACCTTTCGGAAATCCGCAAATTTCCGATGCTGGAACCCCAGCAGGAATATATGTTTGCCAAGCGCTGGCGCGAACATGACGATCGCGACGCGGCGCACCACCTCGTCACCAGCCATCTGCGTCTCGTCGCCAAGATCGCGATGGGTTATCGCGGCTATGGCCTGCCGATTTCCGAGGTCGTCTCGGAAGGCAATGTCGGCTTGATGCAGGCGGTGAAACGTTTCGAGCCAGACAAAGGTTTTCGCCTCGCGACCTATGCGATGTGGTGGATCAAGGCGTCGATCCAGGAATACATTCTGCGCTCGTGGTCGCTGGTGAAGATGGGCACCACCGCCAACCAGAAGAAGCTGTTCTTCAATCTACGCAAGGCGAAGAGCAAGATCTCGGCGCTGGACGAGGGCGATATGCGTCCGGACCAGGTCAAGCTGATCGCGCAGCGGCTCGGCGTCACCGAACAGGACGTCGTCGACATGAACCGCCGGCTTGGCGGCGACGCGTCGCTCAACGCGCCGATTCGGGACGACGGCGAGCCCGGCGAATGGCAGGACTGGCTGGTCGATCACTCGCCCAATCAGGAAGTGATCATGGCCGAGCATGAAGAGCTCGACCATCGCCGCGCCGCGTTGACCGGAGCGATCGGCGTGCTCAATCCGCGCGAGCGCCGCATCTTCGAGGCGCGGCGCCTCGCCGACGAACCGATGACGCTGGAAGACCTCGCCGCCGAGTTCGGCGTGTCGCGCGAGCGTGTCCGCCAGATCGAGGTCCGTGCCTTCGAGAAGGTGCAGACCGCGGTCAAGGGCACCATCGCCCGCCAGGAAGAAGCGGTGTTGCAGGCCGCGCATTGAGGATGGGGCCGCGTCCCGCAGCGTGAAGAACGCAGTTCGATGACGCAACTCATTCGAAAAAATCCGTTCGAAAAAACCAACCCCGCCGAGAGGCGGGGTTTTTGTTGCGTAGTCGTGGAGCAGCCTCGCGCGCGGTCAGGTCGCCTGCGTCGCGGTCGCCGTATCGAGATAGGTGCTGCCGGTCGCCGGATCGGTCACCACGTTCTTGATGGTCGCGGTGCCGGCCTTGGTCAGCGTGAACTTGGTGTCGCCGACCCGGAACGCGTTGTCCTTGATCAGCACGCTTTGATACTTCACGATGCCGGCGCTGTCGTATTTCACCTGCGCGCGAAAGCCGACGACATTGGACACCGTGATCGTGAACTTCTTGCCGTTCGCGTAGGTGCCGGTCCATTTTCCTTGATACGCGGTCGGATCGACACTGACATACGGCGTCTTCGACGGGTTCTGCAGCCCGACGGCGGTGTAGTTCGCCGAGATGATGCTGAGCAGGTCGGCCATCGACGCTTCCATGCCGCGTCCGGCCATCGCGCCCCGCGGACCGGACCATTCCTCCGCGGTTCTGGTTAAGAGGCGGTTAAGCTCCGTCAAAGCCCGCTCGTCAGTGCCACTCGCGGATATCGACGAAATGCCCGGCGATCGCCGCCGCCGCCGCCATCGCCGGCGACACCAGATGGGTGCGGCCCTTGAACCCCTGACGGCCCTCGAAGTTGCGGTTCGAGGTCGAAGCGCAACGCTCCTCCGGCGCGAGCTTGTCGGGATTCATCGCCAGGCACATCGAGCAGCCCGGCTCGCGCCATTCGAAGCCGGCCTTGATGAAGATCTTGTCGAGCCCCTCGGCCTCGGCCTGTTCCTTCACCAGGCCCGAGCCCGGCACGATCATCGCGTTGAGGTTGCCGTTGACGGTCTTGCCGTCCACGAGCTTCGCCGCGGCGCGCAGATCCTCGATCCGGCCATTTGTGCAGGAGCCGATGAAGATGCGGTCGAGCTTGATGTCGGTGATCCGGGTGCCGGCCGTCAGCCCCATGTAGTTCAGCGCGCGATGTTTCGACAGCCGCTTGGCCTCGTCGGCGATCTGGTCGGGATCGGGCACCACGCCGGATATCGACACCACGTCTTCGGGCGAGGTGCCCCAGGTCACGATCGGCGGCAGCTTCGCCGCGTCGAGCCGGATTTCGTGGTCAAAATGCGCCCCGTCGTCGGAGCGCAGCGTTTCCCAATAACGCATCGCCGCGTCCCAGCTCTCGCCCTTCGGCGCCATCGGACGGCCCTTGAGGAAATCATAAGCCTTGCCGTCCGGGGCGATCAGCCCGGCGCGCGCGCCGCCCTCGATCGACATGTTGCACACCGTCATGCGGCCTTCCACCGACAGCGCGCGAATCGCGTCGCCGGCATATTCCAGCACATAGCCGGTGCCGCCGGCGGTCCCGATCTCGCCGATGATGGCGAGGATGATATCCTTTGCAGTGACGCCGTCGGGCAATTTGCCGTCGACGATCGCGCGCATGTTCTTCGCCTTTTTCTGGATCAGCGTCTGCGTCGCCAGCACGTGCTCGACCTCGGAGGTGCCGATGCCGTGCGCCAGCGCGCCGAACGCGCCATGCGTCGAGGTGTGGCTGTCGCCGCAGACGATGGTGGTGCCGGGCAGCGTGAAGCCCTGCTCGGGGCCGATCACATGGACGATGCCCTGTCGCTTGTCGTATTCGTCGTAATAAGTGACGCCGAATTGGCGCGCGTTCTCGGCGAGCGCCGCGATCTGCTCGGCGCTTTCGGGGTCGGGATTGGGCTTGCTGCGGTCGGTGGTCGGCACGTTGTGATCGACCACGGCGAGCGTCTTCTCCGGCGCATGCACCCTGCGGCCGGCGGTGCGCAGCCCTTCGAACGCCTGCGGCGACGTCACCTCGTGGATCAGATGACGATCAATATACAAGAGGCAGGTGCCGTCGTCGGCCTGGTGCACGAGATGATCGTTCCAGATCTTGTCGTACAGCGTGGTCGGGTTGCGTGGATCGGACATCGGTTGCAGCCTTGTATCGAACAGCTTGATTTCGAGCAGCGGCCGGACCGATCAGCTCGCGGCGAGGGGGTGCGCGCAGAGCGCGCGCAGGCGCCACCTGCTCAGAGCGCGGCTGTCGTCAGCCGGCCGAAGAACCGCCACGGCAGCCGGCTGCGGTCGTCGAGGACGATCGGTGCGGCGGCGATGTACCGAACTGGAAGCATTTCGAATTGATAGCACATGTTGCGTTCGCGTGCGATCCACATTTGCCGGCTCGCAGCGACCAGAAAACGCGCAACGAAAAGCGCGGGGGTGAGCCGCGCTTTTCGTATCCGGATTGGCGGCTGATTACTCGGCGGCGTCGGCGGCAGGCGTCGCCGCGCGATCGGTCTTCTTCTCGACGATGCGGGCCGACTTGCCGCGCAGGTCGCGCAGGTAATACAGCTTGGCGCGACGCACCTTGCCGCGGCGCACGACCTTGATCGAATCGATCATCGGCGAGAGCAGCGGGAACACGCGCTCGACGCCCTCGCCATACGAAATCTTGCGCACCGTGAAGCTCTCATGCACGCCGCCGCCGGAGCGGCCGATGCAAACGCCCTCATAGGCCTGCACGCGCGAGCGCTCGCCTTCGACCACCTTCACGTTGACGATCACGGTGTCGCCGGGTCCGAAATCCGGAATCGTCTTGCCGGCGGTCAGTTTGTCGAACTGCTCTTTCTCGAGCGTCTGAATGAGGTTCATCGCGAATTCTCCATCGGCGGCGCGCCCAGCCATCCCGGCGCGGGCTGCGCGAAGATCGAATTGTCCTGCCATTGCGCGGATTTGGCGCTGCTATACGGCAAAGTGCGCGCGTTGTCACCCGTCCGTCGTGTTTTTCGGCGGTTTTCCGGTTCCAGGCCCGGCACGGGTCGACCACAGGTCGGGCCGCCGCGTCCTGGTCAGCGCTTCGGCCTCCGCCTGCCGCCAGGCTGCGACCCGTGCGTGATCGCCGGAGATCAGGACATCCGGGATCTGGCGGGCTTCGAACTCCTGCGGCCGGGTGTATTGCGGATATTCCAGCAGCCCGTCGGAAAAGCTCTCCTCGATGCCGGATTCGGCCTTGCCCATTACGCCCGGCAACAACCGCACGCAGGCGTCGATCAGCGCCATCGCGGCGATTTCACCGCCCGACAACACGTAGTCGCCGATCGAGACCTCCTCCAGCCCGCGCGCATCGATCACGCGCTGGTCGATGCCCTCGAACCTGCCGCAGACGATCAGCGCGCCGGCGCCCTGCGCCAGTTCCCGCACCCGCGACTGGGTCAGCGGCCGGCCGCGCGGGCTCATCGCGAGCCGCGGC
>CAXUBE010000210.1:2052-4995 GCA_964249215.1 uncultured Rhodopseudomonas sp. | reverse complement strand
GTGAGGACGCCCATGATGTCGCTTTCCTTCATGATCAGCAGCTCCTGGCCGTCGAGCTTGACCTCGGTGCCGGACCACTTGCCGAACAGCACGCGGTCGCCGACCTTCAGATCGATCGGGATCAGCTTGCCGGCTTCGTCGCGGCCGCCCGGGCCGACAGCGGTGATTTCGCCCTGCGAGGGCTTTTCCTTGGCGCTGTCGGGAATGATGATACCGCCTGCGGTCTTCTCTTCGGCGTCGATGCGCTTGACCACGACGCGGTCGTGAAGCGGACGGAATTTCATGCAAGTCCTCCTTAAGTTTCTGAAAGATATCGAATTTGCGAATTGGCAATCGCCGGGCACGAGTGCCAGAGGGCGACGTGTAGGACATAGTCCAGTGCGGGGCGCCGAGCAAGCCCTCTTCGCATGAAAATTGGCACTCCGCCAGTACGGCTGCCAAAATCCGTGCGACAAACTCCCGCGGCGTCTCGTGCCGGTATTAGCACTTGCGGTAAGTCGCTGCCAACGCTGGAAATTTCAACACATCGTTAAACTTTTAGGCTTGAGATGCGTTTGTTGGCGACGTCACATTGGACGCACCGCACAGTCGGCGAAGTGGGATTCGGTCGCGGACTCGCGGTCTTAGAGGAAGAGCACAGGGCACATTCGACCACGCAACACCGAGACCCACTTTTGCAGAATGCGCTCTCTCCATGGAGGTTGGCATGGCTGGAACTGGCAAGGTTGAAAGCAGCAGGGCTGAAAGTAGCAAGGCTGCAAGTGGCAAGTCGGGACATGGCGCGGTTTCCGAAGATTTCCGAAAGCAGGTGCTGGGCTACGGGCTGACGACGGCGGAAATCCTGTACCGCCGTCCGGATCGCCACTGGCTGCTGCAAAGCTACGTCTGGCAGAACTACGATCTGTTCCCGAATTTCCCCGCGCTGCGGGACTTCCTGGCCTTCTGGGAAAAATCGCTGGACGGCCCGCTGTTCGCGGTCACGGTCGCGCATTCCAAGCTGGTGAAGCCCGCCGAACTGCGCGCGGTCGACGGCGTGTTCCGGCTGCACTAAGCGAACGCGGTGGCGGACGTCCACGCCGCCGCGACGGCGACCGTTCAAGCTGGCCCGGCGAATCCGTCGACCGGCGTGCTGCGGCTGGTGCTAGGCGACCAGATCTCCGATCGCCGGCTGTCGTCGCTGCGCGATCTTGATCCCGCCTGCGATACGGTACTGCTCGCCGAGGTGCGCGCCGAGGCGACCTATGTGCGCCATCACAAGCAGAAGATCGCGCTGGTATTCTCCGCGATGCGTCACTTCGCCGAGCGGTTGCGCGGCGACGGCGTGCGCGTGCGCTATGTGCGCATCGACGATCCCGCCAATACCCATGACCTCGGCGACGAACTGCTCCGGGCGCTGGCGGAAGCGCCGTACCGCGCCGTGGTCATCACCGAGCCCGGCGAATGGCGCCTGCGCGACGCGTTCGCGGCGTTCGCGACGCGATGCCCGGTGCCGCTGGAGATCCGCGAAGACGATCGCTTCATCTGCTCGCACCGGCGATTCGGCCGCTGGGCCGAGGGCAAGACCGCGCTGCGCATGGAGGCGTTCTACCGCATGATGCGCGAGCACACCGGCCTATTGATGGACGGCGGCAGGCCGTGCGGCGGGCGCTGGAATTTCGATCCCGACAACCGCCGCCGCCTGCCGCGGGGCGTTTCGCCTCCGCCGCACCTGTTCGTGCCGCCGGATGCGGTGACGCGCGATGCGGTCGCCGACGTCGGCCGGCTGTTCGGCGATCATTTCGGCGACCTCGACGCCTTTGCCTATCCGGTGACGCCGGCGGACGCCGAGCGCGTCCTCGCCGATTTCCTCGACAACATCCTGCCCGGTTTCGGCGACTACCAGGATGCGATGACGGCGGGCGAGCCGTGGCTGTGGCACGCGGTGCTGTCGGCGGCGATGAATGTCGGCCTGATCGATCCGCTGGAGGCCTGCCGCCGCGCCGAGCAGAAATACCGCGCCGGCGCCGCGCCGCTCAACGCGGTGGAAGGGTTCATCCGGCAGATTCTCGGCTGGCGCGAATACATGCGCGGCGTCTACTGGCTCAAGATGCCGGAGTACAAGGCGCGCAACGTGCTGCAGGCCAGCGAAGCGCTGCCGCGGTTCTACTGGTCGGGCGACACCGAGATGGCCTGCGTCCGCGATGTCGTGACGGGCACGCGGCGCTATGCCTACGCGCATCACATCCAGCGGCTGATGGTCACCGGAAATCTGGCGATGCTGCTCGGCGTCCGGCCGCAGGACATCAACGACTGGTACATGGTGGTGTTCGCCGACGCCTATGAGTGGGTCGAACTGCCGAACACCCACGGCATGGCGACGTTCGCCGATGGCGGCATCGTCGGCTCCAAGCCCTATGCGGCGTCCGGCGCCTACATCAACAAGATGAGCAACTACTGCGGCGGCTGCCGCTACGACGTGAAGCAGCGGCTCGGCGCCGACGCGTGCCCGTTCAACGCGCTGTATTGGGATTTTCTTGCGCGCCACGAAAAGCTGCTCGGCGGCAACGTGCGCCTGGCGATGCCTTACGCGACGTTGAAACGCATGACAGCCGAAGAGCGGCGCGACATTGCGCAGCAGGCGCGAACTTGGCGCCGCGCGTTCTGCGGACCGGTGAACGCTTGATGTCAGCGATGGTCTTGCAAAGACGGCGAGGGGCCTGCGGGCGTCGCCGACCGTCATCGCCCGGCTCGACCGGGCGACCCGGTATTCCGCGAGGCGTCAGTTCGATCGATCGCGCGCGGCGTACCGGGTCCTCCGCCTTCGCGGAGGACGACGGCCGCGGATGCCGCGCCGCATCGCCTCAGCAACACCACAGCCGTCATTGTCAGGAGACGTTGCGACGTCTTCAACCGTCATCGCCCGGCTCGACCGGGCGACCCGGTATTCCGCGAGGCGTCAGTTCG
>CAXUBE010000210.1:0-1952 GCA_964249215.1 uncultured Rhodopseudomonas sp. | reverse complement strand
ATCGATCGCGCGCGGCGTACCGGGTCCTCCGCCTTCGCGGAGGACGACGGCCGCGCATGCCGCGCCGCATTGCCTGAGGACGACGGCCGCGCATGCCGCGCTGCGGTTCCAAAGCAAGACACGCTGCCATCGTCATGAAGTCAGCACGCCGACGATCGCGCCCATCAGGCACGTCGTCAGCGTGCCGGAGACGATCGACTTCAGCCCCAGCGCGTTGATCTCGGCGCGGCGCTGCGGCGCCATGGTGCCGAGCCCGCCGATCATGATGCCGAGGCTGGCAAAATTCGCAAAGCCGCACAGCGCATAGAGCATGATCAGCCGCGAGCGCGGATCGAGCGCGTCCGGTGCGAGCTTGGCGAACTCCACATAGGCGATCAGTTCGTTGAGCACGGTCTTGATTCCCATCAACGATCCCGCGGTCACCGCCTGCGGCCACGGCAGGCCGAGCAGCCAGCAGATCGGCGCCATCGCGTAGCCCAGCATCCGCTGCAGCGAGACCGGCGCGCCGCCGACCGGCGGCAGCAGGCCCAGCACCGCGTTGACGAGCGACACCAGTGCCACCAGCACGATCAGCATCGCGACGATGTTCATCAAGAGCTCGAGCCCCGCGCCGGTGCCTTTGACGATCGCGTCCATCGTGCCGGACGCGACGCGCTCGGGATCGTCGAGCGCGCCGCCGGTGCGCCGCATTTGCGTCTCCGGCACCATGATCAGGCTGATGAGGATCGCGGCCGGCGCGCCGAGCACCGAGGCGATGACGAAATGCATCGCGGCGTCGGGCAGCAGCGGTGCCAGCAGCGTGGCGTAGAGCACCAGTACGGTGCCGGCGATGCCGGCCATGCCGCCGGTCATCACCAGAAACAATTCGCTGCGCGTGAGCTGCGCCAGATAAGGCCGGATGAACAGCGGCGCCTCGACCATGCCGAGAAACACGTTGGCCGCGGTGGAAAGCCCCACCGCGCCGCCGACGCCGAGCGTGCGCTCCAGAAGCCACGCCATGCCGTGCACGATCGGCGGCAGCACCTTCCAGTGGAACAGCAATGTGGTGAGCACGCTCATCACCAGCACGATCGGCAAGGCCTGGAAGGCGAGAATGAAATCCGCACCGGGGGCCTTGAGTTCGAACGGCGGCGCGCCGCCGCCGAGATAGCCGAACACGAACGACGTGCCGGCGCGCGACGCCGCGGAGATCGCGCCGACCGCGTCGTTGATGCGCGCGAACACGCCGGCGATGCCCGGCAGCTTCAACAGCACGACGGCGGTCACGAGCGTGGCGACGAGGCCGGCCGCGGCCTGTGTCAGCGACATTGCGCGGCGGTTCTCGCCGCAGCCCCACGCGATCGCCAACAGCGCGACCACGCCGAACGCAGACTGGATTTGCAGCATGGCTCCCCCGGATGGTGCTCGGAGTATGGCAGCACGGGCAACGGAGGCAAATGCGGGGACGATGTGAAAACGCGACCTCGCGCGATCGGCACTTGGCGTTCGCCTCGCGGCGGCCTAGCCAGCGCGGGCGAAGTTTGCGAAAGAGCGGCAATGTCGGTCATCCCCGAGACCCGGCCGCGGCTGTTCGGCCACCGGCCGTTTCTGCTGTTCGTGATCGCGCGCAGCCTGTCGCGCTTTGCGAGCCAGGTCGCGGCGGTGGCGGTCGGCTGGCAGGTCTACGAACTCACCGGAAGCGCGTTCGATCTCGGCATGATCGGCCTCGTGCAATTCATCCCGACCGCGGTGCTGATATTCGTCGCCGGGCACGCCGCCGACCGGTTCGACCGCCGCCGCGTCGCACAGCTCTGCCAGGCCGCGGAAGGTTCGACCGCGATCGTGCTGGCATGGGGCACCTTCGGGGGCTGGATCACGGTGCCGCATCTGTTCATCGCGATGGCGGTGCTCGGCACCGCGACGGCGTTCGAGAGCCCGGCGGTCGCCGCGCTGCTCACCGCGGTGCCGAGCAC
>CAXUBE010000209.1:0-5022 GCA_964249215.1 uncultured Rhodopseudomonas sp. | reverse complement strand
GGTTCAACGGCAACAACGCGGTGGTGATGCCGTTCGCCGGGCTTGAGGGCGTGCGCCGCGGCTGCCGCGCGGTGATCGCGAACGCGGCCGCGCAGGTGCGGCCCTCGCCGGCCTGGCTCGGCCGCGTGCTGAATGCGATGGGCGAGCCGATCGATGGCAAGGGCCCGCTGCTGCAAGGATCCTCGCCGATGCCGTTTCGCAACGCGCCGCCGCCGGCGCATGCGCGCAAGCGGGTCGGCGTGCCGCTCGATCTCGGCGTACGCGCGCTCAACACGTTCCTGACCTGCTGCCGCGGCCAGCGGCTCGGCATTTTCGCGGGCTCCGGCGTCGGCAAGTCGGTGCTGCTTTCGATGTTGGCGCGCAACGTCGATGCGGATGTGTCGGTGATCGGGCTGGTCGGCGAACGCGGCCGCGAGGTGCAGGAATTCCTGCAGGACGACCTCGGCGAAGACGGCCTTTCGCGCTCGGTCGTGGTGGTCGCCACGTCGGATGAACCCGCGCTGATGCGGCGGCAGGCGGCCTATCTTACCTTGGCGATCGCCGAGTATTTCCGCGACGAGGGCAGGGACGTGCTCTGCCTGATGGATTCGGTGACGCGCTTTGCGATGGCGCAGCGCGAGATCGGGCTCTCCGCCGGCGAGCCGCCGACCGCGAAGGGCTACACGCCGACGGTGTTCACCGAATTGCCGAGGCTGTTGGAACGCGCCGGCCCCGGTCTCGGCGACGGGACGATCACCGGCATCTTCACGGTGCTGGTCGACGGCGATGACCACAACGAACCGGTCGCCGACGCGGTACGCGGCATCCTGGACGGCCACATCGTGATGGAGCGCGCGATCGCCGAGCGCGGGCGCTATCCGGCGATCAACGTGCTGAAATCCGTGTCGCGCACCATGCCGAGGGCGGCAGACCCGGCCTTTCTGCCGGTGATCCGACTGGGACGCGCGATCATGGCGACTTATGCCGACATGGAAGAACTGATCCGGCTCGGCGCCTATCGGCCCGGATCGAGCGCCGAGGTCGACGAGGCGATCCGGCTGCACGCGCCGCTGGAGGATTTCCTGCGGCAGGCAAAGGACGAATCCACCGCGCTGGGAGACGGTTACGCGCAACTCGCGCAAATTCTGGTTGGTTTGGCAACGGAACGCTAACTTTGTCGCGCCATCATGCGGAATACGTCAGTCCGTCGCCGGACGCGCGGCAGCGGCCTTGTCCCGCGTGCATTCGGGACTTCTGGGGAGTATGAGTCGATGAAGTCACGTGAAACGCTGATCCGGCTGAAGAAGTTTCAGGTCGACGAGAAGCGCCGCAGGGTTGCCCAGATCGAGGGCATGATCGCCGATTTTCAGCGGATGTCCGTCGATCTCGAGCGCGAGATCAACAATGAGCAGGAGCGCGCCGGAATCAACGATCCGAGCCACTTCGCGTATCCGACCTATGCCAAAGCGGCAATCCAGCGTCGCGAGAATCTGACCCGATCCGCGGACGAATTGCGCATCCAGCTCGAAGACGCCCGCAGCCTTCTGTCGGAAGCATTCGACGAACTTAAGAAGGTCGAACTGCTTGACGAGCGCGACCAGGCCCGCGAACGCGCCGAGGAAAGCGCCCGCGAACAGGCCGAGCTGGACAACATCGGCCTGATGCGTGGCCGGATCGGCGCCGTCGCCTGACGCTCTAACGGCCGGCTCGGCTCTCGCATGTCCTGACGATCAAAACCCGGGTCGCAACGGCGCGGGTTTTTGCTTGCCCGTTTGCACGACTTGACAAGCGGGCGATGGTGGATCGGACGATCGCAAGCTATGATGATGAAGCAAGGGCCTTTTGGGCCATCGCGGCGACGGGGTTCGCCGGCAGTGGGGACGCCGAATGCTGACGCCGGCTGAGCTGGTCTGGCTGATCGCCGCAGTCGCAAAGGGAGACGAGGTCGCGTTCGAGCGCCTTTACGCCGCCACGCGCGCGAAACTCTTCGGCGTGGTGCTCCGTATCTTGCGGCGTCAGGATCTCGCGGAGGAAGTGATCCAGGAAGCTTACGTCAAGATCTGGAACAGCGCCGGACAGTTCAATCCCGGCATGGCTTCGCCGATAACCTGGATGGCGTCGATCGCGCGAAATCGGGCGATCGACGTGGTGCGCAAGCGAACCGAAGTTTCGATCGAGGAAGAGCCTTCCGCGTTGGAAGTCGCCGCCGACGCGCCGGATCCGCTGGCGCGCCGCGAGATGACCGAGGAATTGAAGCGGCTGCTCGAGTGTGTCGGGCGTCTGGAACCGGAGCGACAGAAGCTCGTGCTACTCGCTTACTACAATGGCTGGAGCCGCGAGCAGCTTGCGGCGAAGTTCGAGACTCCGGTGAATACCGTCAAGACATGGCTGCGACGCAGCATGCTCGACATCAGGGAGTGTTTGGGATTGGTGTGATGGCCCATAGCGAAGACCATATCGCGCTCGCCGCGGAATATGCGCTCGGTACCCTGGATGCCGACGAACGCGCCCAGGTCGAAGCCATGATGTCCGTGGAAAAGGACTTCGCGGCGATGGTCGAGATGTGGGAGCGCAGGCTCGGCCCGCTCAATCAGATGGTCGGCTCGGTCGAGCCGAGCGATGAAGTCTGGACCAGGATCAAGGCCGCGGTCGGGATTTCCGGCCATCAGCAGAGTTTCAACCTGCCGACGCAGCCGGTGCCCGTGGGTGCGCCGATTGCGGTCGCTCCGGCCGTCGGGTCCGACAATATCGTGGCGCTCCGGCCGCGCGCCAGCGGTTGGCGCGCGACGGCGGCTGCCGCCACCGCGATTGCGGCCTCGCTTCTGCTGATCGTCGGCCTGCAGGTGTTCCAGCCCGATTCCTTGCCGGATGCGCTGCGGCCCAAGCTGCGCACGCAGACCGTGCAAATCGCTGCGCCCGTTACTCCGATGCCGGCGCAATACGTCGCGGTGCTGCAGAAGGATGGCGGCTCGCCGGCGTTTATCCTGACGGTGGACTCGGCGAGCAAGAATTTCACCGTGCGCAAGGTCGGCGCGGCGAACGAACCCGGCAAGAGCTACGAATTGTGGCTGGTCTCCGACAAGCTGCAGAAGCCGCGTTCGCTCGGCGTGATCGGCGGCAACGACTTTACGTCGCGCGCGGCGCTGTCGTCTTATGATACCGACCTCGTGAACAAGGCGACCTATGCGGTGACGATCGAGCCGGAAGGCGGCTCACCGACGGGAGTCGCGACCGGACCGATTGTGTTCAGCGGCAAGCTGGTGGAAGCGGTGCCGCGCGCTCGGTGACGCGCCGCCCGCACGTTGCACGCTCAATCGTGTCTTTCTGAAGTACCCGCCAAAGAAAAACGCCCGTGGGGGGCGGGCGTTTTCCGTCGTCAATCCACTTGGGGGAGTGGAGCCTTCCAGATACTCACGAGGCGACTTTGGGGGGCGCTAAAGATGCCGCGTGAATTCGTAAAATCTACCGTACGACCGAAGTTCCCGAACTGGTCACTGTCACCGGTTGGCCAGCCCTGATCACGCGCGCCGTCTGACTGTAGCCCTCGTCCGAATTGAAGCGGGACGAAATGCCCAGACCGGCAACCGCGATCCCTGCGACAAGTGCCACGATCACGATCTTCAAGTGGGTCGACTTGTCGGCGCTGTAGATCGAATGGTTCATGGGAAGCCTCCTGACGGCTTGACCGCTTGTCGCTTTAACCGCTTCGAAAGTGGGTCTGTCCACTTCTGCCTTCGGTTCAAGCGACGCATGTCAAGAACGTAGGAAATCGCTGCCCGTTTCCCCAGATGCAATCACAAGCCGGTGAAAAGACTTGAACAGCCGCGATCCGATCAGAGCGAAAACACTCGACTTTATCGATTTATACTGAAAAATCATATTGTTAAAGGGATATGGCAGAATTTTCCGTTGCTGCCCGCATTCGGATGAATTCCACGAAACCGCTTGGCTGTGGCGGAAAAGCACCGGCTCTCCAAGCCCAATCAGACGCTTCCGACCGTCTTCAGGCGCGCCCGCGGATGGATCTCGGCCTGCGACAGCACGGTGGTCTGCGAACGGAAACGCTCCACCAGCGAGCGGACGAACGGACGGATCGCCGCAGAAGTCACCAGCACCGGCGCCTCGCTGTCCCGCGCGGCCTGCTCGAAGCGGTCGCGCACCGCGATCATGAATTCCGACAGCTTGGAAGGCTGCATTGCCAGGCTACGTTCCTCGCCCTGGCCGACGATTGCCTCGGCGAAGGCCTGCTCCCATTTCGCTGACAGCGCGATCAGCGGCAAATAGCCGTTCACCGAGGTGTTCTGCGCGCAGATCTGGCGCGCGAGACGAGCCCGGACGTGCTCGACCACCGTCGAGGGGTTGCGCGAAATCGACAGCGCGTCGGCGATCCCTTCCAGAATTGTCGACAGATCGCGAATCGAGATGCGCTCGCCCAGCAGTAACTGCAGCACGCGCTGGATGCCGGACACGGTGATCTGCGCCGGCACGATGTCCTTGAGCAACTCGCCCTGTTCTTTCGGCAGATCCTTCAGCAGTTTCTGCGTCTCGCCATAGGACAACAGGTCCGACATGTTGTTCTTCAACAGCTCGGTGAGATGCGTCGACAGCACGGTCGCGGCATCGACGACGGTATAGCCCTTCAGCGTCGCTTCTTCCTTGAAGCCGGCGTCGACCCAGGTCGCCGGCAGGCCGAACGTCGGTTCGGTGGTCGTGATACCGGGCACCGAAACGTGTTCGCCGCCGGGATCCATGACCATGAACTGGTTCGGCCAGATCCGTCCGGTGCCGGCGTCGACCTCTTTGATTTTAATGACGTAGGTGTTGGCCTCGAGCTGCACATTGTCGAGGATGCGCACCGCCGGCATCACGAAGCCCATCTCCACCGCGAGCGAACGGCGCAGCGCCTTGATCTGCTCGGTGAGGCGGTCGGTGCCGTCGGGCCCATTGACCAGCGGCAGCAGCGCATAACCGAGCTCGATCTTGAGATCGTCGATCTTGAGCGCGGTGGAGATCGGTTCCTCGGTCGGCGCTGCAGTTGCGGCC
>CAXUBE010000208.1:0-5036 GCA_964249215.1 uncultured Rhodopseudomonas sp. | reverse complement strand
GTGCTGGCGCCGCTCGCGATCGGCCTTGCGGCGTTCGTCATCATGGGCGCGCTGGTCGATGTCGCGGAGCGCACCGGGCTGTTGCACAATCGCCCCGCGACCACGCTGCGCCGCGCCCGCGGCCTGCCGCGCTCGGCCTGGGGCACGAGCTTCGCGCATGCCGGCGTCGGTGTGGCGCTGATCGGGATCGTGTGCGAGACCACCTGGAACAGCGAGCAGATCGCCGCGATGAATCCGGGCGATAGCGCGCGGATCGCGGGCTACGAACTCAAGCTCGAAGGCGCCACGCAGCAGCAAGGCCCGAACTACCGCGAGACCACCACGCGGTTTTCCGTGGCCCGCGACGGTCAATATGTCGGCGTGATGGCGCCGTCGAAACGCAGTTTCACCACGCGCGGATCGTCGACCACCGAGGCCGCGCTGCTGACCCGGGGCGTCAGCCAGCTTTACGTCTCGCTCGGCGAGACCGCCGCCGATGGCGCGATCGCGGTGCGGATCTATCACAAGCCGATGGTGCTGCTGATCTGGTTCGGTCCGCTGCTGATGGCGTTCGGCGGCCTGCTGTCGCTGTCCGATCGCAGGCTGCGGGTCGGGGCGCCGAAGCCCGCGAAGCGCTCGCGGCTGCTGCAGCCGGCGGAGTGAGAGGCGTGAGGCACCTGCCGGCGTTGCTGCTGTTCGCACGCGTGATCGTTACGCCGATGGCCGCGCAGGCCGTGCAGCCCGACGAGGTGATGGCCGATCCGGCCAGGGAGATGCGCGCGCGCGGCCTGTCGCGCGAATTGCGCTGCATGGTGTGCCAGAACCAGTCGATCGACGATTCCGATGCGCCGCTCGCGCGCGACCTGCGCCTGTTGGTGCGCGAGCGGATCGCGGCCGGCGATAGCGACGACGCGGTGGTGAATTTCCTGGTCGCCCGCTACGGCGAGTTCGTGCTGCTGAAGCCGCGGTTCGAAAAGCATACGCTGGTGCTGTGGCTGCTGCCGCCGCTGGCGCTCGGCGGCGGCGTGCTGGCGCTGTGGCTGCATTATCGCCGCCGCCGCGCGGATGCTGAAGAAGCGCAGACCACGCCGGCGCTCAGCGCGGACGAAGAGGCGCGGCTGCGACGTTTGACCGCAATGAAGTGACCCGATCCGGAAGCTTAACGAACTCCGCGACCAGCAGATTACAAAAGTTTAATTCCCCCGCCAGCGCGCCGTAAGGCGGCCGACCCCATCTTCAGCTCCATCAGGTGCTTGCCCCCGCACCGCGTTGCAAATGGATGTCTGGAGACTTCTCGCATGACCGACCCCCGCCTCACTCACCGCCCCACCGATCTGTCCTCGCCGCCCGCCTATTCCTATCGCTCGTCGCTGTTCTCCGCGCGCAAATTCGCATTGATGGCCTCAGTGGTCGCCGGGCTCGGCGCCGGCATCTACGGCCTGTCGCCGTCGTCCGACGGCAACCTGTTCGCCACGCCCGCGCATGCGCAGGTCGACAAGCAGGTCAAGCAGGTCGCGCAGCCGATCGGCTTTGCCGACATCGTCGAGCGCGTGAAGCCCTCGGTGATCTCCGTCAAGGTCAACATCAATGAGAAGGTCGCCAAGAACGACGACGGCAACGACGATTCGCCGTTCCAGCCGGGCTCGCCGATGGAGCGTTTCTTCCGCCGCTTCGGCGGTCCCGACGGCATGCCGCCCGGCATGCGCGGCGGCCCGCGCGGCGGTGGCCGTGGCGCGGTCACCGGCCAGGGTTCGGGGTTCTTCATCTCGGCTGACGGCTACGCCGTGACCAACAACCACGTGGTCGACGGCGCCGACAAGGTCGAGGTCACCACCGACGACGGCAAGACCTACATCGCGAAGGTGATCGGCGCCGATGCGCGAACCGACGTCGCGCTGATCAAGGTCGAAGGCGGCGGCAACTTCCCGTTCGCCAAACTGTCGGAAGGCAAGCCGCGGATCGGCGACTGGGTGCTCGCGGTCGGCAATCCGTTCGGCCTCGGCGGCACCGTGACCGCCGGCATCGTCTCGGCCAGCGGCCGCGACATCGGCAACGGCCCCTATGACGACTTCATCCAGATCGACGCGCCGGTGAACAAGGGCAATTCCGGCGGTCCGGCGTTCGACGTGTCCGGCGAGGTGATGGGCGTCAACACCGCGATCTATTCGCCGTCCGGCGGCAGCGTCGGCATCGCGTTCTCGATCCCGGCGTCCACCGTCAAGACCGTGATCACCCAGCTCAAGGACAAAGGCTCGGTCAGCCGCGGCTGGATCGGGGTACAGATCCAGCCGGTGACGCAGGACATCGCCGACAGCCTCGGCTTGAAGAAGCCGGAAGGCGCGCTGGTCGCCGAGCCGCAGGCCGATGGCCCCGCGGCCAAGGCCGGCATCGAATCCGGCGACGTCATCACCGCGGTGAACGGCGAGGCCGTGAAGGATGCGCGCGAGCTCGCCCGCACCATCGGCGGCTTTGCGCCCGGCAACGCCGTGAAGCTCAATGTCACGCATAAGGGCCAGGACAAGGTGGTCAACCTCACGCTCGGCCAATTGCCGAACACCATCGAAGCCAAGGCCGACAACGACAACAACGCCGACCGCGGCCGCGCCAATCGCGGCACCGACGTGCCCAGGCTCGGCATGACGCTGGCTCCGGCGGGATCGGTCGCCGGCGCCGGCAAGGAGGGTGTCGTGGTGACCGACGTCGATCCGAAGAGCGCGGCGGCTGATCGCGGCTTCAAGGAAGGCGACGTCATCCTCGAAGTCGGAGGCAAGATCGTCGGCTCGGCGGGCGACGTGCGCGATGCGATCGACGCCGCGCGCACCGACAAAAAGAACAGCGTGCTGATCCGCGTGCGCAGCGGCGGAGCGTCGCGGTTCGTGGCGGTGCCGGTGGCGCGCGGCTGAGCGGCTGACTACATCCAGGATACCTTTCGACAGGATGCGCCCCCCTCTGTCGGAAGGCGTGGCGGGCGGTGGAGTTCCCCCCAGCTCCACCGCCCGTTCTCTTTTGCCGCGGGCATAGCACCGCCTTGCATGGCGGATGGACCCAAGCCATGGTGACAGCACGCCCGCAGAAATCGAGCGACGCCGATCCCAATATGCGCCTGCTGATCATCGAGGATGACCGCGAATCCGCCGACTATCTGGTCAAGGCGTTTCGCGAGGTCGGGCATGTCGCGGATCTCGCGAGCGACGGCGAGGAAGGCCTCGCCCTCGCCGACAGCGGCGACTACGACGTGCTGGTGGTCGACCGCATGCTGCCCAAGCGCGACGGGCTGTCGCTGATCGGCGCGCTGCGCGACAACGGCAACCGCACCCCGGTGCTGATCCTCTCGGCGCTGGGCCAGGTCGACGACCGCATCAAGGGACTGCGCGCCGGCGGCGACGATTATCTGCCGAAGCCCTATGCCTTTGCCGAACTACTGGCGCGCGTCGAGGTGCTGTCGCGCCGCCATGGCGGACCCGCGGAGGAAACCAGCTATCGCGTCGGCGATCTCGAACTCGACCGGCTGTCGCATCGCGTCGTCCGCGGCGCCGAAGAGCTGACGCTGCAGCCGCGCGAATTCCGGCTGCTGGAATACCTGATGAAGCACGCCGGCCAAGTGGTGACGCGCACCATGCTGCTGGAAAACGTCTGGGACTATCACTTCGATCCGCAGACCAACGTGATCGACGTGCATATCTCGCGGCTGCGCGCCAAGATCGACAAGGGCTTCGAGCGGCCGCTGCTGCATACCATCCGCGGCGCGGGCTACATGGTGCGGGACGGGATGAAGTAGGCGAGGGGAAATGCCGCAGCTACGCATTTGCGCGGGGCGCGGCGGGTCCGATCACGTCACGCCGCGGACGTCGCTTTGGCGTTCCTTCGCGCGGCTGGTTTCGCCTCGCAAAGCGATTAAAGCAAACCGGATGGCAAGCCTGCGCAACGCAATCGCGGCGGACGAGATCGAACGTGACGGCATTCGGTAAACTGATCCGCACCACCGCGTTTAGGCTGACGCTGGTGTATCTGTTCCTGTTCGCGCTGTTTGCCGCCTCGCTGCTGGGATACTTCGCCTGGAATACGCGCCGGCTGGTGACCGATCAGATCACCACGACCGTCAATGGCGAGATCGCCGAAGTCAGCGACATTTTCAGCCGCCGCGGTCTGCGGGGGCTGGTGTTCACCATCGAGAACCGCGCGCTGCGGCCGGGCGCCAACCTCTATCTGGTCGGCACGCCGGCGGGGCAGGCGGTGGCCGGCAACGTCGAATCGCTGGCGCCGGGCGTGATGGCGACGAAAGGCTGGTCGGAGACGTTCTACCGCCGGCTCGATGACCAGGGCAAATCCGATCACCGCGCGCTGGTTTACGTCACCGAACTGAGCAACGGCTTTCGCCTGCTGATCGGCCGCGACCTCGAGGAACGCCGCCGGCTGTTCGGCATCGTCGCATCCGCCGCGCAATGGTCGGTCTTGATCGTCGTCGTGCTCGGGCTCGGCGGCGGCATCTTTGTCGCGCGCCGCGTGCTGCGTCGGATCGACGCCATCACCGGCACCACCCAGCGCATCATGGCCGGCGATCTGTCGGGCCGGCTGCCGGTCGGGCGCAGCGGCGACGAGCTCGATCGGCTCGCGGAAAATCTCAACGTCATGCTGGAGCGCATCGAAGCGCTGATGATGGGGCTGAAGGAAGTCTCCGACAATATAGCGCACGACCTGAAGACGCCGCTGACGCGGCTGCGCAACCGCGCGGAGGAAGCGCTGGCGCGATCCGGCAGCGAGGGCGAATACCGCGCCGCGCTGGAGCGCACCATCGAGGAATCCGACGGGCTGATCCGCACCTTCAACGCGCTCTTGATGATCGCGCGCGCGGAATCCGGACAGGCGCGCGGCAACATGGACGATTTCGACGCCGCCGACATCGCGCATGGCATCCATGAACTCTACGAGCCGCTGGCCGAGGAAGACGGCCTGGCGCTGCGCGTCGCGGCCGACGCGACGGCGCTGCACGGCAACCGCGAACTGATCAGCCAGGCGCTCGCCAATCTGGTCGAGAACGCCATCAAATACGGCAAGCC
>CAXUBE010000207.1:269-5068 GCA_964249215.1 uncultured Rhodopseudomonas sp. | reverse complement strand
GAACTGATGCAGCGCCGACACCGCCTCGACCTCGGTGGGAAACACCGAAATGCCGGCCGACGCGAACTGCCGCGCGACGCTGGGCTGCGTCGCGGCCACCACCAGCGGCTTGCCGGTTTGCCGGCCGAACGCCGCGGAGTCCCTTGCAAAGGCGTCCACGTCATAGCCCGGTCCGGCGACCGGCACGCCGATCAGGAAGGCATCGGCTGCCGGATCCTGCGCGATCACCGGCAGGATGTCCCCGAACAGCCGGCTGTTCGACAACAGCGCCGCGGTCAGATCGATCGGATTTGTGGTCGTTGCGAAGCTCGGCAGAATGCGTTTCAGCTTCTTGTCGGTGTCAGCTGCGAGCTTCGCCATCGGCATCCCGGCCGAGGTTGCGGCATCCGCCGTCATCACGCAGACCGCGCCGGAATTGCTGATCGCCACCAGCCGACGCCCCTGAGGCTTCCAGCCTTTAAGATAAAGCTCGGCGGCCTCCACGAGGCCGCGCATGTCCTGCGCGCGCCAGACGCCGTGATGCGCGAAGAAAGCATCGACCACGCGGTCTTCATTGGCGAGCGCGCCGGTATGCGATTGCGCCGCCTGCCTGCCGGCTTCGGTGCGGCCCGATTTCAGCGCCACGATCGGCAGATCGCGATCGAGCGCGATCGCCGCGAGCTGTTCGAGATATTTCCTGTCCGGAATGCTCTCCAGATAAAGCAGCATCAGCTTCACTTCGGGGTCTTCGGCGACCGCGATGGCGAGTTCGCCGACGGTGATGTCGGCGTCGTTGCCGGTGGCGTGGCTGTGGCGCACGCCGATTCCGCGCTGGCGCAGAAAGCCGACGGGCACGGTCGACAGCGCGCCGGACTGGCTCAGCATCGCGACATGGCCCTCGGCGCGGTCGAACTCCATGAACATGGTCGAGAAGCTCGCGATCGCGCCGGTTCCGAAATTGGCGAGACCCTGCGAATTCGGACCGACGATCCGCATACCGGCCTTGCGCGCGGTTTCGACCATGCGGCGCTCCTTGGCCTTGCCGGCGACGGCGTCGACCTCGCCGAAGCCCGACGCCATCACCACCGCGATCCTCACGCCTTGCGCGGCGCAGTCCTCCACCGCGCCGATCGCGTCGTCGCCGGCGACCGCGACGATCACCATCTCCGGCGCTTCGGGAAGATCGCGCAGGCTCGGATAGCATTTGTGGCCCTGCACTTGCGCGCGCGACGGGTTGATCGGGAAAATCCTGCCCTTGAATCCGAACTTGTCGAGATAATGTACCGGCCGGCCGCCGACCTTGTTGGGATTGTCCGACGCGCCGATGATGGCAACGGATGTCGGATCGAGTGCGGCGCGCAGGCTGGTCATGCTGGAATCCTTCGGAAGAACGGCGGCGCGCCGCCACTTGCATCGTCTTGCAGGAACGAGCTCGGTTAATAGTACTCAATACGACTTCGGCAGACCGAGCACCTTCTCGGCGATGAACGACAGGATGAGTTCGCGGCTCACCGGCGCGATCCGCGGAATCAGCGATTCCCGCAAGTAGCGCTCGACGTGATACTCCTTGGCATAGCCGAAGCCGCCATGCGTCATCACCGCCTGCTCGCAGGCGAGATATCCCGCTTCGCCGGCGAGATACTTCGCCGCGTTCGCCGACGGCCCACAGGCGAGGCCCTGGTCGTATTGCCAGCCGGCCGACAGCGTCATCAGCCAGGCGGCCTCGAGCTCCATCCAGTTTTTCGCCAGCGGATGCTGGATCGCTTGATTCTGGCCGATCGGGCGGTTGAACACGATCCTGCTTTTCGCGTAGTCCGCAGCACGCGACAGCGCCAGCCGGCCGAGGCCGACGGCTTCCGCCGCGATCAGAATCCGCTCCGGATTCATGCCGTGCAGGATGTAGTCGAAGCCGCGGCCTTCCTCGCCGATGCGATCCTCCGCCGGGATTTCGAGATCGGCGATGAACAACTCGTTGGAGTCCACCGCCTTGCGGCCCATCTTCCCGATTTCATGCACGCTGATGCGGTCGCGATCGAAATCGGTATAGAACAAACTCAAGCCCCAGGTCGGCGTCTTGACATCGTCGAGCGGCGTGGTGCGCGCCAGCAGCAGGATCTTCTCCGCGACCTGCGCGGTCGAGATCCAGACCTTCTGGCCGTTGACGATATATTTGTCGCCGCGCCGCTCCGCGCGGGTCCTGAGCTGCGTGGTATTGAGCCCCGTATTGGGCTCTGTCACCGCAAAACACGCGCGCTGCGTGCCGTCGACGATGCCGGGCAGCATCCGGGCGCGCTGCGCGTCATCGCCGAACACCACGACGGGATTGAGCCCGAACACATTCATGTGGATCGCGGAGGCGCCCGACATGCCCGCGCCGGATTCGGCGATGGCGCGCATCATGATCGCGGCCTCGACGATGCCCAGTCCGGCGCCGCCATAGGCTTCCGGAATGCAGATGCCGAGCCAGCCGGCCTGCGCCAGCGCCTCGTGGAAGTCAGCCGGAAAGCCGCCGTCACTGTCGCGTTTGCGCCAATAGGCGTCGTCGAAGCGCGCGCAGATCTTACCGACCGCGTCGCGGATCGACTGCTGATTGTCGGTGAGCGCGAAATCCATCGGCTATTTCGCCAACAGGCGCAGTTGCGTCTTCGGCACCTTGCCGTCGATCTTGGGCAACGCGTGCAAATACACGTCGCGCTTCGGCCGACTGAACCGCGCAAGCGAAGCGCCGTACATCAACGCCATCTGCGCCGGCTTCCGGCGTTACTTCGCGGGCTCGAGCACCGAGACGTAGTTGGCGACCGCAGCGCCGCCCATGTTGAAGATCGCGCCGAGCTTGGCGTCCCTGATCTGCATGCCTTCCGGGGCCTGGCCGAGCAACTGCATCGCGCTGAGCACGTGCATGGACACGCCGGTAGCGCCGATCGGATGGCCCTTCGCCTTGAGGCCGCCGGACGGATTGATCGGCAGCTTGCCGTCCTTCTGGGTCCAGCCTTCCTTGATCGCGCGCGCGCCCTGGCCTTTCGCCGTCAGGCCCATCGCCTCGTATTCGATCAGTTCGGCGATGGTGAAGCAGTCGTGGGTCTCGACGAACGACAGGTCGTCCAGCGTTACGCCGGCCTTTTGCAGCGCGCGCTGCCAGGCCACGGTGCAGCCTTCGAACTGCAGGATGTCGCGCTTGGACATCGGCAGGAAATCCTGCGCATGCGCGGTGGCCTTGACGGTCACGGCCTTGCCCATCGCCTTTGCGGTTTCGGCATCGGTCAGCACCAGAGCCGCGGCGCCATCCGACACCAGCGAACAATCGGTGCGCTTCAAGGGACCCGCGACGAACGGGTTTTTGTCGCCCTCGGCGCGGCAGAAGTCGAAGCCGAAATCCTTGCGAAGCTGCGCGTAGGGGTTGGCGACGCCGTTGCGATGATTCTTGGCGGCGATCATCGCCAGCGCGTCGGATTGATCGCCGTATTTCTGGAAATATTTCTGCGCGATCTGGCCGAACACGCCGGCAAAGCCCGCGGGCGTCTCGCCGTCTTCCGGCAGATAGGACGCGCGCAGCAGGTTCTTGCCGATCTCGGGTCCGGGCGTGCGGGTCATCTGCTCGACGCCGACCACCAGAACGATCTTGGCGGCGCCGGCCTCGATCGCGCGGATGCCCTGATGCACCGCAGCGGAACCGGTGGCGCAGGCGTTTTCGACCCTGGTCGCAGGCTTGAAGCGCAATTGCGGATCGGCTTGCAGCACGAGCGCCGCGGTAAAATCCTGCGGCGAGAAACCGGCGTTGAAATGCCCGAGCACGATCTCGTCGACGTCGGAGGCGGCGATGCCGGCGTCGGCGATCGCCTCATTGGCGACGCGCACGACGAGGCTTTCGACGGTCTCGGCGTCGAACTTGCCGAACGGCGTATGCGCCCATCCGACGATGCTGGCGGTCATGTGCGGTCTCCCTTGAGGACATTCATGTGCGTTCGCGCCAATATAAACCGCCCTGAGCGGTAAGCCAGCCAGAAGCGCGTCACCGGGAGCGCGCTCCTCCCCCCGTTATTTAAGGTGGAGAGGTGACGATGAACTCCGCCTACCCCACAAAACTTCCACCCAACTCGTCCTCGATATGGATGCGGATGATGTCGTCGAAGCTTGTCTCGGCGGTGGTGAAGCCGAGCTTGGCCGCGCGGTGGGTGACGAAATCGCGCGGCCAGCCGGCGACGATGCCGGCGATCACCGGATCGGGCTCGCGCCTGATCCGGGCCACGACGTTCTTGCCGGCGACGCGTTCGAGCGCGGCAATCTGTTCGCCGACGGTCACCGATAGTCCCGGCATCGACAGGCTGCGGCGCGCGCCAATCGCCTGCGTATCCATCGTGCCGGCATGGATCAGGAAGCCGACCGCCGAGCGCGGCGAGGCGTACCAGTGCCGCACCTCCTCGGATACCGGCAGCACCGCGCCCTCTCCGGCCAGCGGCTCGCGCATGATGTTGGAGAAGAAGCCCGACGCCGCCTTGTTCGGCTTGCCCGGACGCACGCAGATCGTCGGCAGCCGGATGCCGATGCCGTCCATCAGCCCCTTGCGGGTGTAGTCGGCGATCAGCAGCTCGCAGATCGATTTCTGGGTGCCGTAGCTGGTGAGCGGCGTCAGGAAGAAGTCATCGCCGATCTTGTCCGGGAACGGCGCACCGAACACGGCGATCGACGACGTGAACACCAGCCGTGGCCGGTAGCCTTGACCGATTCCTTGGCCGACCGCCCGGATCGCGTCGAGCAGATGCCGCGTGCCGTCGAGATTGATGCGGTAGCCCTTGTCGAAGTCGGCCTCGGCTTCGCCCGAC
>CAXUBE010000207.1:0-259 GCA_964249215.1 uncultured Rhodopseudomonas sp. | reverse complement strand
GAGATGGAAGATCACCTCGGGCTTCGACGCAACCAGCCGCGCCGCGGTCGTCGCATCGGCGAAATCGCTGGTGACGATCTCGACCGGGATCGCGGTCGCCGGCTTATGCGGCGGGATCACGTCCTGCAGCGTCAACCTGGTGATGTCGCTGCGGCCGAGCCTGCCGTCGCGCGTCAGCCGCTCGGTGAGCTTGCGGCCGACCATGCCGGCGGTGCCGAGAATAAGGATGTGCATGAATGAGTTCTCATAACATTTGGGT
>CAXUBE010000206.1:0-5076 GCA_964249215.1 uncultured Rhodopseudomonas sp. | reverse complement strand
ACATCTCGCGGACGATGTCGCAGCCGCCGACGAACTCGCCCTTGACGTAGAGCTGAGGGATCGTCGGCCAGTTCGAATAGGTCTTGATGCCGTTGCGCAGGTCGGCCGATTCGAGCACGTTCAGGCCCTTGTAGCCGACCCCGACATGATCGAGGATCTGCACGACCTGGCCGGAAAACCCGCACTGCGGAAACTGCGGCGTGCCCTTCATGAACAGCACGACGTCGTTCGACTTCACTTCATTGTCGATGAATTGCTCAATGCTCATGGCGCATCCCTTTGCGGCGCGGCCCGGCTGGTGATCAGCCGTCCGCTCAGGCCGAAGATATAGTAGCCGGAAAAGTCCGCGCACGGTAGCCCGGATCACGAGCGCGATCCGGGTCGGCGCCTCGGGTTCGCCCCGCATCGGGCCGCGCTGCGGGCCGGACCAAGCCCTTTTATCCGCGTGAAGCCTTCCTATCTTGAGCATACGGCTGCTGCGGAACCGAACGCCGGCAGTGGTGTTCTTCTCGCAAACCGGAGATTTTCGTGACGAATACCGCGTTCGCCGCCGCTCCGCGCGCGCCAACCCTCTCCGATCCCGACATCCCCGATCACAGCCTGCGCAGCCGCATGACGGAGGCGTTCCGCGCCGTGCGCGACGAGACAGAGCGCCGAGCGGCGCCGCTCTCTCCCGAGGACCAGTTGGTGCAGTCGACGCCGGATGCGAGCCCGGCGAAATGGCACCGTGCCCATACCACCTGGTTTTTCGAGCAGTTCCTGCTCGGGGCGCATGCGCCCGGCTACCGGGTCCACAATCCGGACTACGCCTTCCTGTTCAACTCCTATTACGTCGGCGCCGGCCCGCGCCACACCCGCGCCCATCGCGGACACCTGACCCGGCCGGGCGCCGAAGCCGTCACCGCGTATCGCCGTCATGTCGATGCCGCGGTGCTGTCGTTTTTCGCGCAGGCCGGCGAGGGCGAGCTGCGCGAGCTCGCGCCTTTGGTCGAGGTCGGGCTCAACCACGAACAGCAGCATCAGGAACTGATGGTCACCGACATCCTGCACGCCTTTGCGCAGAACCCGATCCCGCCGGCCTACGATCCGTCGTGGCGGTGTCCCGATATCGAGCGTAGCGAGGATGCCTGGGTCACGCTGACCGAAGGCATCCACGGCATCGGCCACGCCGGCGCTTCGTTTCATTTTGACAACGAGAAGCCGGCGCATCGCGCGCTGGTCGGCCCGGTCAGGCTGTCGTGCAACCTCGTCACCAACGCGCAGTGGCTGGCGTTCATCGAGGCCGGCGGCTACCGCGAACCGGCACTATGGCTGATGGACGGCTTTGCCGCCGCCGAGGCCGAGGGCTGGGAGGCGCCGGGCCATTGGCGCAAGTCCGCCGGCGGCTGGCAGGCGATGACGCTCGCCGGCCTGCGGCCGGTCGATCCCGCCGCGCCGGTCTGTCATGTCAGCTATTACGAGGCCGACGCGTTCGCGCGCTGGCGCGGCAAGCATCTGCCGACCGAGATGGAATGGGAGGTCGCGGCGCGCGCCGGCCTGCTGAACGACGCGTTCGGAGCGGTCTGGCAATGGACGCGGAGTGCGTATTCGCCCTATCCCGGCTACCGCGCCGTCGAGGGCGCGCTCGGCGAATACAACGGCAAGTTCATGGTCAATCAACTGGTGCTGCGCGGCTCGTCGCTGGCGACCCCCGAAGGCCACAGCCGCGTCAGCTACCGCAACTTCTTCTATCCGCACCACCGCTGGCAGTTCACCGGCCTGCGGCTGGCCGACTACGCCATCTGACGGCGCGATCGCAACGCGCCGCGCACCGGGAGCCTTTCATGAACGTCCATGTCGCGCCGCGTCAGCGCAGCACTCTCGATCAAGCCTTTGCGCGCGACGTGCTGGCCGGTCTTGCGCGCAATCCGAAGCGGTTGTCGCCGAAATATTTCTACGACGCCGCCGGCTCCGAACTGTTCGAGGACATCACGCGGCTGCCGGAATATTACCCGACCCGCACCGAGCTGCGCATCCTGCGCGACCGCGCCGCCGAAATCGCGGCTTTCATTCCGGACGGTGCGGCGATCGTGGAATTCGGCGCCGGCGCCACCACCAAGGCACGGATGCTGGTGTCGTCGTGCCGCGTCGGCGCCTACGTGCCGGTGGATATTTCCGGCACCTTCCTCAACGCGCAGGCCGCCGAGCTGCGCGTCGACTTCCCGCGGCTTCGCGTCGATCCGGTGGTGGCGGACTTCACCACGCCGTTCGCGCTGCCCGACGCGATCGAGGACATGCCGAAGGTCGGTTTTTTTCCGGGCTCGACCCTCGGCAATTTCGAATCGCAGGAAGCCCGGCAGTTCCTGATCAGCGCCCGCGACATCCTCGGGGCCGGCGCTCGGATGCTGATCGGCGTCGATCTGGAAAAGGATACGGCAGCGCTGACGGCGGCGTATGACGACGCCGCCGGCGTCACCGCGCGGTTCAATCTCAACTTGCTGGTCCGCATCAACCGCGAGCTCGGCGGCGATTTCGACCTCTCGTCGTTTGCGCATCGCGCGATCTACAATGGCAAGCGCCACCGCATCGAGATGCATCTGGTGGCCCGCGGCGAGCAGAGCGTACGCGTGCTCGGGAACAGTTTCACATTCCGCGCCGGCGAGAGCATCCACACCGAGAACAGCTACAAATACAGCGTCGCGCGGTTTCGTGCGCTGGCCGATGCGGCGGGCTGGACCACGCTGCAAAGCTGGACCGATCCGGACGCGATGTTCTCGGTGCATGCGCTGCTGCGCTCGGAGCGCTGAACCAGCGCGATGCGCGGCGTCTCGTCGGGATAAAGCTTATCAGCTATCGATAGAACCACGCCGACGATGGCTGCGCGCTCCCTCTCCCGTGGGGAAAGCTATCGAAGAGACGTCACACGCTCTCGCTCGAAGGACCGCTTTACGCCACGGGCGAGCGCAAGGCCGCGCCCATCGACACCGCCTCCCAGATCCCGACGATCAGCAGCATGACGGTCACCACCGCACATAGCAGCAGCGGCGAGAGCAGGCCCGCCGGCGGCACCAGCAGCATCAGCACGACGATGCCGGCGATATGCGACAATTGCCAGCGCCCGCGTACCGAGAGCTTGAACAGCAGCATGCCGATCAGAAACAGCAGCGGCCCTCCGACGATGCCGATCACGGCCTTGACGTCGGCGTGGCCGTCCGGATGCGCGACCAGCAATTCGTCGCCGACCGCGGACAGCACGATGCCGGCGACGATCGGCAGATGCAGATAGGTATAGGCCAGCCGCGCCAGCCGGCCGGGATCGCTGGAATTGGCGATTTTTTCCGAGCCCAGATGCACGCCGATGTGGAAATAGATCCACCACATCGCGATGCTGCCCAAGAGCGCCACGCCGAACGCCGGCAGCGTCATCGCGGTCCATTCGGTCTCGGCGAAGGTCGCGCCGGTTACCACGATCGATTCGCCGAGCGCAATGATGATGAACAGCGCGCAGCGCTCCGCCACATGGCCGCCCTCGACGCTCCAGTCGCTGGTCGAGGACGAGCCGATCATCGGCACCCGGAATCCCGTGATCGGGCCGACATATTCGATGCCGAGCGCGACCAGCCAGAACAGCAGCCGCGCGTCGCCCGACGACAAGCCGCCGCCGATCCAGCATACGCCGCTGGCGCAGAGCCAGATCAGCATGCGCAGGAAATTGTCGCGCAGGTTGGCCTCGGAAGGCGGCAGCGTGAAGGTGAAGAACGCGGTGCGGCCGACCTGCATCGCGGTGAAGGCGATCGCGAAGGTGAGCCCGCGGCTTTCGAACGCCTTCGGGATGGAGGTCGACAGCAGCAGCCCCGCTGCCATCAGCGCAAACAGCATCAGCCGCACTTTGGTCTGTTCGGGGTCCAGCCAGTTGGTGATCCAGGAGGTGTAGACCCACACCCACCACACGGCGAGCATCAGGATCACGCTTTGCAAGCCGCCCTGCGGGGTGAAATGCGCGAGCTGGAAATGCGAGATCTGCGTGATCGCGAACACGAATACCAGGTCGAAAAACAATTCGACATGGGTGACGCGGTTGTGTTCGTGCGGCTTGCGCTCGCGCATCAGCGTTGCGACGTGCGCGTCCTCGCTGCCGGAATCCGCGCTGTTCAGGATTCGGGCACTCCGGTCTGCAGCGCCAGCGCGTGCAGCACGCCGCCCATCTGGCCCTTCAGCGACTGGTAGACGATCTGATGCTGGACGACGCGCGATTTGCCGCGAAACGATTCCGAGATCACGGTCGCGGCATAGTGGTCGCCGTCGCCGGCAAGATCGCGGATCGTCACCTCGGCATCCGGGATCGCGGCCTTGATCATGGTCTCGATATCGCGGGCATCCATCGGCATCCAAGCATCTCCCGGGCGGGTGGCCCCGAATCGCCGCCCGTCGGCGACGATCGCTGCAGGAGCCTAGCGCAGGTGCTGCGGCGCGTCATCCACCGATGCAATATTGCGCCCGCGACCTTTAAAACCCCTTCGCCAGCGCACATTTCTTCAAGTCGCGGCCCACGCGAAGAGGCAGATCCATGAAGCTCCCCGGTCCAGACCATCCGATCACCATCACCCACAATCCCAAGCGCGTCCGCGTCTCCGCAGCCGGCACCGTGATTGCGGAAACCGGCGGCGCGCTGACGCTGAAGGAAGCGAGCTATCCGGCCGTGCAATATATCCCGCGCCAGGATGCGCAGATGACGCTGTTGACGCGCACGGACCGCGTCACCCATTGCCCCTACAAGGGCGATGCCAGCTATTACGACATCGTCGCCGCAGGCGGGACGCTCGCCAATTCGATCTGGAGCTATGAGGCGCCGTTCCCGACGATGGCGGAGATCGCGGGATATCTGGCGTTCTATCCCGACAAGGTGACGATCGAAGAGCTTCCCGGCTGATCCAATTCGCCGCAGCCTCGGCGGACTTTGATCTTGCTCATTTCCGGGTCCAGCGGCAACATTCCGCGCCACGGGAGGCGGCCGGCATGACGTCGATATCGCAGGCGGACGCAATGACGCGCGCGGCGGCGCCGGCGCGCAGCGGCGCGCGCAACGCCGCACTCGAT
>CAXUBE010000205.1:4675-5078 GCA_964249215.1 uncultured Rhodopseudomonas sp. | reverse complement strand
CGATCGCGCTGCGCCTTGCCTGTCACGACCAGGCGATGCACCGCAAGCTGCAGCCCGGCGGCCAGCAGGCCCGCGCCGTGTTCGAGGCGGTCGAGCAGGCGCGCGTCGAGGCGATCGGATCGCGCCGCATGGAAGGCGTCTCGCGCAATCTCTCCGCCATGCTGGACGATCATTTCCACCGCGGCAAGTTCGACGAGATCACCGACCGCGCCGACGCGCCTTTGTCGGACGCGCTGGCGATGCTGGTGCGCGAACGCCTGACCGGGCTGGCGACGCAGGCCGCGCCGAGCATGGCCACCGTCCTCGTCCTCGGAGAGAGCGGCACCGGCAAGGAGCTCGTCGCGCGCTCGATCCACGAGAAGAGCGCACGCGCGAAGGGACCGTTCGTGGCCGTCAACTGCGC
>CAXUBE010000205.1:0-4665 GCA_964249215.1 uncultured Rhodopseudomonas sp. | reverse complement strand
GGCGATGCTGGTGCGCGAACGCCTGACCGCTCTGTCGCCGCCGGCCGCGGCGCGCAAGATGGTCGATCTGTGGCGTCAGGTGCTGGAGGACAAGATCGGCGCGCGGCTCGACCGGCTCGATCGCTTCGCCGACAATCAGTCGAAATTCGGCGACGCCGTGCACGATCTGCTGGAGGCGCTCGATCTCGGCGACGAGCGCAACGCCGAGGCCGACGAGGACGACAACCAGGACGACGATCAGGACGGCGAGGACGATCAGTCCGGCGCCGAAGGCTCGCCGGAAAGCGACGCCGCGCAGGAGATGAGCGCCGAGCAGGCCGAGGCGTCGAGCGAGGAGATGTCCGACAGCGCGATGGAAAGCGCGCAGGCCTCGACCAGCGATACGCTCGACGACGGCGAACTCGGCGACGACGAGACGCCGGGGGAGGCGCAGCGGCCGAATGCGCGCGCCCTCAACGAGCCGCGCGGACCGGAATATCACGCCTTCGCGCCGAAATTCGACGAGGTGGTCGCGGCCGAGGACCTGTGCGACCACGACGAACTGGAACGGCTGCGCAGCTACCTCGACAAGCAGCTCGCGCATCTGCAGGGCATCGTCGCGCGGCTGGCGAACCGGCTGCAGCGGCGTCTGATGGCGCAGCAGAACCGCGCCTGGGATTTCGACCTCGAGGAGGGCGTGCTGGACCCGGCGCGGCTGTCGCGCGTGGTCACCGATCCGTTTCATCCGCTGTCGTTCATGAGCGAGAAGGAAGCCACCTTCCGCGATACCGTGGTGACGCTGCTGTTGGACAATTCCGGCTCGATGCGCGGCCGCCCCATCACCGTGGCGGCGACCTGCGCCGACATCCTGGCGCGCACGCTGGAGCGCTGCGGCGTCAAGGTCGAGATTCTCGGCTTCACCACGCGGGCCTGGAAGGGCGGGCTGTCGCGCGAGGCCTGGCTCGCCGCGGGCAAGCCCGCGAATGCCGGACGGCTCAACGATCTCAGGCACATCATCTACAAATCCGCCGACGCGCCGTGGCGGCGGGCGCGGAAAAATCTCGGGCTGATGATGCGCGAGGGATTGCTGAAGGAAAACATCGACGGCGAGGCGCTGGACTGGGCGCACGAGCGCCTGCTCGGGCGCAGCGAGCAGCGCAAGATCCTGATGATGATCTCGGACGGCGCGCCGGTCGACGATTCCACCCTGTCGGTCAATCCCGGCAATTATCTCGAGCGCCACCTGCGCTATGTCATCGAGGAGATCGAGACCCGTTCGCCGGTCGAACTGATCGCGATCGGCATCGGCCACGACGTCACGCGCTATTATCGCCGCGCGGTGACCATCGTCGACGCCGAGGAACTCGGCGGCGCGATCACCGAAAAGCTCGCGGAACTGTTCAGCGAGACCTCCGGCGCCATGCCCGCGCCCAAGGTCAGCAGGCGGCGGCGCGCGGCCGGTCCCGCTGTTCGATCCGCGCGACGCCTCGCACGTGCGGTTCGGATCGCTGCAGTTCCGCAGCGGGCTGGTGCTGAGCTCGACCTTCCGCGGCTTCGGCGGACTATCCGCGCTGCATCTCGATCCGGGCGGCGAACGCTTCACGGTGCTGAGCGACAAGTCGACCTGGTTCACCGGCCGCATCGTTTATGCCGGGCGGGAGATGACCGGGATCGCCGATGTCGAGGCCGCGCCGATGCTCGGCTCCGACGGACGGCCCCTTGCCAGACGCGGCTGGTACGATACCGAATCGCTCGCGTTCGATGGCGCCGTCGCCTATGTCGGAATCGAACGCGTCAACCAGATCGTGCGCTTCGAGTTCGGCCGCGACGGCGTGCGCGCTCTGGCCCAGCCGATCGCGGTGCCGCCGGCGCTGCGCAAGCTGCCGAACAACAAGGGGCTGGAATCGCTTGTGATGGTGCCGAAGGGCCAGCCGCTCGCCGGCACGCTGATCGCGATCTCCGAACGCGGCCTCGACGCCGACGACAACATCGTCGGCTTTCTGATCGGCGGCCGGACGCCGGGACAGTTCGCGGTGCGGCGCACCGACAACTACGACATCAGCGACGCCACGCTGCTGCGCTCCGGCGAGCTGCTGATCCTGGAGCGGAAGTTCTCGCTGCTGGCCGGCCTCGGCATCCGCATCCGGCGGATCGCGCTGGCATCGCTGGCGCCGAACGCCACGCTCGACGGTCCGCCGATCTTCGAGGCCGATCTCGGCTACGAGATCGACAACATGGAGGGCATCGATTCGTTCGTCGATGCCGCCGGCGACACCGTGCTGACGATGATATCGGACGATAATTTCTCGCTGCTGCAGCGGACGCTGCTGCTGCAGTTCACGCTGGTCGATGCGTGAATTCATCTTGCCGTCACCGGCGGCGCGCGCTCTCTCCCGTGCGGAGAGGGTCGGGGTGAGGGGGTGCGGACTAATTGGTGATCGAACCCCTCGCCCGGTCGTCGTCACCCCACCGCCTCGCGGCGCGGCGGTTCGACGGCCGCCTGCTGCGTCAGCGCGAGGCGCACCATGCGCGCCAGATCGGCGCGGCGGTACGGCTTCGACAGCAGCAGCACGTCGCTGTCCAGCCTGTTGTTGTGGATCAGCGCGTTTTCCGAATAGCCCGAGGTGAACAGCACCTTCAGGTCGACATGGCGCTTGGCCATTTCGGCGGCGAGCTTCACGCCGTTCAGTTCGCCCGGCATCACGATGTCCGTGAACAGCAGGTCGAAGCGCTGGTTGCGGTCGCTGACCGCCAGCGCCGCGGCGGCATCGGCGACGGCGATGATGCTGTAGCCCAGGCTGTCGAGCTGTGCGGTGACGTAGTTGCGCACCGTGATGTCGTCCTCGACCACCAGGATGGTTTCGGTGCCGCCGATCGCCGCCGGCTGGCACAACGGCGCCGCGATCTCCTGCGGTTCGGAATCCGCGCGAGGCAGATAGATCCGAAACGTCGTGCCGAGCCCCTCCTCGCTGTAGAGCGCGACGTGGCCGCCGGACTGCTTGATGAAGCCGTACACCATGCTGAGCCCCAGCCCGGTGCCCTTGCCGACTTCCTTGGTGGTGAAGAACGGATCGAACACCTTGCTGCGGATCGCCTCCGGGATGCCGCAGCCGGAATCGCTGACCGCGATCATCACATAGGCGCCGGGCTCGACCTCGCCGTAGCGCCGCGCGAAATCCGAATCGAGTTCGACATTGCCGGTCTCGAGCGTCAGCCGTCCGCCGTTGGGCATCGCGTCGCGGGCGTTGACCGCGAGATTGACCAGCGCCGAATCGAGCTGGCCGCGATCGACGAAGATCGGCCAGGCGCCCTCCTGCAACACGGTCTCGATCTCGATCTGTTCGCCGAGCGTCGGCCGCAGCAAAGCTTGCAGCGCCTCGACCACGGCGTTGACGTCGGCGTTGCAGGGCGACAGCGGCTGCTTGCGCGCGAACGCCAGCAGCAGCCGGGTCAATTGTGCGCCGCGATCGGCGGCCTCGCTGATCAGCCGCGCGATGCCCGACAGATGCGGCCGGTCCGACACCGCGTCGCCGAGAATGTCGATGGTGCCGGTGATCACCGTCAGCATGTTGTTGAAGTCGTGCGCGATGCCGCCGGTGAGCTGGCCGATCGATTCCATCTTTTGCGATTGCCGCAACTGGCTGTCGGCGATGTTGCGTTCGGTGAGGTCGCGCAGGAACGCGTTGGTGACGATGCCGTCATGGCGGATCAGCGCCGTCATCGTCGCCTCGATCGGGATCGGCGAGCCGTCGCGGCGGAACGCTTCGACCTCGATGCGGTGGCGCGGCGCGCCGTGGTCGATCGAATCCAGCAGCCGGGCGTAGCCCGCCGTGCGCTGCGACGGATCGCCGGGCGCGAAGATCAAGCGGCCGAGCTCGCGATCGATCGCCTCGTCGCGGGTCCAGCCGAACATCGCCTCGGCCTGCGGGCTCCAGCCGGTGACTTTGCGCATATGGTCGATCTGCACGAAGGCGTCGAGCGCGGTGTCCACGATCGCCCGCGCCATGCGCTCGCTCTGGCGCAGCGCTTCCTCGGCGTTCTTGCGCTGGGTGATGTCTCGATAGACCATCACCGCGCCCTGCAGCCTGCCGGCGTCGTTGCGCATCGGTTTGCCGTAGGCGACGAGATAGCTGCGCGTCTGCAGCTGCTTCTGCCACACGCTGAATTCGAAATCATCGACGGTTTCGCCGTTGGTCGCGCGCACCAGCGGCCACAGATGCGCCGGCAGCGGCACGATTCCCTGCTCGGTGACGTGCTCCAGCTCGAATCCGTCGACCGCGAGCCCGACGATGGCGGCGTTGCCGAGCTTGTTCCTGGATGCGGCGTTGGTGATGATGATGCGGCCGGCGGCATCCGACACCAGCACCGGATCGATCATGTTGTTGATGGTCTTGTGCAGCACGTCGGCGAGCCGCGTGCGCTGCTCGACCTCGGTGGTGAGCGCCGCGGCGCGCCGCCGCGTTTCCGCGGTCATGCGGGTGAAGGCCTCCGCGAGCTGGTTGATCTCGATGCTGCCGGCCGGCTGCAGCCGCACGGTCTCGCCGCGGGTGAACTGTTCGACCGCGTCGGTGATCGTCACCAGCGGCCGGGTCAGCGACCGCGCCAGCGGCATCGCCATCAGCACCGCGACCAGCACCGCGGCGGTGCCGCCGAGCAGCGTGGCGTTGCGCACGGTATCGCGCGCGC
>CAXUBE010000204.1:0-5093 GCA_964249215.1 uncultured Rhodopseudomonas sp. | reverse complement strand
CCAGCGCGCCTGGGGCGTGCCGATCGCGGTGTTCGTGCGCGAGAAGGGCGACGGCTCCGCGGAAATCCTGCAGGACGAAATCGTCAATCAGCGCATCGCGGAGGCCTTCATGCAGGAAGGCGCGGACGCTTGGTACATGGACGGCGCGCGCGAGCGCTTTCTCGGCGCCCGCGCCGCGGAAGCATGGAAAAAGATCGACGACATCTGCGACGTCTGGTTCGACTCCGGCTCGACCCACGCCTTTGTCCTTGAGGACAAGCAGAACTTCCCGCAGCTCGGCACCATCGTCCGCAAGATCGATGGCGGCACGGACACCGTGATGTATCTGGAAGGCTCGGACCAGCATCGGGGCTGGTTCCAGTCGTCGCTGCTCGAGAGCTCCGGCACCCGGGGGCGGGCGCCGTTCGACGTGGTGCTGACCCACGGCTTCACGCTCGACGAGAACGGCCGCAAGATGTCGAAATCGCTCGGCAACACCACCGAGCCGCAAAAGATCATCGCGCAATCCGGCGCCGATATCCTGCGGCTGTGGGTGTGCGCCACCGATTACGCCGACGACCAGCGCATCGGCCCGGAAATCCTCAAGAACACCGTGGAGACCTACCGCAAGCTGCGCAATTCGATCCGCTGGATGCTCGGCACGCTGCACCATTTCAAGCCGGGGGACGCCGTCGATTTCGCTGACATGCCTGAGCTGGAGCGGCTGATGCTGCACCGGCTTGCGGCGCAGGACGCCATCGTGCGCGAAGCCTATGCCGCGTTCGACTACAAGACCGTGGTCGCCAGCCTGTCCGCGTTCATGAACACCGAACTCTCCGCGTTCTACTTCGATATCCGCAAGGACACGCTGTATTGCGATCCGCCGTCGTCGCCGGCACGAAAGGCCGCGCTCACCGCGATCGACATCATCTGCGACGCGGTGCTGAAATGGCTGGCGCCGGTGCTGTCGTTCACCACCGACGAAGCGTGGCGGATGATGCGCCCCGCCGCCGAGCCGAGCGTGCATCTGACGCTGTTTCCGCCGCCGATGGATAGGTTTCGCAATGACGCGCTGGCGGCGAAATGGGAGATCGTGCGCGACGTTCGCCGCGTCGTCACCGGCGCGTTGGAAGTCGAGCGCGCGGCCAAGCGGATCGGCTCGTCGCTGGAGGCCTCGCCGCTGGTGTATGTCGCCGACAAGGCGATCTTTTCGACGTTGTTCGATATCGATCTCGCCGAAATCTGCATCACCTCGAACGCGATGGCGACCGATGAGGACGCGCCGGCGGAGGCGTTCGCGCTGCCGGACGTGCCGAACGTCGCTGTGGTGGTCGAGCGCGCGGCCGGCACCAAATGCGCGCGGTCGTGGAAGATTCTGCCGAGCGTCGGCGAGGACAGGGAGTATCCCGACGTCTCGCCGCGCGACGCGCTGGCGCTGCGCGAATGGAAGGCGCTGGGAGCGGGCGCGTGACGCCGCGGCTCCGCCACGGCGTGATCGCCGCGATCGCGGCGCTGCTGCTCGATCAGGCCTCCAAGCTCTGGCTGCTGTTCGTGTTCGACATCGCCAACCGCGGCGCGGTGAGCGTCACGCCGTTTTTCGACCTCGCCCTCGCCTGGAATACCGGCATCAGCTACGGCTGGTTCGCGGATCAGGGCCCGGCCGGGCAGGCGGTCATGCTGGCGGTGAAGGCGATCGCCGTGGTGGCGCTGGCGATCTGGATGGCGCGCGCCACCACCCGGATGGCGACGCTCGGCCTCGGGCTGATCATCGGCGGCGCGATCGGCAACGCGATCGACCGGCTGGCCTATGGCGCGGTGCTGGATTTCGCGCTGCTTCATGTCGCGATCGGCGGGCAGGTCTATCGTTGGTACGTCTTTAACCTTGCCGATGTGGCGATCGTTGTCGGTGTCGCGGCGCTGTTGTATGATTCCTTCATCGGCCAGCCCGCCGTAAAAGCGCCCTGATCCCGGCCGATACGAACCGCTGCGGGAACGGCGCCCGGCCGGCGCCGGCTCGTGAAGGACGTGAACAGGATCAACGCCATGCGCGAGACCGGTCTCGGCTTCGAGATTTCGCAGATGTCTTCGACAACGCTGCGCATGCTGCGGCTAGCCGCGGTGGCGCTCGGCGTCGGCCTGGTGATGAGCGGCGGCGTCGCCCGCGCCGAGGACGACGAGGACGATTCCACCTTCGAGGAACGGATCATCAAGGGGATCATGGCCGGCATCGGCGGCACCAACATGGAGAACACCGGCATCGAATACCGCGAGCGCTCGCCTTTGGTGGTGCCGCCGCGGATCGACCTGCCGCCGCCGGCGACCGGCGGCGACGTGGTCGCGCCGAACTGGCCGAAGGACCCCGACGCGCAGCGCCGCAAGGCCGCGATCGCCGCCGCGAAGAAAGCCAAGCAGACGCCGCAGGAGGCCTCGCGCCTGCTCACGCCGGACGAACTCAATGTCGGCAGGACCGCGGCCAGCAAGCGCTCCAGCGACGATCCGATGCAGCCCGGCAACTCCAACACCAGCCCGGTGCTGAGCCCCTCGCAGCTCGGCTACACCGGCGGCCTGAGCGGCATTTTCGGCGGCGGCAGCAAGGTCGAGAGCGCGCCGTTCAAGGGCGAGCCGCCGCGCGACTCGCTGGTGCAGCCGCCGGTCGGCTACCAGACGCCGTCGCCGAACTACGCCTACGGCACCGGCCCGAAGGAATCGCTGGTCTCCAAGCCCTATAACCCGGCCGCCGGCCAATACGGCGATTGATCGCCGAAGCTCGGATCGCAAGAGTCCGGGCTTTCGGATTTGTGACGCCCGCGCATGCGGGCCGGGTGTATGGTTAGCGACGCCGGTGCCGACATTTCCGCTCGGGCCGGCAGACAGGTCATGATGCCGTCTCACCGTGTTGCCGCTGCGCTACTCGCCGCCATCCTTGTTTCCGCCGCGCCCGCCGCTCCGGCGCGGGCGCAGACCGTCGCCGCAGAGCCGCCGGCGACCTTCTCGCTCGCCAACGGACTGCGCGTCGTGGTGATCCCGGATCACCGCACCCCGGTGGTGACGCAGATGATCTGGTACAAGGTCGGCTCGGCCGACGAGACCGCGGGCAAGTCGGGGCTCGCGCATTTCCTCGAACATCTGATGTTCAAGGGCACCGCCAGGCATCCGGTCGGCGAATTCTCGCAGACCGTGCTCAAGATCGGCGGCAACGAGAACGCCTTCACCGCCACCGACTACACCGGCTATTTCCAGCGCGTGCCGCGCGAGCACCTCGACAGGATGATGGAGCTCGAGGCCGACCGCATGACCGGGTTGGTGCTGAAGGACGAGAACGTGCTGCCGGAGCGCGACGTGGTGCTCGAAGAGTTCAACATGCGCGTCGCCAACAATCCGGACGCGCGGCTGAACGAACAGATCATGGCGGCGCTGTATCTCAACCATCCCTACGGCCGGCCGGTGATCGGCTGGCATCAGGAGATCGAGAAGCTCGACCGCGAGGACGCGCTGGCGTTCTACCGGCGCTTCTACGCGCCGAACAATGCGACGCTGGTGATCGCCGGCGACGTCGAGGCGCAGGACATCCGCCCCGCGATCGAAAAAAGCTTCGGCGTGGTGCCGTCGCAGCCCGCGATCGCCGAACATCGCATGCGCCCGCAGGAGCCCGTTCCGGCCGGCCCGCGCACCGTGACGCTGGCCGATCCGCGGGTCGAGCAGACCGGCCTGCGCCGCTATTACCTGGTGCCGTCGGCGGCGACCGCGGCGGCGGGCGAAAGCCCCGCGCTCGACGTGCTGGCGCAACTGATGGGCGGCGGCAGCAACTCCTATCTTTACCGCGCGCTGGTGATCGACAAGCCGCTCGCGGTCAGCGCCGGCGCGTCGTATCAGGGCACGTCGCTGGACGACACGCAGTTCGCGGTGTCGGTGTCGCCGAAGCCCGGCGTCGAGTTTCCCGCGGTCGAGCAGGCGGTCGACACCGTGATCGCCGACGTCGCCCGCAACGCGGTGCGCGCCGAGGACCTCGAGCGGGTCAAGACCCAACTGATCGCGGAGGCGATCTACGCGCAGGACAACCAGGCGGCGCTGGCGCGCTGGTACGGCGCGGCGCTCACCACCGGGCTCAGCGTCGAGGATATCCGCAGTTGGCCGGAGCGGATCCGCGCGGTGACCTCGGATCAGGTGCGCGCGGTGGCGCAGAAATATCTCGACAGGAACCGCTCGGTGACCGGCTACCTGATCAAGGACGCCACGCCGAAACGCGAGGAGAAGCGCTCGTGAGATCGCTCTTGAACATCGGCCGGCGCGCCGCGCTCGCGATCACGGCCTGCGCCGTCGTCGCGCTGGCGCCTGCGCCCTCCGTCGCCGCCGCGAAAATCCAGCACCTCGTCAGTCCCGGCGGCATCGAGGCGTGGTTCGTGCAGGACGCCACCGTGCCGCTGATCGCGATGGAATACGCGTTCGGCGGCGGCGCCACGCAGGACCCGGCCGACAAGCCCGGCGTCGGCCACATGGTCGCCAATCTCTTGGACGAAGGCTCGGGCGATCTCGACTCCGCGACCTTCCACGAGCGGCTCGACCGCCGGGCGATCGAACTGTCATTCAGCGCGACGCGGGATACGCTGCGCGGGTCGTTGCGGATGCTGAAGGACAATCGCGACGAGGCGTTCGACCTGTTGCGGATGTCGCTGACCAGCGCGCGCTTCGACGCCGTCGATATCGAGCGCATCCGCGCCCAGGTGATGTCGACGCTGCGGCGGGACTCCGTGAGCCCGAACGCGATCGCCACCCGCAGGTTTCTCGAACTCGCGTTCGGCGATCACCCCTATGGCCGCCCGGCCGGGGGTACTCTGGAAAGCATCCCGAAGATCACCCGCGACGACATGACCGCCTATGTCGGCCATGTGCTCGCAAAGGACACGCTGAGGATCGCGGTGGTCGGCGACGTCGACGCCGCCACGCTCGGCAGGCTGCTCGACCAGACCTTCGGCGCGCTGCCCGCCAAAGCGAGCCTCGTCGCGGTCGCCGAGGTCGAGGCGGCCAGGCCGCCGCAGCGCGTGTTCGTTCCGCTCGACGTGCCGCAGACCGTGGTGACGTTCGGCGGGCCGGGGCTGCGCCGCGCCGATCCGAAT
>CAXUBE010000203.1:0-5130 GCA_964249215.1 uncultured Rhodopseudomonas sp. | reverse complement strand
TCTTCAACTTCCTCGGCGTGCTGGTGTCGAGCGGCGCGGTCGCCTTCGGCATCGTATCGCTGCTGCCGGTGGAACTGATCCTGCAGGTCGGCAGCAGCGCCGGCTTTGCGATGGTGTTCGCGCTTCTCATCGCCGCCATCCTCTGGAATCTCGGGACCTGGTATTTCGGCCTGCCGGCCTCGAGCTCGCATACGTTGATCGGATCGATCATCGGCGTCGGCATCGCCAACGCTCTATTGCGCGGCCGCGATGGCACGTCCGGCGTCGACTGGGGCAAAGCGACCGAGATCGGTTATGCGCTGTTGCTTTCGCCGCTGGTGGGTTTCGTCTGCGCCGCAGCGCTGTTGCTGCTGCTGAAACTGATGGTCCGCAACCCCGCGCTTTATGCGGCGCCGGAGCCCGGCAAGGCTCCGCCGTTGTGGATTCGCGGCCTGCTGATCCTGACCTGCACCGGCGTCAGCTTCGCTCACGGATCGAATGACGGCCAGAAGGGCATGGGTCTGATCATGCTGATCCTGATCGGCACGGTGCCGACAGCCTACGCGCTCAACCGCGCGCTTCCGGCGTCGCAGGTCGAGCAATTCCAGAAGGTCTCGGACGCGGCATCGGCGGTGATCTCGGCCAAGGGGGCCGGCCACAACATCATCGGTGACCCGCGTCCGCTGGTCACCGACTACGTGTCGCAGCACAAGATCAGCGAGGGCACCTATCCGTCGCTGGCCGTGCTGGTGAAGGATGTCGGCGATCAGGTGCAGAAGTATGGTTCGCTCAGTCGCGTCCCGGCCGAGGCGGTCGGCAACACCCGCAACGACATGTATCTGACGTCCGAGGCGATCCGCTTCCTGATGAAGGACAAGGAAAGCGCGCTCGGCAAGGACGATATCGCGACGCTCAACGCCTACAAGGGATCGCTCGACAGCGCGACCAAGTTCATCCCGACCTGGGTCAAGGTCGCCGTGGCGATCGCGCTCGGGCTTGGCACGATGATCGGCTGGAAGCGGATCGTCGTCACGGTGGGAGAAAAGATCGGCAAGACCCACCTGACCTACGCGCAGGGCGCATCGGCCGAACTGGTCGCGGCCGCCACCATCGGCGCGGCCGACATGTTCGGGCTTCCCGTCTCGACCACGCATGTGCTGTCGTCCGGCGTCGCCGGGGCGATGGCCGCCAACGGGTCGGGATTGCAGGTCGCCACCATCCGCAACATGGTGATGGCCTGGGTGCTGACATTGCCGGCGGCGATCCTGCTTTCGGGCACGCTCTACTTCATATTCTCGCGGCTGTTCTGAGCCTGACATCGCGCGACGACGACGAAGGCCGCGCGGGCATCGCGTGGCCTTCGTTTTGCATCGGGCATCCCGCGTCGCTTGTCCGATAGCGATGCCCGGCGCGGGCCGGCCGATGGCCCGCCGGCGCCGATGTTATGATATCGGCGCGGTGAAAATGGTGTATGCCTGAGCGGCTTTCGGCCCGCGGCTTGCAGAGAATGGGCGGGGCGGATCGGCCTGAGGAGTTCCATGGATACGCTTCTGACTCCGTTTTCTCCGCGCTTCATCGTGCTCACCATCTGCGCCGTGGTGACCGCGCTGCTGCTCGGCATCGTTCTGGTCGACCACAAGGTGCTCGAACTGGTGGTGGTCCCGCTGCTGGTATTCGGCGCGCTGACGCTGCTCGGCATCCGCGATCTCCTGCAGACGCATCACGCGGTGCTGCGCAATTATCCGGTCACGGCGCATCTGCGATTCCTGCTCGAGGAAATCAGGCCGGAGATGCGGCAATATTTCTTCGAGAGCGAAAAGGACGGCATGCCGTTCAGCCGCGATACCCGCGCGGTGATCTATCAACGCGCGAAGATGGTGCTCGACAAGCGCCCGTTCGGCACCCAGGAGGACGTCTACCGCGAAGGCTATGAGTGGATGCACCATTCCGCCGCGCCGCGCCCGCATGCCGAGGAGGCCTTCCGCGTGCCGATCGGCGGGCCGGATTGCAAGCAGCCATACTCGGCCTCGGTGTTCAACATCTCGGCGATGAGTTTCGGCGCGCTCAGCCCCAATGCGGTGCGCGCACTGAACGCCGGCGCCAAAAAGGGCGGCTTTGCGCACGACACCGGCGAGGGCGGCGTCAGCTCCTATCATCGCGAGAACGGCGGCGACCTGATCTGGGAAATCGGTTCGGGCTATTTCGGCTGCCGCCATCGCGACGGCACTTTCGATCCTGAGGAATTCGCGCGGATCGCGGCCGATGATCAGATCAAGATGGTCGAACTCAAGGTCAGCCAGGGCGCCAAGCCCGGGCATGGCGGCGTGCTGCCGGCGGCAAAGGTCTCGGAAGAGATTTCGCGGATTCGCGGCGTCGCGATGGACGAGGACTGCATCTCGCCGGCCTATCACAAGGCGTTCTCCACGCCGCTCGAGATGATGGGCTTCATCGGCCAGATGCGCGCGCTGTCCGGCGGCAAGCCGGTCGGCTTCAAGCTCTGCATCGGCCATCCGTGGGAATTCCTCGCGATCTGCAAGGCGATGCTGCAGACCGGGATCTATCCCGACTTCATCGTGGTCGACGGCAATGAGGGCGGCACCGGCGCGGCGCCGGTGGAGTTCATGGACCATCTCGGCATGCCGATGCGCGAGGGCGTCAACTTCGTGCACAACGCGCTCGTCGGCATCGGTGCGCGCGACCGCGTCCGGATCGGCGCCGCGGGCAAGATCGCGACGGCTTTCGACATGGCGCGCGCGATGGCGATCGGCGCCGACTGGTGCAATTCGGCGCGCGGATTCATGTTTTCGCTGGGCTGCATCCAGTCGCTGAGTTGCCACACCGACCGTTGCCCGACCGGCGTGACCACGCAGGACCCGACGCGCAGCCGCGCGCTGGTGGTGCCGGACAAGGCCGAACGGGTCTACAACTACCACCGCTCGACGCTGCACGCGCTGGCCGAACTGATCGCCGCGGCGGGGCTCGATCACCCGCAGGACGTGCGGCCGATCCATTTTTCGCAGCGGTCATCGACCACAGACGTGCGGCTGTTCTCGGCGCTGTATCCGGCGCTGCGGCCCGGCGAACTGATCAATGGCACGTCCGACCCGCGGTTTTCCGAACCCTGGCAGATGGCGCGCGCCGACAGTTTCGCGCCGGCGATCTGATCGGCCGCCGCGGGCGTCGCGCGCGGTCAGAACTCGCCGTGCAGCCGCGCCGCGAAGATCGAGACCGGGCCGCGGTCGGCGTTGTAGGCGGGATTGACGAGAAGCTGATAGTCCGCCGTGGCGGTGAGGTTCTTGTCGATCGCGCAGGCGTAGTAGGTTTCCATGACGCGCTCGCGCCGGTAGTTCAGCCTGCCGTCGCCGATCAGCGGACCGAGCCCGCCCGCGGCGATGAAGTCGCGGTGATCGGCCGACAGCGCGTTGATCGCGCCGCCGATGCCGATCACGTCGTCGGGCCGTCCCCAGCGCACGCCCTTGATCGATGCGCCGCCGGACAGGCTGGCGTCGATGTCGGAGAACGCCATGATTTCGGTCTTGCCTTCGTTCCAGCTCCATCGCCCGAACAGGCCGAAATCGTCGCTCAGCGCCTGCTCGACGTTGAGCGCGTAGCCGTATTTGATCCGGCCGCGGCGGGTCTGTCCGATGTCGAGGTCGAACTGCGGATTGTCGAGCGTCTCGCGATAGCTGCCGGCATTTGCGCTGTTGACGAACGCGAGCACGCGCAGCTTGCCGGGCTGCGCGAACAGCGCGTAGCGCCTTTCCAGTTCGACGACGTACTCGCCGCGCTGGCCGAGCCTGGTGTCGTAATTGTTCGAGTTCGACTGCGCGTCCATCAGGAAGTAGCCGCCCCGGACCGCCCATTGCTTCTGGTTGAACTCGGCGGTCGCGCCGTAGCCGAGGCCGAGCTTGTCGGCGGCGTAGTCGAAGGCGCCGGAGGCCCAGATCGACCAGTTCATGAAGTCCTTGCGCGGATCGTGCGCGTAGATGTTGTTGTCGAACACGTCGATCACCGAAAAGCGGCCGGCCTGCAGCGTCAGCCGCGAGACGTCGGCTTTTTCAGCGAGTTGCAGTTGTCCCGAGGCGAGGTCTTCCTGCTCGCCTCCGAAGCCGAAGGTCTGCCGGACAAAGGCGCGCGACGGGCTGAAGCGCGGATAGGGAAAGCCGGACTTCTGGGCTTCGCCGTTGGGAAATCCGGCGGCCCCGAACGTGTCGCTCAGGCCGTAGCCCTGCAGCAGATCGGGATTGAGATAGACTTCGCCGCCGTCCCACAGCCGCGCGTTGAGATAGAGGCTGTTGCTCCAGGTCGCCTTCAGCTGCGCATTCGGCGAGAGGCTGTTCGTGCCGCTGTAGAGCGCGGGAAATGACGGATAGCCTTGCGGCAAGTACGTCGTCTGGCCGTGAATTTCCCAGCGCGCTGATTCCGGATCGGCGAGCGAGGTAGGCGGCGTCGGCGCGCCGAACCAGTCGATCTTGCGATTGAGGCCCGCGCGCAGCGACTGCATCTCGCGCGTCGACGTAAATTGCACGCCCGACGCAAACTGCACCGCGGCCTTGTCGAAGCGCGCGTAGAGATATTCCAGCCGCACGCTCCAATGCGGGGCGAAGCCGTATTCGGCGCCGCCGCCGGCGGTCCAGCCCGGACGGACGTCGAGGATTTTTTCCGCGGGCGCGAACTGCGCGTCGAGATAGCGCTCCGCGGACCAGGCGAAGCCGCCGGTGACGTAGATCATCCAGTTACTTGGCGCGTAGCCGATGCGCGCGCGCAGCGTGCCGACATAGTCGAGCGCATGCGTGACATTGGCGCTGGCGCCGTTCAGCGTCGATATCACCGCGCCGTTTTCCAGGTAGTCCGGGAAAATGAGATCTGCCTCGGCGCCGATCACCACGCCGGAGCGCAAACGATAGTTGGCGCCGGCCTGCACGCCCGCAATCGCGCTGCCGAAGCGGTTGCCGTTGCTGCTCGGCAGTGGGTCGCGCAGCTCGGACTGCGACTGGCCGAACGCGTAGCCGGCCTGCGCGCCGATGTAGAAACCGGTCCAGTCGAAAATCCGGGCTTGCGGAGCTTTCACAGCGATATCAGCGGCTTGCGGGACAGCAGGCGCGAGCAGAACGGAAAAAAACGCGCCGGCGGCCCCGCGCGCCAGCATCC